>JAKSUV010000003.1 GCA_024408655.1 Bacilli bacterium
GGGACGATTTTGGACGAAATCACTATCCCTTCTCGTCGTTCCGACCATTTTTTATTTAATCAATTAAATACAGAAAGCGGGCGCAACCGCGTACATGGTGTACTTAGTATCGTAAACGATGCCGCTACCGATGACACCGCTGTTTTCGCCGACATACCACGCGCTAGCGTCACCGTCCACATTAGGCGAGCGGAGCCAATATCGTACATTTTTAATTCTCCTACTTTTAGAATCAACTTTATAATATTCATAAGTTTTATCATCATTTCCGTCAATTTCATCATAAGATAATGGGAATAATTGAGTATTATAATTACCTTCTATCCATTCATCATTGGGATGAATCTCAACTTTTTTATTAACAGTTTTAACAACACTCATCAAATCAGATGGCATCATTTTGTAAATATTACCAGCCGGTTGCAAACAATTATTTAAATCGGATTTATCAATAAAATTATAATTAGTAGAATCAGACCCATCTATATTATTCCATGTTGTTGAAAAGCTAGAAATGGTATTAACAAATTCAAATGTAATTCCTGCATATTGAGGATTTTCTTTTGTAGATGTTGATAATTCATCATAGTCATAAGCAACGATTCTTACTTGGTGTTCATTGCCGTATACTCCTATGTTTTTAGTTTGAGCACCTGGATCACCAAAAGTAGCTCTTGCTCCACCTTTCTCAGAAATCATTTTAATTTCAGGCCATTTACATTGCTCTAATGTTTTGTTATAGGTCATCTTGGCGTATAAAGTTAAATTGCCAGCTGTGCCTGTTGGAATGGTATTATCAGCTAATCGACTTTCCTCAACAAAAGTTTCATCGGTGTAGTAGCCGTTAAAAGTCCAATCAGCAGTGCGCGTTGGAGTAGATAATGTTAATGGTAAATCATTAATTGTATAAGTGGTGGCAAAACCAGCAGTTTCTTCCGCGGTTACATTTTTATAGGTAATTGTATAAGTTGTTGGGGTGTCACTCCAACTGGCGTATAAATTAATATCACCGGTCGTACCTTCTTCAATTTGGGTGATAAGTTCACCAGTCGGACTATCTTTATGCCAACCAGTAAATTCATAACCACGCTCAGTTGGTTTTTCTAAAGTAATCGTTTCACTTTCAACGGTGTAACTAGTTGGATTATCAGTTGTCGATTCTTCAAGATTGTTATAAGTAATGTTATAAAGAATAGTGACTTTGCTTGTATATAATTTTAAATCACCGGTGCTTCCTTTAGGAATAGTGGTTATTTTTTCACCAGTCGAACTACCAATATGCCAGCCGTCACATTCTTGTTCATACCCTTCTTTAACAATCGTAGCGTTTTTTAACACGATATCTTCAGATTCAACCGTGTAACTAGTTGGATTAGTCTGCGTAGCCCCATCGGGCATATTATATTCAATACTATATGTTGAAGCGACTTTGCTTGTGTATAATTTTAAATCACCGGTGCTTCCTTTCGGGATAACTGTTATGATCTCACCAGCCGGACTATCTTTATGCCAGCCATCACATTCTTGTTTATACCCTTCTTTAACAATCGTAGCGTTTTCTAGAACGATATCTTCAGATTCAACCGTGTAACTAGTTGGATTAGTCTGCTCGGCACCTTCTGGCATATTGTAGGTAATCTGATAAGGAATAGCATCTGACCATTTAGCGTATAAGACAAAATTATTCGTGACTACACTAGAAAAATTATACTCAATCGTTAAAGCTTCATCGGTGCACCACTTTATAAATGTATATCCATTTTTCGTAGGATCATCTGGTTTTACTAGATGGCTATTTGCTTTAACTTCTTGTTGAGGTACTGAAGTTCCACCGTTAGATACAAAAAGGACAACATATGTCTTGGAACCAGAACTACAGTTAGTTAAAAGAGACACCGCCATTAATGGTATTACTAACAAACCTAGTTTTTTCATTGATGAAAACCTCTATCATTTTTATTATACATTATGTAGCTAAGATTAAATTATTTATCCAGCAACGCAATAATGCTATTTATCTTTATCGTGCGGATGCTTTGAAAGTTTTTCTTCGTGACGCTTAATATGTTTAACAAATTGATTTACCGCGATACCTAAAAGTAAAGAAGTAGCGACCGAGGCAATCGGAATATATTTACACGCTTCTGGATCATCAGCGATAATGTAAGGAATATTAATACATAAGCCACCGATACCGGCAATTAGAATCGTACAAACCGTTAATAAGTTACCGCTATCATCAAGGTCAACGTTCTTAAACATCTTTAAACCAGAAACCGAGATAAAGCCCACCGCCGCAATACAAATGCCACCGATAACACACCGCGGAATGGTTTGTAATACCAAGGCAAACGGTGATAAGAAGGACAACAAGATACAAATGCAAGAGGTCATAAAGGTCGTAGCGACCGAAGCGTTTCGCGTTAAGGCTACACACGCAATACTTTCGCCTAGACTTGTGTTTGGACAAATCCCAAACGAAGTCCCGGCAATAGTGCCCACTCCATCACCTAATAATGTCCGGTGTAGTTTCGGTTCATCGTTAATTAAATCGTGACCGATAATGGTGGAAATATTCTTATGATCGGCAATATGCTCCGCAAAGGTCACTAACGCAATTGGGCAGAAAGCGATGGCGATTTCAGCTACTCCAACGCCATCAAGTAAACGGGCGGTGCCTTTGCTCGCCTCGATAATTTCAGCGGCAAATTGCCCCGTCACCATCTCCTTAATTCCCTCTACTAAAGAAATCTTTGGGACGGTGAAAAATGACTCAATCGTAATGGGTGAGAAACTTTTAACTAGATTATCCCAATTAATAATTTTTAAATAACTAACATTGGTAGCCATCCCAATTAGGGTAAAAATGGTCGCTAATAAATAACCCGCTCCAATGCCGATAATAAATGGTAATAATTTAACACTTTTGAAACGGTTTTGTACCATGCAGTAGGTCACTGTAAATAAGGTAACAAGGCCGCAAAAAATCGCGACAAAGTTATATTGGGAGAATGGATCAGTCGAATTCGCGGCGGTTAAATCGCGAATTGCTTGGGGTGCTAAACTAAAACCAATTAACGCCACCACCGGACCAATAATTGCCGCCGGCATTAAACGGTCAACCCACTTAGTGCCCACCATTTTCACGATAATGGCAATGATGATATAAACCACCCCAGAAAAAATCCCACCGACTAAAATCCCCATATAACCAAAAGAAATAGCGACGGGAAAGGCGCTAAGGAAAGCGAAGGAAGAAGAAAGGATGATGGGTGACCAACCTTTGGTAAAGAAAATATAAACAATGGTCCCAATCCCCGCTCCTAAAGTCGCCGCCGGAATTTGGGTTGGTAATCCAATAATCGCGGGGACAGCAATAGTTGCCGCGAGAATTGCTAATAACGTTTGAAACGCGTAAAGGATTAGGTTCTTAAATTTTGGTATATCGCCAACACCATAAATTAGTTTATTTTTGGCCATAAGAAATATCACCCCTATTATACATTAGTTTTCCGCGCGCGTACTTTAATATACTGCGACAAGTTTAAAAGCATTAAAAAAATGATGTATAATAAATGATATGAATAAGCATAAATTTGTATTACCATTTTTAGCTATCTCCCTTTTAGCGAGTTGTGGCTCGCCAAGCGAAGATACAACCTATAATTTTGTTTTTGAAGGCACTGCGTGCTCAATTAACGGACAAGAAAGATACACCGAAAAAATCGAAAAGAGCGAAGGACGAATTTATACAATTAAGACGGATAACGAATATGAAGAACTACCTGAAGCAATCACTGATATCCCTGACTGGGTCGTTTATAATCGTCGCAACAATAAAACTTCAGCGACTTTAACGATTAATCAAATGCAAGCGGATTTTGCCGTGAAAATTACCGCTACGCAATATCCAATCGAAATTCAATTTGCCGAAAGCGTAGGCGGCCCAATCATTGATACCGTTCAAACTTATAAAGGGGTCAAATGGTCACAAGTTAAGAAGCCAACATTTGAGCAAGATCAATATAAAGTCGAAGGGTGGTCGTTTGACGGCACTACGCCAACTGGCGACATCATCCTTGATAATTACGTTTTCTTAGATGATGCAGTCGTTTATCCATCATATAGTTATCTTTGCTCTTTGTTCGCTGATAAAGAATCCCCGTACCAAATTGATAGGTATTCGGGAAAACCCGGCGAAGATTTAGTAGTGTCTATTTCAGCGAAACCAGAACAAGAAGCTAAATTTGATTTACCAACGCTTGAACAATTTACGGCCGGAGAAGGAATTACAATTAGCGTTGGCGAAGAAGAAACTAAAATCCCGTTAGAAAACGTGACCTATGCTATAAGCACTCGCACTAGCGCAACCTTAACGATTCCCCACACACTAGTTTCTGGCAAGGCCGTTATTGCTATCACCGCTTATCAACCAGAATATGAAGTATTATTTATCAATGAGTCGGCCGATTCACACCTAGATTTTGAACCCGTCGTGCCGAATAGTAATGAACCTTCATACGTTAAAAAAGGCGATTCTTACGCCTTTACCGTGATGGTGACGGGTGACTCTGGTGCTACTAACCCGACCGAATACCTTGTACCAAACAATTATTCTATTTATCTTGGTGAATCAAGAATTCCCCTCAATCGATCTTTATATGAAGTTAAGCCTAATAGCGATCGTAGCCAGGCGACAGTGACAATCAAAGAAAATGTGATTGATGGTAAGGTACGCATATCCGCCACCGCTGCACAAGCCAGTTGCTATTTTTGCGAAGTTATTAGTCTCGGGGGAATTTTTCCGATTCCTATTCAACGGGTTTCAACTCAAGAAGCACGACACGAGTTACAATTAACATCAGCCGGAGGACAATTCCCATACGAGGAAGACATTTATGTTGATAACGGTACGCAAGCCCTTCCTATCACTAAATACGACAATATTGAATATGATGGAGAAAACGGGATAATAACTATCATATCGGCTAAAGAAAATGATTCGTTCACTTTTATACTAGCCGCCCACGGACAACCACTTCTTGAACTAGCTAATTGGGATGACATCAAAACCATTTCCGAAAATAAATACGCACCATATTTCTTTACCATCGGCGATATTAAAAGAATAGAAATCAATGGCCGTGTCCATCGATTGAGGATTATCGGTTTTAATCATGATTACACCGATAAAGACCATCCTGATGAAACGAGGGTGGGAATTACTTTTGAATTTGCCAACGTTTTAACTAATTCGAGTGGAGAGGCTGTTAAAAACCGCTGGGGAGGTCCTAATACCTGCTGTTACCCCGACTCCGTATTAAACGCTTATTTAAACACCGACTTTTTGCCTAATAAAATTCCTGACGACTTAAAAAATGTTATTAAAACCGTTTATAAAGAAACAACTCTTGGACATGATAGCGTCTACGAATTAGCGCATTATCCAACCAAATTATTCCCGCTTTCTTATGAAGAAATGACTAATGTTCCGTCAGACATGATGGGTCACGAAGGGTTCATTTATCAATATTATGACGAGCATGACAACGATGTTTTCCGGATAAAGGAAACAGCTGAACCTGCATCAAATAGCGGTACTCCGACTAATTATTGGCTCCGCTCATTTCCTGTTGGGATGCTCTATATCGCGGGCACATGCGAACCTACTGGTAGGCTTAACGGGCGTCCGATTATTGGAGGCATAACGGATGGCATGGCGCCGGGCTTCTGCATTTAAGGAAAAATTATGAAAAAACAAATTCTTGTGATATTAGCTTCAACACTACTAATCACCGCTTGCCAGAAAAAAGAGCCGGATTATTACACCATAACGATTGCTAAGACCGACCAACGATTTATGCCCAATAAATCTTCTTTTACTTTTAAAAGAAACGATTTTACCCCAATTGTGGTTCCTTATACCATCGAAGAAGACTTTATCCCCGTAGTGGTATCATCCGATGTCGAAGGTAGCTACTGTACCTTCGATTATGAAAACCAAGAAATTACTATTTATCCACAGGTTAACGCTAATTTCACCGTCACCGTCTCGATTACGCGTGTATCCATCGTTTCCTATGTTACGATTACCAATTCCGATAAACATTTTAAACCATTTACTAAATCAGTTCCGTATGTTCCTGGGACGGCTCATCCAGTAATATTTTCTTATCAGATTGATCAATACTGTGCGCCCAAAGTCGAACTAATCAATGGAGAGGCTACTTACACCTTTACCGGCAATCGATTAAATGTTGTCCCGGACATAAATGAAGATGCTGACATTTTAATCGAAGTGACTACAGACGAAAACTATAAGACATTTAGTTTTAAGGGTAATGGCGGCTTTTTATCACCTGGTAGCGAAACCGAAATAGCCATCCCGTTTGGTGGAACTTGGAAGAACTATGTTGATCCATCGATTCAGACCGCAATTAAAGACGAATATGATTTTAAAGGTTGGTCATTCGGAAAAAATCCGACCGATGAATTAATTAGTAAAGATTTTACTATTACACAAGATATAGAAGTAACTACCGTGTATGCGATTTATTATCACCACATCCACTTTATAATCGAAAGCCCGACCATGAAATTATCTAGCCAAATTTATGAAAGCGACTTTTTGTCACTTAATTTTGCTTTGCAAAATACCGAAAGATACCATGTTCCTAGCAAGGATGATATTAACTTTTATGTGAATGATAACGCCTATTCACGCACTAAACTAGAATTTGAATATACATATAACGAATCACTAAAAACGATATTAATTAAATTTCCTAATTACCAAGCGATTCCCCGTGGGACCATCCTTGTCGATGTTAACGATTATCAACCGCAATACGAAGTATTATGCACTTTCCTTAATTTAACTAGCTCTATTCAAGAAGGCCAAAAAGCGAAAAAGGGTGACCCATTAGTCTTTCAACTTTTTGCCGAAGAACCTTACCAGGTTCCTATGGATATAACAATTACGATTGGTGAATCAACTATTCCACTTATTCTTAACACCCACTATAAAATAGATCGTAATCCTCCTAGCAAAGAAAAAATAACCATTTTCGAAGGCGTTATTACTGATAAAGTTAATATTTTCGCTCAAGCAATATAACACCATCGCCTTCTAATCTTAAATAGCATATTTTTAAGCGCTTACATTTATTCGTTTTATTACATAAATTTTACCTAATAAATATTTATATTTTGGTGTATAATATTACTCGGTAAAGACTTTTAGTCAAAAGGAGGCAACAATGTTTGACAAAAAGAAAGTAAAGCTCGGGATCGCACCCATCGCATGGACTAATGACGACATGCCTGATTTAGGCGCGGAAAACACCTTTGAGCAATGCGTCAGTGAAATGGCGTTAGCCGGCTATACCGGTTCGGAAGTCGGAAACAAATATCCGAAAGATCCGAAAGTGCTTAAGAAGGCACTTGATTTACGGGGCATCCAAATCTGTAACCAATGGTTCTCATGCTTCTTAATTACTAAACCCTTTAAACAAGTTGAAAAAGACTTTAGAAAGCAATGTGCGTTCTTAAAAGCTATGGGCGCAAAGATTATCGGTGCATCCGAACAATCACACAGTGTTCAAGGTCAACTCAAGACCCCGGTCTTTGGTCATAAATACAAAATGAATGACAAAGAATGGAAAATCTTCTGTGATGGCATGAATAAATTAGGCAAGATTGCCTTAGAAGACTATGGCATTCATCTTACCTACCACCACCACATGGGCACCGTCATTCAAGACGAAAAGGAAGTTGATCGCTTCATGAAGAACACGAATCCAAAATACGTGAGTCTTTTATTTGATACTGGTCACTTCGCTTATTGTGGCGTTGATCCACTCAAGATGGTCAAAAAATATATTAAACGGATTAAACACGTCCACTTAAAAGACATTCGTCCAAAAGTGGTCGCCGAAGTCAAGAAAAAGAAATTAAGCTTCTTAGCGGGCGTAAGAAAAGGTGCCTTCACTGTTCCTGGTGATGGCTCAATTAACTTTGCGCCGATTTTTAAAGTCTTAGCGGATAACCACTACCAAGGCTATATGTTAGTGGAAGCGGAACAAGATCCCGCCAAGGCGAATCCATTAGAGTACGCAATTAAAGCACGGAAATTTATTCGTGCCAAGACTGGTTTATAAAATAAGGAGGTAAAGATTTTATGATTACAGTTGGTATTATTGGTGCGGGCCGGATTGGTAAAGTCCACGCGCACAGTATTTCGACCCAAATCCCCAATGCCCGGATTAAATGGATGGCTGATCCTTTCATGAATAAGGACACCGCCGATTGGGTAAAAGGTAAAGGCGTTGAGAAACTCACAAAAGACTATCACGATGTCTTAAACGATAAGGAAGTTCAAGCCGTTCTTATTTGTTCTTCAACCGACACCCACTCAAAAATTTCGATTGAAGCGATTAAAGCGGGTAAGCATGTCTTCTGCGAAAAGCCGATTGATCACGACGTCAAAAAGATCAAAGCGGTTATGGAGTGCTTAAAGAAACATCCAAAGATTAAATACCAAGTTGGTTTTAACCGTCGCTTTGACCACAACTTCCAAGCGATTAAGAAAGCGGTTGTGGCGGGTAAGATTGGTGATCCCCACATTATCAAGATTACTTCCCGTGACCCCGCTCCACCAGCGATTGGTTATATCAAAGTGTCAGGTGGTATCTTCCTTGATATGACAATCCATGATTTTGATATGGCGCGTTTCTTAGCGGGTTGTGATGCGGTGGAAGTTTCCGCCTATGGTGCCAACCTCGTTGATAAAGAGATTGGTAAAGCGGGCGATATTGATACCGCGATTATCACCCTCAAGATGAAAAATAACGCTTTAGTCGTCATTGATAACTCCCGGAAAGCGGTTTATGGTTATGACCAACGGGCCGAAGTCTTTGGTTCAAAAGGCATGGTCCAAGTTTATAACGACGCTGCTTCAAGTCTAGTCCTTAGTAACGAACAAGGTAACACGAGTGAAGGTTACTTATACTTCTTCCTTGAACGTTATATGGTCGCTTATGCGGAAGAAATTAAATCTTTCATTAACGCGATTGAAAAGAACAAGAAGACGGAAGTCGGTGTCTTTGATGGCTTACAACCAGTCCTCATGGGCCTCGCGGCGAAGAAATCATTAAAAGAACATCGCCCCGTCAAAATTAGCGAAATTAAATTCTAAATTATTATGATAAAGCCTGCCTCCGTGCAGGCTTTTATCTCACACTCATAAAGGAGACAAGAAAATGGCTACACAAACACAAACACGCGCGTACGTGAGCCCAGAAGACAAAATTAAATGGGGAACACGTTTTGCCTACGCCGGAGGCGACGTTGCTTGTAACATCGTCTTTGGTATGATCGGCGCGGTCTTAACAATTTTCTACACTGATACTGCTCACATTAGCGCAGCGGCGATTGGTTACGTCATGCTCGGTTCACGGGTTTTCGATGGTGTTTCCGATGTCATCATGGGCATTGTCGTCGAAAAGACTCACTCTCGTTGGGGTAAAGCGCGACCGTGGCTACTCTGGATGAGTATTCCGTTCTGCGTCTCGGCGGTCTTGCTATTTACTGTGCCAAAGACCGACGCACAGTGGATTAAAATCCTTTATGTCGCCATCACTTATAACTTCTGTAACACCATTTGTTACACCGCAATTAACTTACCTTATGGTACCTTATCAACCTACATGACACGTAGTTCACACGAACGCGATATGTTAGGTAATATAAGAATGGGTCTATCACCATTAGGAAAAATTCTGGGTGTTACTTGTACCGGCTTCTTAGTTGCCGCTTTCGATAAAGACAAAGGTCAAGACGCTTGGGTTAAAGCAATGACCATTTGGGCAGCAGTTGCCTTCGTCTTATTAATTCTTAACTTTATCTTCTGTAAAGAAAAAACTAATCCCGACATGGAAAAAGCCAATCCTAAAGCCAAAGAGGCGAAAGACGCGACGGCTAAAAAAGACAAACTCCCAATGAAGAAAGCTTTAAAGTTCTTAGTCACTAACCAATACTTCTGGGCGGTCTTATTACTCTGGATGTTCCAAAGCGTTTCTTTCGGTGCCGTCGGAACTTCTTTAACTTATTTCTGTAAATGGGTTATCGGCGACGAAAGTTTATATCAAACCTTGTTCTTAGTTGAAACGTTAACACTTGTCGCTGGCGTCTTTGTGTGTATGCCGCTTGTCAAAAAAGTTGGCAAACGGAATCTTGCCTTATTTGGCGCGATTGTCGCGGTGCTTGGACAAGCCTTATATTGTATCTATCCGGAAAATGTCGGTATGTTATACGGTATTAGCATTATTCGTTCCATCGGTTTAGCCCCACTTAACGCGGTCGTCTTTGGCATGCTAGGTGACGTCGTTGACTTTGGTCACTATAAAAACGGGGTCCGCCAAGAAAGCTTCATCTGCGCAGGTGGTAGTGTTGGTACGAAACTTGGTTCAGGTCTATCTTCAGTCGTCATTACTCAATTATTAACCGCAGCTGGTTATAACGAAGGTGGCGAAATCCAAAGCCCAGAAGCTCTCGCGATGATTAAATACATTTATATGTTTGTTCCATTAGCGATTGCTGTTGGTGTATTGCTTGTTCTTGTCTTCTATAAACTTGATAAGAAGTATGACGCGATGATGCTTGTTCTCACCAAGCGTGAATGGGAAAAAGAAGAAAGCGCGCATACTGAAGATATTATTGCCGCGACTAAACATAAGATTGATGAAAGAAAGACAGACACTACAGCTAGTGCCGCGGCTGCTCCTGCCATAAAGGTAGAAGAACAACCTAAAGTTGCGGAAACAAAAGTCGTTAGTAAACCCAAAGCAACCGCCAAACCAAAAGCGGCGAAAAAGGTTAGTAAAGTAGCAAAACCAAAAAGTAAAAGCAAAAAAAGTAAATAGGAGAAAGTATGAAATACATTGAATTTGATCAGAAACGAAAACTCGACTTAATCTTATTAGGACGGGTGGCAATTGATTTTAATCCCGCCTATAACGATAAGGTCAAAGAAGACTTCAAACCTTTAAAGAAAGTCCATATGTTTGAAATGTTCTTAGGCGGTTCACCCGCGAACATTACCGTTGGTCTTAATAAACACGGTCTAAAGGTCGGCTTTATTGGTAAAGTAAGTAATGATCAATTCGGTGATTATGTCACGGACTATTTTAAGAGCCGGGGCATTGATACTTCGCATTTAACGCGTTGTAAACATGGTGAGAACTTAGGTTTAACCTTTACCGAGATGCGCTCGGCAAAAGAAAGTTCGATTCTCATGTACCGGAATAAAATCGCGGACTTACAATTATCCGTTGAAGATATTGATGAAGCCTATATTAAAAGTGCGAAAGCCATCTTAATTTCTGGTACCGCATTAGCGGAATCCCCATCCCGCGAAGCCGCGATTAAAGCGGTGAATCTTGCGAAAAAGAATAAGACAAAAGTCATCTTTGATATCGATTACCGCGCTTATAACTGGAAGAATCTTGATGAAATCTCCATCTATTATTCCATTGTCGCTAAAGAAGCCGACATCATTATGGGTTCACGCGAAGAGTTCGATTTAACCGAACGCTTAATTAAACCCCATATGAGTGATTTAGAAAGTGCGAAATTTTGGCAAAGTTATAACGCGAAGATTGTCGTCATTAAGCACGGTATGAAAGGTTCAACCGCTTACACCATTGATGGCCAAAAGTTTTCCATTAAACCCTTCCCCGTGAAAGCCCGGAAAGGCTTTGGAGGTGGCGATGGCTACGCTTCTGGCTTCTTATATGGTTTATACCAAGGTTGGAAAATCATTGATTGCCTTGAATTTGGTAGCGCCGAAGCTTCTATGATGGTAAGAAGCAATAACTGCTCCGATGATTTACCAAGCGCCAAAGAAGTTTGCGCCTTTATTAAAGACGAAAAGAAAAAATATGGCGAGATGATTGCTCGCGCCTAAAGGAGAAATTATGAGTAAAAAAATTCGGATGACTACTGCCCAAGCCATTGTGCGCTTTTTAGACAACCAATATGTCTTAATGGATAATAAAGAAACAAAATTCGTTCATGGTTTCTTTACCATCTTTGGTCATGGTATCGCAGTCGGTTTAGGCGAAGCCTTAGACACTAATCCTGGTGCTTTAAAGGTTATGCAAGGAAGAAATGAACAAGGAATGTGCCATGCGGCCATCGCGTTCGCTAAACAAAATAACCGCCGGAAAATTATTGCTTGCGCTTCTAGCGTTGGTCCAGGCGCGGCAAACATGGTCGTTGCTGCGGCCACCGCGACCGTCAACAATATTCCCTTATTAGTGTTCCCCGCGGACACCTTTGCCTCAAGACAACCTGATCCCGTTTTACAACAATTAGAGCAAAGTAATTCTTTAGCCACTACCACAAACGACGCCTTTAAACCCGTCTCTAAATATTGGGACCGGATTACACGTCCTGAACAAGTGATGACCGCCTTAATTAACGCGATGCGGGTATTAACTGATCCGGCGGAAACCGGTGCGTGTTGTATCGCTTTACCGCAAGACGTTGAAGGTGAATCATTTGATTATCCGGAATATTTCTTTAAGAAAAGAGTGCACCGGATTACGCGTCCTGTTGCCGTTAACGAAGAACTTGATGATATCGTTAATGTGATTAAAAAAGCCAAGAAACCGTTAATCATTGTTGGTGGCGGCGCAAAATATAGTGAAGCCGGCGAAACCATTGAAAAATTCGCTAGTGAATTTAAAATCCCCTTTGGGGAAACGCAAGCCGGGAAATCCGCGTGTAAGTCATCGCACCCCTATTGTTTAGGTGGAATTGGGGTGACTGGTACCTACGCTTCTAACATCATTGCAAAAGACGCCGATGTCGTCATTGCGATTGGAACGCGCTTAAGTGACTTCACGACTGGTTCTAAACGCTTATTTAAAAATCCTAATGTTGAGTTTGTGACGATTAATAACTGCCGTTATCACGCGTATAAATATGATGCGACCAAAGCGATTGGTGATGCGAAAGCAACTTTATTAGCGTTAATCGCTAAACTAAAGAAAATTAAGTATGTGAGCAAATATAAAAACGAAATTAAAGTCGCGAAAGATAAATGGGATAAAGAACTTAAACGTTTAGGTTCAATCGTCTATACGGGTAAGAACTTTGAACCATTAATTAAAGCCCGTGATCCACGGACCATCCCAGAATTTAATAAATTAACTAACTCGGTGTTAACCCAAACCGCCGCGTTAGCGACTTTAAACCGAGTCTTAGATAAAGACGCGACGATTATTACCGCGGGTGGTTCACTCCCAAGCTGCATGCAAAGAATGTGGCGGACGGATAAACGGGGTGGCTATCATGCCGAATATGGTTATTCCTGTATGGGTTACGAAGTCGCCGCAACCTTAGGGGTTAAGATGGCGGAACCGCATAACGAAGTTTATGCGGTCGTTGGTGATGCGAGTTTCCAAATGCTCCATAGTGAAATCATGACCATTATGCAAGAAAAACAAAAGGTGAATATCTTAGTGTTTGATAACTGTGGCTTTGGTTGTATTAATAACCTGGAAATGAACCACGGTATTGGTAGTTTAGCCACTGAATTTAGATACACTAATGGTAAGAAACCATGTGAAAAACTTATTCCCGTTAATTACGCCAAGATTGGTGAAGGCTATGGCATGAAAACCTACACTTGTAAAAACGTGAAACAACTTGAAGCCGCTCTAAAAGACGCCAAGAAACAAAAAGTGGCCTGCTTATTTGATTTAAAAGTTTTACCAAAGACGATGACCGATGGTTATGAGTCTTGGTGGAACGTTGGTATTGCTACAACTTCAACTAAAGCGAGTGTCCGGAAAGCGTGTGAAGGCGTCTTAAAGGGCCGAAAAGAAGCAAGAGATTATTAAAGGAGGAATAACGATGAAAGTTTTTGGTTATCCGAAATATAACAAAAAGGGTGAGATGGTTCTCACCACCTACACGAACGAATATAAACATATGAATATGGATATTCGTCTCTACATCTTAAAGAAAGGTGAAGTGCGGAAATTTAAAAAACCAACGGAAGAAATGGCCATCTTACTTTTATCTGGCAAATTAAATTTTGCTTGGAAAGGTGGCAATAAAACCGTTTCGCGTAAGTGCGTGTTCTGTGAAGGACCTTGGGCGCTCCATGTGTCGAAAAATGAATTAGTGACACTAAAAGCGATCACCAAAACCGAAATTTTAGTGCAATGCGCGAAAAATAATAATACTTGGAAAAGCAAACTCTATTCACCAAAAGACGCCCCATTTAAGTATTCTTGTGTTGGCAAATTTGGTAACACCGCTAAGCGTCGTTTAAATACGATTATTGATCATGATATCAATCCGAAATCACACATCGTCCTTGGCGAAATTGTCAATGACCGTGGTAATTGGAGTGGCTATCTTCCCCACCGTCACCCCCAACCCGAATGTTATTTATTTAAGTTTGATCGCCCCGAAGGTTTTGGTGCGAGCTTTGTCGGTGATAAAGTTTTTAAAAGTGTTAACAACAGTTTCTCAGCGATTCCGGGTGGTGAATTACATCCACAGGTTTGCGCCCCCGGTTTCCATATGTACACTTGTTGGATGATTCGTCATTTCGACAACAAACCGTGGTTACAAACTGATCGTAACGAAGATAAAAGATATCTTTGGTTACATAAAGCTAAATTTAAAGGAGAATAATTTATGGCAAGAGAATTTATTGTTCCAGGACAAATGCTTACTGGCGCTGGCGCACTTGATAGCGCCATCACTACTTTAAGTAGTTTAGGTAAGAAAGCGTTACTCGTGACGGATGCCGTTATGATTAAATTAGGTAACGCGAAGAAAGTCGAAGACGCACTCAAGAAAGCGGGTGTCGACTATGTGATCTATGATCAAATTACTGGTGAACCAACCGACACGATGATTGAAGGTGGTTTAAAAATCTATAAGGATAACCATTGTGATTTCTTAGTCGCTTTAGGT
This sequence comes from Bacilli bacterium, assembly GCA_024408655.1. Lineage (GTDB taxonomy): Bacteria > Bacillota_I > Bacilli_A > RFN20 > CAG-826 > UB1719. The sequence continues at coordinate 14,998 of JAKSUV010000003.1, forward strand.
GGTGGTAGCCCCATCGATTCGATGAAAGCGATTGGCTCATTAGTGGAAAAAGGTGGTAGCATTTCTGACTTTATGGGTAAAGTCATTACCTCCAAGATGCCCCCAATGGTCGCGATTCCCACGACCGCTGGTACCGGAAGCGAAGCTACTCAATTTACGATTATTACTGATACCAAGAAAAACATTAAGATGCTTTTAAAAGGTCGCGTCTTAATTCCAACTTTAGCAGTCATTGACCCACAATTTACTATGACCGCTCCACCAAAGATTACCGCGGCGACCGGCTTAGATGCTCTTTGTCACGCAGTTGAATCATTTACTTCACGGAAAGCCCAAACCTTATCCGATACCTTCGCTTTAAGCGCGGTGAAACGGATCTTCAAGTATTTACCAATCGCGTTTAAAGACGGGAAAAACGAAGAAGCGCGCATTCAAATGTCCGTTGCCGCTCTAGAGGCTGGCATTGCCTTTAATAACGCTTCTGTTACTTTAATACACGGCATGTCTCGTCCAATTGGCGCGCTCTTCCACGTCGCGCACGGTATTTCTAACGCGATGCTGATGAAAGAATGCTTAGGCTTTGCCTTATCGGGCGCCTATGACCGGTTCGCGATCTTAGCCCGCGAAATTAATGTTGCAAGTAAAGATGATAGTGATGAAGTCGCGAGTAAGAAATTCTTAGCGGCCATTGAAGGTATTACTAAGACCTGCGAAATCCCCACACTTGAACAATACGGAATCAATAAAGATCAATTCTTCGCCGCCATCCCCAAGATGGCGCACGACGCGATGGATAGTGGTAGCCCACAAAACACCATGCGTTCGTTAACTGAAGCGGATCTAGTTCAAATGTATAAGAACCTTTACTAAAATATGCCATTAGTGAATATGAAAACCCTCTTAACGAGGGCGAAAATAAACCATCATGGTGTTGGCGCTTTTAATGTTGGTAATATGGAGATGGTCTTAGGTGCAATTAAAGCGGCCGAAGACACTAACACCCCCATTATCATCCAGATTGCGGAATCGCGGTTTAAACATTCACCCTTATATTTAATGGGTCCAATGATGGTCGCTGCTGCTAAAAAAGCGAAAGTCGATGTCGCGGTCCATCTTGACCATGGACAAACCTTTGATGCGGTGAAAGAAGCACTAGCCTTAGGTTTTACTTCCGTCATGTTTGATGGTTCTAGTCTTCCTTACGAAGAAAATATCGCGAAGACGAAAGAAGTGGTTATGATGGCGAAAAAATACGGCGCAAGTGTTGAATCTGAACTTGGTCACGTTGGTGGGAGCGAAGACGGGAGTCAAGAAATTAAAGCCCTTTATACTGATCCTAGTAAGGCACTTGATTTTGTAAACCAAACTGGTGTTGACTTCTTAGCCGTCGCCATTGGTAATGCGCACGGTGTTTATAAAGAAAAACCAAAGCTCGCTTTTGATGTTTTAGATCAGATTGCCTCTACCGTTTCGATTCCTTTAGTCCTCCATGGCGGAAGCGGAATTAGTGATGATGAGTTTGTTAAACTCATTAAGCACGGCATTAGTAAAGTTAATATCGCAACCGCGAGTTTTATCCGTCTCACCCAAGAAGCCGAAGCGTATTTAAAGAACGCTGATAAACACAACTATTTTGATTTAAATCTTGCGATGGTTAAGGGTACTTACCTTAACGTTAAGCATCATATTGAGGTCTTTAATCGATAAATTATGGAAAGTTTTTTTAATGCGATTACCGTACCCGCTATGTGGGTGATTGCCTTCTTAGAATTATTTGGCGCCTGTTTTGCGCTTTATAAATCAAGAAAACTAATTAATGTATTGTTTTTTATTGAATGTATCGGTTTAAGTATTGACGCCTTTATTCAAGTTTTAGGCGTTTATATTGGTGTTAGCCAAGGACTATTAGCGTTATCCTATCTTCGCTTTGTTTTACATGGTATTTTAGTGCCGCTTTTAATACCAATTGCCTACCTTCTTAGTGGATCGAAATGGAATAAGATCATTATTTATGCGATTACGGGCGTCGTGATGGTCTTTGGTATTATCATGGCCGCCTTAGTAAAGTTAGAACCGGTTGATACAGCGGGTATTTTACGTTACCAAATGAGCGAAGCGACTTCTAAATTCGTGGTGACGATTAACCAAGTAATTTCAATCGGTGGTGTCATTCCTTTATTCCTCTTTGGTGTTATTGCACTTATTAAAAAGCAAGGGCTATGGGTATTATTATCGGGTATATTTATGTTAATATTCGCTGCGATTGGTGGCCCTGTTAAAGCGCTTAATGACTATAATTTCTTCTTAACTGCGATTGGCGAAGTATTAATGATGGCGTGTTTATTAATGCCGCTTGTGCTTAAAAAGAAAAAGATCGCACCTTCTCGTTAGTCGCCAATTTTTGTCATCGCCTTTGCATAACGCCTTATTTTTATGTAATATAAAAATATGAAGAAATCCGCCTTAGTGATTATTCCGGTTGTTTCCTCTTTTTTATTTATGTATGGTTGCGGCCCTACCCCGCATACAGATCAACCAACCGCCTATCAATTTACCTTTGAAGGCACAAACTGCAATATTGAATACGAAGACAAATACGAAACTAAGATATATGAAGGTGATAAAAATCTTACTTTTACTATTAACCCTGAATACGACTTTGTCTTAATTCAAAGTGATGTACAGATTACCGGTGAAAATACTACTTATGATGAACAGACCCATGTTCTCACAATTAGCGAAGTAGTCGGTGATGTCATAGTTACGGCGAACGCGACTACTAAGCCAACTTTCACCTTCCGTGGCGAAAATTGTGATATATGGGGAGAGCGAACAATTATTAAAAGCCCACTTAAAAAAGGCGCGAAAAATGTGACTTTTCAAATTAATGTATACAATGACTATTTTTTAACGAAAGACGATTTAACAATAACCGGGGATAATGTTAAATATAATCAATATAATCATAAATTAACTATTACTGAAGTAACCTCTTCCGTAGAAATCGAAGCAAGAGCCTACGCTATTAAGTCTTTTGGGTTTACCGGAACCGAACATTGTAGTATCAATGGCAGTCAAAATATTGTAGGCGAGCCACTTAAAGAAGGAGACACAGATGTGCAATTCACCATCAGTGTCGATGCTGGATATTCAATAAGTAATGTTAGAATAGTCGATCCAGTCGACGATAATACCGAGTATGATCCAGATACTAGAACCATTACTATTCACAAAGTAGCAAATAATGTTGAAGTTACTGCCACTACTACGGCCTTAACTAAATATAAAGTTAATGGCACCTTGAGTAACTGCCATTACTACGAAGAGCCAAAAGAAAATGGATATATCGCTGGGTCAAAAGTAAAATTAAAATTTATTCCTAATAAAGCGATCGATCATATATATGGCATGCCAAAACTAAGCGATGTTAGTTTAAGTGAAGGCGATTATACCTATGATTCCGCAACCGGAATGCTCACTTTTATAATGCCAGAAAGTAATGTTTCATTTACCGCTACGTCCACATCGACGGTTAATATTTTACATATCACAAGTGACTATACAATTATTGAAGAAGGGAATTATAGAGTAGCACATCAAAACTCTTACCAAATTAATGACGCTTATAGATATTATAATTTAAACGAATTAGGATTATCGACGACCAGTGGAACACCTAACAAGGAGATTATTTTAACTAACACCCGAAACGAATCAAAAGAATTAACTGCTAAATTAGGAAAAGAAGAAGATTACGCTATAGAAGTACAAGGTACCAATATAGTAATAGGTTATAAAACAAATTTTGCAAGAATTTGTGCGGTTGATCGCCTTTTAACCGATTTCTTATATGACAAAGATGGAATAAATGTTCCAACTAGCCTTAATGTTAGAGGCACTTGCAAAAGAGAAGCCTTTGTTAAAGTATTCTTCCCTGATGATTGTCCTATTCGCGATCCATTCATTTATCGCGATGGGACTGATTATTATATGTACGGTACAAGCGGAAGCTTTGATGGCGATGAATGGCGAGTGTATGGTGCAAAAGATACTTTCAAAACTGGTTGGGAGTTAATAAGCCATAATATTGTCGAAGAAACTGACGATATTGATACAAAACGTTGGGCACCTGAAATGCACAAATACGGAGATAATTATTATTTATTCACTACATATTCAAGTAAAGAAACTGATAAAAGAGGTGTAACTATTTTTAAGAGTTCTTCTTTAACCGGAGGGTTTAAGATGATCTCTAAGAATAGTAATAATCTCGTTCAGCCAGGCCACATCACTAACGATTCGGTTATTTCAAATACAATCGATGGTAGTTTATATGTCACTCAAGATGGAGTGCCGTGGATGGTGTATGTTGATGAGTGGGTTGATAATCCTCCTGATAATAAAGGTGGAATGGATATCGTTAAATTTAAGGATAATTTAACGGAACCTTTATCAGAAATCGATGAGAGCACTAACGTGGAATTATTTAAGTCGTATGATCCAGAGTGGACCGATGACAGGGTTACGGATGGCTGCTTTATTCATCGCCTTAAAGATGGTGGATTGGTAATGATATGGTCGAACGATGATGCATCTGATAGGTATGCAATTGGGCTAGTTTGTAATCGTGAAGGTGATTCTAAAATTAATGATCCTAAGAGTTGGGTACATCAAAAAAGACTTCTTTATGCAAAAGATATTTATGAAGACGCTCCTGACGGAGGGCACGGAATGATTTTTGATGATCCGAATGGTAATTTATATCTTTGTCTCCATGGTCCTAACGATGATGGCTTTAAATATTGTAAAGCTCGCATTATTCCAATTAAAGAAGCGTATGGCACTTTGGTTTGGGATATATATAACCACTCGGTATAATTAAGGAAGAAATTACGATATGAAAAAAATAGCATTAATGATAATTCCGTTAACCGTTACGTCTTTTTTAACGAATTGTGGCCCCAAGCAATGTACAGTTACTTTTGACTCCGATAATGGCACTCCCGTCGCGTCGCAAACGGTTTATCCTGGCGAAACTATCTATGAACCGACCAAACCCACTAAAGCCTCATCAGAGGAATTTAACTTCCAATTTGAGGAATGGCAGCTAAACGGAAAAGAATATAACTTTAATACGCCGGTCACTAGCGACTTCACTTTGAAAGCCAAATGGAAAGAAACGAAGAAAAAATATGTTGTTACATTTGATTCGAATGGTGGTGACCAATTCATTGATCCGCAATTTATTGAACCCGGCGATTCAGCGTATGCGGAGTATCCAGGTGATATTCATCACCCCGATACTTCTACAAATTTTTATACCTTTGCTGGCTGGCACGAAGTAATCGATGGTGAAATGGATCCTATCGCATTTGTGTTTACGGAAAGACTAATTGAACACGATACACTTTTGCGGGCAAACTGGAAAATAGACCCTCGACATTATCTAGTGGATGCATATGATACAACTAACCTAGAGTTTTTAACGAATGATAATCATTCATCCGTGCATTGTACAGTTACTGCTGGTCAGCCCTTCACTTTTAAGGTGAAAACTAATTCCCCCGATTATATCGTTCCTTCTTCTTTACAAATCTCGGTTGATGGGAAACCTCGTTTAATGGATGGCTACACGGTTGATATCGACGAGCAAGATCCGACTCAAGCCACTGTAACTATTGCTGGTGAAAAAGTAGTTGGGCATATTGAAATTACCGGCGAAGGAGTCAGAAAAGGCAAATTCACTTATGAAGCACCATACACTTATGGTTTAGAGACAATTCCATCTGGAACTCACGAGTTAGAAGGCGAGGGCGATTTAAAAATTGTCCTTCATCCAATAGATGGCGCTATGTTACCTAAAGGCGAGAATATATATATTCAGTTTGATAATTGTGAGGGAGAAGAAAAAGTTCAATGGATAACTCCGTCTGAAGATGAATCATATGTTCACGAATATTGTGATTACGATAAGGATAGCGGCGAATTAACTATTAAAGCTAAACATATTAAAAACGGCATAAAGATTATTGCTCGGGCGAATAATTACGAATTACTAAAAAAGCTCGATTGGAACACAATCAATGAAATTTCCTATCTGCATCTAGCGCCCTATCTCTTCTATATTGGTGAAACAAAAACAGTTAAAGTTAACGGTTTAGACCATCAAGTGAGAATTATTGATTTTACTCATGATTGTGATGAGGATGATAACCTGGTTGGCATTACTTTTGAGTTTGTTAATCTTGTTAGTTATGATAACGGCAATCCACAAACCATCCCTTGGGAAGATAAAGCCGGTACCGCTTCCACGAATCGTAATTTTCCCCACTCCAGTCTTAATTATTTCTTAAATTATGATGCGGACAGCATCTTATTTAAATTAGATAGTGATTTAAGGGGCGTAATTAAAACCGTCAATAAACATGTAGGCGTAGGAGCGAACTACTCCGCTAAATTACCTTACACCACTAAGCTTTTCCCGTTATCGTTTAGTGAAATATGCGCCAACCAAACAGAAAAAGATCCAGTTCCTAGGGATGAGGGAACGCTTTACGCGTATTACAACCATCCAGAAGAAACGGTACAAGAAGCTAACGAGCGTAGAATCAAAAAAGATATAAACGGTAATCCTAATAATTATTGGCTCCGTTCGCCTGTCACCCTTCTTTGGCACCACGCCTGGTATAACACTGATAGGGGCGAACTCCATGCCTACGCTTACATTTTTCATGCCCATGACGCGGTTGCCCCTGCTTTCTGCGTTTAAATGATATAAAATCATAGTAACTCGGGTTGCTTGTCCTTGAGTATAAAGAGATGCGAAGTAGGCATCAAGAAAACATCGTGATGGTGTGTAGTAAACATGGCGGAGCTGAAATCATGGCCGCGGAAACAAACCTTCAGCACTACACCGACGAAAGTCGTTAAATAAAGAAAGCGGGTTGCCGCTTTTTCTTTTTATTCCCACTCAATCGTGCCGATAGGCTTTGGGGTAATATCGTAAACCACGCGGTTCACATTTTTTACTTCTTTTAAGATTCGGTTAGTGACTTTCTTTAAGAAAGCGTATGGAAGTTCTTCAATGGTGGCACTCATCGCGTCTTTTGTGTTCACGGCCCGAATAACCGCCACATAACCATAAAGCCTTTTCCCGTTGATGACTCCGGTTGACTTACCTTCAGGGATAATGGTGAAATATTGCCACACCTTTTGATCAAGCTTCGCTTTTTTAAATTCATCGCGAAGAATATAGTCAGTTTCTTTTAAGGCCGTTAAGCGGTCAAGCGTAATCGCACCTAAGCATCTTACTCCTAAACCAGGTCCCGGGAAGGGTTGACGGTACACCATATCGTGCGGTAAACCAAGGGCTAAGCCTACTTGGCGAACTTCGTCTTTATATAAGAACTTCACTGGTTCCACTAATTTAAAATTAAGGTCTTTTGGTAGACCACCAACGTTATGGTGGGCTTTAACACCTTTACTTTCGATAATGTCAGGATAAATCGTCCCTTGAGCTAAATAGGCAACGCCTTTTAACTTCTTCGCTTCGCGAGCGAAGACATCGATAAAGACTTTCCCAATAATCTTTCTTTTCTTTTCCGGATCATTCACACCTTTTAATTTATTTAAGAATTCTTTACTCGCATCAACATAAATAAGATTGGCCTTTAGATTATGGCGGAAAACTTTAATCACTTGTTCGGGTTCACCTTTTCTTAGTAAACCATGGTTTACGTGGACCGCGACGAGGTTTTTTCCGATTGCTTTAATTAGTAACGCCGCGACAACACTCGAATCAACTCCCCCACTTAAGGCGAGTAAAACTTTCTTACTCCCCACTTGTTTTTTAATCGCTTTCACTTGTTCGTTAATAAACGCGTTCGCAAGTGTTTTATTAGTAATACGTTTCATTTTTGGATCACGAATATTAGCCATATCTATCTCCTTATAAAGCAAAAGTTAAAACCGCGATAAGCATCCCGACAAAGTAAAGAGCGCTATTTAAGCGCAGAACCCATTTATTATCGGGACAAACAAATTTATGGAAAGTGATGTCAAAATCACTGAGCATAAAGATAAACATCCCTAAACCAAATAATAAAAACTTTGGCACATAGATAGCCACCGCTAAACCAAAGACACCATTAGAAATAATGGTCGATAGATAAAAAAGGAAGGGACCACGCATCTTGTTTAATTTAAAGAAATTAGGAAATTTCTTAAAGAGGATAAAGAAAGTTGTCCATAACACCGGGATTATTAAAAATACCCACCAGAAACTCGCGACCCCATTAGGCGCATTATCAAGTAATAAAACCACTTGATAAGCAACAAAACACACATTACCCGCTAAGAAGAAATCGCCACCCCGGTTATACGAAAATAATAAGAAAATATCACCGAGCATCGCTAAGAATAATCCCGCAATCGCTAAATAATGGAGACGATCAAGCGGAAGGAAATTTTTACAAATAAAGACGGTCCCAAAAATAAAGAACATAAGTGCCATCAGGATTTTATTCGGCGCTCTTAATTTAAGGTCGCCCGTTGTTTCGGTATAAAAATAACAACAAAGAACCGCACAATAAATAACAATAAAGGTAATTACACCAACACTCATAGATTAAAACTCCTTTAATTCATCAACCGGTGGTACATCAATCTCCATATCACTACTTGGGTAAGTTGAACACGGATGAATGTATTTAAATTTAAAGTCCGCTAAGCGACGATGTTCGTACTCTTTTGGGGCAACATAACTACCTTTAATTAAACGCGAATGACAGAACCCACAATGCCCTCCACGACAGCGACTAGGCGCCGCTAAACCCGCCCGCTCCATCGCGACTAATAATGATTCATTTTCTTTCGCCTTAATCTGATACACTTCATCACGCATATGAACGATTAAGTTAAACTCACGGGGGTTATCAATCTTTTGGTCCACCGCACAATTAGTTTCGCTTCTAATTTGATGTAAATCAAACTGGAGGGCTGCTAATTCTTTTTTCACAAATTGGTACATTAAATTCGCCCCGCACATAAAGATACTGGCCTTTTCGGGTAGATATTTCTTAATTAATTCTTTAGTGAGGAAGCCGTTTTCGGCCCCTTCGACCTTTTCATCACTATAAACCGGGATAATCTTAATGCGGTCATCCTTAATCTTAGTAATATCAAGCATTAAGTCAGCTTTACTCTTCACGCCATAAAGGATAACTAATTTAAAGTTTTCGCTCCCTTCAATAATCGCTTTTATCATCGAGACAAATGGCGTAATCCCACTCCCACCCGCTAAAGCGTAAATGGTATCTTCATCACGAATGGAGTCATGATGAAAATCACCGATTGGCTCACTCACTAATACGGTTTCACCAACTTTCGCTTGAGTGGTTAGATAAGTAGAAACATAACCCGCAGTCTGGACACCGAGTTCTAATTTACCCATAAGGGCATCGTTGGGTGAAGACATAATCGAATATGGACGAGTGACTACTTTGCCATTGATTTTAACGCTGATAGTCACATATTGGCCCGCACGGAAATAAGGGAATTTCTTTGCACTTAAAGTAATAACTTTACTGTTTTTACTACAAGGTTTAATTTCTTTAATGGTTGCCTTAATAAAGCCGGGATGGAGAGCGTCGGCTAATTGGTTAACCGCATAGGTCTTCGGTAATTCTTTGGCGGGGGTATCGTCAATTAATTTACGGCGAACATCAAGCATTGATAAAGTACGTTTAACGTCTTCATTGGGTCCGTTTTTAGTAAACATATTACTTCCCCTCCTTAGCGATATCGCCTAAAGTGCGAGCGCCTTCGTTAGCGCCAGATTTATAAGAACTTGGGAAACCATCTAAGCGTTCACCATAGCCTCCACCGATTCTTAAACCAGGGACATAGGCGTCTTCATTTACCATTTGAATCCGGTACATTAAGCCATCGTTATATTGTGAATAATAACCATAGATGACGCCTTGGGGATGTAGACAATAGTGAGCGTAAGTAACAGGCGAAGCAATCGCGAGTTCTTCAATATGATCATGAAGATTAATGTGTAAAGCGTCTTCAAATTGCTTAATTAAGCCTTCCGCCATTTGGTTTTTCATTTTGACATAATCTTTTTCACTCACTTTACTCCACGCATCTTCGGTAAATAAAGTAGTGATATAAAGAATGGTCGTTCCTTTTGGTGAACAATCCGGTAAAGCGTTATTTAAACACACCGTGGCTTGTCCAGCGGTATGAGGAAGCTTACCCATTTCTTTATAAACTTTAATGTTGTCGCTACTTGAATAAATAAAATAAGAATGTTCATTAATTCCAAGTTCCTTGGGTGATTTATTTAAACCAAGGAAAACCGTAAAGCCACGACCAGCGAACTTCCGGTAATTAGTTAACTTAAGCGCCCGCTCTGGGATCGCTTTCTTATCTAACATCGTGGAAAAGACGTTATGTGGGGAGCAGTTAGCGATAACGTGACGGGTGTAATATTCTTGACCATTAACGAGTTTAACGCCGCTCACGTGACCGGTTTCATCGGTTAAGATTTTTGCCACTTTGGAATTAAAATAAATATCACCACCTAATTCATGAATTCTTTCTTCAAAGGCTAAAGATAAGCCGTGTGAACGTAAAGTCGGGACACACGCGCCTTTGGTGAAATAAGAATTAATCATATTGGCAAGATGAACGAAACTCATATCATCTTCCTTCGCCCCTAGATAACTCCAATAACCAGTTAAGACTTTACGGATAATCGAAGGATAATTTAATTTATCCATGACTTCCTTAAAGGAATAAGAGCAGGTAGTCATATAGTTAATATATTTAGTTTTCATCACGTTTGGATCAGGTTTACCATGACATTCACCAAGATAGGTCATTGCATCCGAAATACTACCCGCTAATTCAAGGAAGTCTTTCATGTATTTACTGCCGCCTTCACAAAGTTTATCGCCAAGAGCAATCACTTTTTCTTTACCAAGTGGCACGGTCACATCAATATTTTCTTCTAAGGAAATTAAGCGATAGGCTTCGTGAAGTGGCACCCAGTCGATTTTATCGCTAACGCCTAACGCGTTAAAAAGTACACCACAACTACCGGGTTCTTCTTTTGTGCCAATCCCGTTAAATTCGTGTAAGGAGGCTTCAAATTCAAAGCGACCCCGCACAAAACTAGTTGCAAAGCCGCCCGGAAGATTATGTTTTTCTAAAACTAAACAAGTCTTGCCCTTGTTTAAAACGGCTAAAGCGGCTGCTAAGCCACCATTACCAGCACCAATAACAATAACATCGTAATTCTTTTTCATAATTATTCACTAATCACCTCATAGGTGGTGACATCTTTAATTACATCACCATCAATTTGTAACGCACAAGGAGATGAGAAAGTCACTTTAATATGTTTCCCGCGTAAATGAGTAAGGAATCTTTTCTTATCGTGCTTACCACCCGAGAATTTCGGGAAACGTAATAAGGTATGAACGCGACCAATACTACTAAGCGTGACTAAGTCACATTCGTGTTTCGCGTTTAAACGGTCTTGTTTAGGTGCTGCCATCATTCCACCACCATAATATTTCCCGTTCATCGTCGAAGATAACCAGACATGTTTAAAGGTGGATTTGACTCCATCTACTTCCACTTCGGCGGTCTTGGTCTTAAATTTACCAAGTAATAAACCAACCGCGATTTTTGTATAATTAATCACCGCATTAGGGTCTTTTGTGCGAATTTCATCGCCCGCTAAACAAGTATCGCCATCGATACCATAACCAATGCCATTGAGGAATCTCCGCTTAATCCCGTTTACTTTAATTAAGGGTAGATGTTTTAAATAAGGTTTTAGATCAATGCGACCATCGACTTCTTGATCCGCGACATCACGGTAGAAGTCATTGCCACTCCCGCACTTAGCGTAACTTAACTTACAGTTAAATTTCGTTCCATATGTGTCATTAGCGAAACGGTTAAGCGTCCCATCGCCACCACAAAGAATAACCTCATCACTCGCTTTAACTTTTTTAAAGAAGTCTTTGAAGTTTAAACCAATCACGCTTTTAAAAGTTGGTTTCGTGGTTAAACGTTCCGCCCAGTGTTCCGCGTCAATTTGACCACGGGAATTATTGGCTAATGGATTATACAAAATGTAAATCATAGAGCCTCCTAATATCACCAATATTATACTATAAGTATAAAGTAAAAGAGAAACACCCTTTTAATGCGTTAGACGTTCTTTTAATTTTGTTACTTATATATCCATCTCGTCTTCTTCGGTTTCTTACTCGTCGCGATTGGCTTTTTAGTATAGTTTAGCTAACTTGTTAAAATATTTGTTAAGCAATTCTCGGTTAAGCAACATTTCTTATTTCGCTCTCCATTAAATTTACGATTGAAATTTGCGCACATAAACAAAATAATTAACATATGTCCCCATATGTGTAATATAATAACAGTCGAGGAGCGTCCTTTATGTTTAATAAAAATAAATACATTAGTGAGTTTAACAAACTGAACTATCGCGACTTAAAACTAAGAATTAGAAAAGACGATTATATCGTCTTATCGACAATTGATAGGAACAAAAATATCAATAAATACATTCGAGATTTAATTTACGAAGATGCATTAAAGAAAATAAATTATCGGTATATAAACGATGAATTTAAGATTAATTTTGCTTTATCCAAAACTATGAAGCAACTAGTAAATAAAGCGGAAGAAGCGGATTTTCTTGACGACTATGGTCTATATATGAATATTGTTGATGCCATCGATTCGCAAGCTAAAAAAGAAACTAATAACCACATTATTAGAGAATCGCAATGGAAGCAACTGATTAGGAGATATGCATTATGATGGATATTATTGACTTCACTGATTGCCAATTAAGTTCTAGAAACCTTTCATACGCTGGAAGAGCCGGCGAAAAACGGGGGATTATATATAAGAATCAACTCTGGATTTTAAAATTTCCTAAAAACACTAAAGGTATGAATAATGTTAATAATTCATATACAACTTCGCCTTTATCTGAATATATTGGAAGCAAGATTTATGAAATTTTGGGATACGATGTCCATGAGACAATTTTAGGGATATGTAATGATGGCAAAAGAGATAAAATCGTTTGTGCTTGCAAAGATTTCATTTCTAATGACCAAAACGAAGTTTTAATTCCTTATACTGCATTAAGAAATGATACTAGCATAGCCGTGATGAATAGAGATGAAGAAGATTTGTCCGCTTCCGCTAGCAACTTAAAAGATATATTGTTTCAACTAAATAATAATGAAGTATTAAGTAAACTAAAAGATGCCAAAACTAGATTTTGGGACACGGTGGTTATTGACATTTTAATAAACAATAACGACCGCAATGAAGACAATTGGGGAGTAATTAAATACAAGAACGAAAACAAATATGTGTTAGCCCCAATCTATGACAACGGGAATTGCTTTTATAATAAAGCTGATGATGAAAGAATTAAATTAATTATGGCTAACGAAGAGCGTTTGCTTAGTAGCGCCCTAAACGGGATCACTGCATATGAAGATAATAACGAAAAAAGAATTACCGCCAAAGAGATGCTAAACATTAATAATAAAGATTTAAAAGATGCAATAAAAAGAGTTACAAGTAGAATTAACGCTCACATAAATGAGATCAAAACCTTGATTGACAATATCCCTGAATCATATAAAAATATTCCAATCATATCGAAGATTAAAAAAGAGTACTATTTTAAAACCGTTCAGCTTCGATTAGCCTATCTATCCACTTGTAAAGCCAAATAGTCACGTTAACATTGGCTCGAAAATGATGCTGGCAATAGCGCTTTTATTTGCAATCTATTTACCATATGATATCATATGCTATAGCCAAATATGAATTTTAACCAAATTGATTACATCAAAAAATATAATAAAAATATTTATAAAACGATTCTTTTCCGCGTACGGAAAGATAAATCGGATATTATCAAAAAATTAAATTCCGTCAGTAGTGTGAACGGCTATATCAATGAATTAATTGAAAATGATGTTCATCCGAATGTTTTAACCATTAAAGAAATTAAAAACCGAATTTTACCGATTTTTAAGAAACATAATATCCACGAAGCTTATTTATTTGGGAGCTATGCGCGAGGCGAAGCGAAAAATAGTAGTGATATTGATATTTATTGTGAACCGGGTGATGTCAAAACCTTAATTAAACAAGGCTATTTTGAAGATGAACTAACTAACGCCTTAAAAAAGGATGTGGATATTGTATTTATTGACTCGAAAATGGATAGTCATTTTAAAGAACAGCTCGAAAAAGATAAAATCAGAATATATTAACAGCTAAAAGAAACGCCACCAAAAATTCATTATTTTTCAATGACAAAAGTTTTTAGAAATGACAACAAATGACAACAAATGACAAAAGTTTTTGAATATGACAACAAACGACAACAAATGACAACAAATGACAAAAGTTTTTGAAAATGACAAAAGTTGCTATATAATAAAAAGCACAGTGAGGTACATTTATGACTACTAATCCATTTAATATCGGTTTTGGGCAAGAGCCATATAACTTAATAGAAAGAACTAACGAATTTAATGAAATAATTACTACTTTTTCTAGCGATGCACCCGAAACAAGAACTTATATACTTACTGGCCCACGCGGATGTGGAAAGACTGTCCTAATGACACAAATCGCTAAGCATCTTAACAAAAATAATAACTTTTTAACAATCGATTTAAACCAATACGGAAATATTTTAGAACAACTTGCCGCAAATTTATATGATCGTGGAAAAATGAAGCACCTATTCTTAGAAAAAGAATTTAGTTTTTCCTTTCATGGTCTCTCCTTTTCAATCAAAGGCCGCAATCCCATTGTAAATATCGACTCCTTACTAGATGTAATGTTTGCTTATTTAAAGAAAAAGCGCATTAAAGTTTTAATTACCGTTGATGATGTTTCCAACAACAGTAACATAAAACTATTTGCTCATTCCTTTCAGCGCTTTGTCCGCGAAAATTATCTAGTATGTTTACTAATGACAGGATTATATGAGAATGTTTCTAGTTTAACCAACACCAAAAATTTAACTTTTCTTTTACGCGCTCCTAAAATCCGTCTTTCTAGTTTAAATTTGAAAGCTATCGCTCAATCTTACCAGGAAATTTTTAAAATTAGCGAAAACGAATCGGTTGACTTAGCAAAAATAACTAAAGGATATGCATATGGCTATCAATTGTTAGGAAATCTTGTATTCAAAGATAATTGTAAAAAGCTTACTAAAAGCGCTCTACTCAAATTTGATAATATGCTTGAAGATAATGTTTATATGAAAACATGGACTAACTTTAGCGAAACTGAAAAACGAATAATGTTTGCGATGGTAAAATCAAACCGCATTAAAGACATCATCAAACTCACAAAATTAAATAACTCCGCAATCCAAGTGTATAAAAGACGTTTATCGGATGCTGGCGTAGTTGATTTATCTACACGCGGGACTATCGCTTTTGCTTTACCACGCTTTGGCGAATTTGTGATTTTTCAAAAGAAACTTCTTGGGTAGTACAGTAATCTAGAGTTTTTTTATAAATCCGCTTGTTCGAGTTCTTGACTTGCCTTACGGTAGATTAAATACATCCCAACGATATATAGAACAATTGCGACCCCAAGGAAGATACATTGGAAAGCGGGGGTTGATAAAACAAACACCTCTTGGAAACCAGGTGCGAACCCAGGCAAAATTAAGGTAAAGATTGCTATATAGATAATATAACCAAAGGTTGAGATTAAAGTTGGAGCGGTAATACTTCTCCCTTTCTTATAAAACATAAGGAAGAAGATTGCGTTTACCATTAAATAACCAACAATCACAAAGGCAAAGGAAGAAACTAGGCCATCAATTGAATTAAGCCCAGGAATATATGGGTCCACACTTGGATCAGTTGGCATATTAGCGATAATCGCTAATTTAGCTGGAGTTAATAACGCCATTAAGGATAAAGTCGCGACTTCCATCGTGACGACACTTGCCATTCTGGCCTTCACAATATCGCGCTTACGAATGGGTAATAAGGCGGTATAAAATAAGTCGTGACTTTGCACCCCTTTTTGGACCCCCACAAATAACACCGAAAACATTGGGATAATGTATAAAGTACCAACAAATAAAGGATAATTAGGAATTAAAAACATTAACGGGAAGACAAAAGAAAAGATATAGCAAAGGGGATGCATACAAAGGACAAATTCTTTATAAAGTAATTTTTTCATACGCCGCTCCTTCTTCACTATATTGCATAATATCTTCAATACTCGGTGTTAAAACTTTAACCCCGGGCTTATTAATCACACGCTCTTTCTTCACTAACGCAATAATTTGCCCAAATTGTTCTTTAGAAGAGATAAAAGTCGCTTTTAGTTGCTCATCCATCGCTTCCGGATCAATTCGTAACAAAGCGTAACCGTTAATTAAGTTATCTTTTGTGCCGGTAAAGATAATCTTCCCGTCATTAATATAAACGATATGGTCCGCACATTTATCAAGGTCACTAGTAATATGGGTAGAAAAAAGAATACTTCTTGTCCCGTCTTTCACTAAATCGATAAATAAATCCGTTATCTCCGCGCGGCTTACTGGATCTAGACCACTAGTTGGTTCATCTAGGATCAATAATTTAGCGTTATGTGATAAAGCAACCGCTAAAGAATATTTCACTTTCATCCCGCTACTAAGTTGTTCAAGTTTCTTATTTTGATCAAGGTTCCACCGACTGCATAATTTATTAAACGTCTCATAAGAGAAGTTCTCATAGAACTTACTAGTGACTTTGGTTAATTTCTTAATAGTGACATTCGGATAATAATTTAGTTCACTTAAAGAGAAAGCAATCTCTTGCTTTAACTTTAATTCATTATCTTTCATCCGTTCATTAAAAATCTTAATCTCACCTTGTTCATAATGAAGAAGATTCATAATGGATTTAAGGGTGGTAGTTTTGCCCGCCCCATTACGACCAATAAAACCAGTAATACTCCCTTGCGGGACGGCAAAAGAAACATCCGTTAAATCAAATTTTGGATAATGTTTCGTTAAATGATTAATTTCTAAAGCGTTATCCATTATTTAGCAAATTTTGCGACCTTATAGAACTCTTCGTCTTTTAAAAGCGCAATCCCCCGCTCTTTATCCCCTAACACCATCATAGTGTCACCGGGCTTAATCTTAAACATTTCACGTGCCTCAACGGGAATCACGATTTGGCCTTTACTCCCCACCGTGACACTAACAATGAAGCGATCTTTCGTAATTTTTTTCATAAATTATACTTTTCCTACTTTTCATACTATAGCAAAAGGGAAAGAAAAAACCAAGTTTTATTTAATCTTTTTAAGGATCATCTTTAAATACGCGGCGGCGGCGTTTTTCTTCGTCACTTTCTCAAACTCATTAAAGAAGGCATTTGAGTTAATCTCGCAGAGGATTGGTTCATTCTTTGGCCCAAAGAGTAAATCAATCCCGGCGTAATCAATCTTTAGTTTCTTCGCGATCATTTGGGCGAAGGCTAAATACTTTTGATCATTAAAGGCTTTGCTTTTTGCGCCTCTTGCGTTACTTCGAAAATCACTTGGATGATAACGTTCAATCGCTCCAAACACCTGACCATCAATAATTAAGACCCGAACGCTTCTCCCTTTGCTACTTTTAATATAGCGTTGGAAGATTAATGAAGCGGGTAATAATTTGCGGTATAAAGATAAAAGTTCTTGTTTGTTTTTAACAAGATACACTTCTAAACCAAGTGAACCAGATACTTTCTTAACGATTAAGGGATAACCTAACTCACGACCGACCTTATTAAGGAAAGTGTAATAACTTTGGTTAAGGCGCTTGGTGTAGACTAACGGGGAAGCGAAAGTCTTAGGCATCCGAATCTTCTTATCTAAGCAGGCTAAATAGGTAAGAAATTTATCATCACATAAGCGCATAAAATTAGCGCTTGTAAATAAGCGAT
Source organism: Bacilli bacterium (assembly GCA_024408655.1). Taxonomy (GTDB): domain Bacteria; phylum Bacillota_I; class Bacilli_A; order RFN20; family CAG-826; genus UB1719. Next base: position 33,033 of record JAKSUV010000003.1, read on the forward strand.
AACCCGCCTCTTCAAGTAAATGGGCTAGATAATAGTCTTTATCTAGATATATCACAAAATCATAACGCGGTAAGTTAATTTTTGGCTGAGCGTTTTCATTAATATAGGCTAAGGTGCCATCGTTAATGACATAATCAAGTTTAATCGCGAGTTTTTTGCTTTCGCTTAAGAAGCGCTTTAATTTATGCGCATTGATACTTTGATCTTGATTAAGAATAATCACGCCTTTTTTCATCTCTAATATTCTATACGCAAACTTAAGAAAAAATGTATAATTATTTTTAGCAATGAATTTATTAGGATACGTGAAGAAATTTGGCCAGTATGGTTTTAAAGAAAAACCATTTAACCATGTGGACGCGGCCATTTGTGTCACACTTTCTTATCTTAATTTTGAGTTATATATTCCTTCCCACTTTGGTGATACTTTAACGCTTAAAGATATCCCTGACGAGATTGTGAAAAAGCTTTGCGCGGGTGAATTTACGAGTTTCCCGAACCGGAAGCTCATCCGTTTATTAAGAGACAGTAAACGTTACCAAAATGCGAAGATTACTTACGTTAGTAGTGTTCGGGATAAGAACATTACTGAGCAATTCTTTGCGATGACGATCTTTTTAGAAGACGCTGAACCCTTTGTGTCCATCCGGGGAACTGATTTAACACTCGTTGGTTGGAAAGAAGACTTTATGCTCGCGCTTGATGATATTATCCCTTCGCAAATTGAAACCTTTAACTATATCGATAAGGTGAGCAAGCTCATTAAAGGCCCCTTTAAGATGGGCGGCCACTCCAAAGCCGGTAACCTTGCCTTATTCGCCGCAATCCATTGTTTAAAACCCGTGAAGAACCGTTTAAGCGCCGTGTATAGCTTTGATGGTCCGGGGTTTAAAAAAGAAGATATCTTCCTCTCGGAAAAATATAAACAAATTAAAGATAAGATTATTCAGGTGTTCCCGAGTGATGATGTGATTGGGGCAATGTTTTATACCCCCAAACACTCAATCACCATTAAGGCTAAGGGCCTCATTAGTGTCTTACAACATAACCCCTATAGTTGGAAGATTGATCGTCTTGGTGAATTTGTGCGCGTCAAAGAAAGAAATAAAAAGTCCTTAATCCGTAACCGAGCGCTTAAAACCTGGATTGATGGATTAAAAAACGAAGATAGTGAGATGCTGATTGAAGTCATTATCTCTTTACTCGGGGGCATTGACTCAAACTTAATTGAATTTGGTAAACATTTACCCACACGCCTAATCGAACATCATCGTCGCCGGAAGACTTATAGTAAAGAGCAACGGGCGAGGATTAAAGAACTGACACATAACTTAATTGAAGCGTACCGTGAAAGTAAACGGTATTATAAAAAGAAAGCTCGTTAAAGCTTTTGATAAAAATTAAATAACGCGTTTAACACTTTAACCATACTTAAAGTATCTAAACAGCAATAATCAAGCATCCCTTGCCGCACTCGTTGGTATTCTTCGCCCGTCATCTTCACTAACTTCGGGAACATAGTAAGCGCCTCTCCCCCATTATGGACGACTGGTAACTTCTTATAAGCAAGTTCCATCTCCGGACATAAGGCGGGCATCACGTATTTAATTGAATTAGAATTACCTTGTTTCTCGTGATAGAAGTAACCCTTCTTAAAAGGATCAAGTAAATCAATCATATGATCAGCGATATTAAGAAGATGTTCACTTAAATCTGGATATTTCTTCGCTAGCATCCGGATAATCCCTTTTTCAGTGGAAGAGTGATAGGCAATGGAACAAACGTTCATGGGGATATCGTTCACTAACTGTTCCGCAAGTTCCCGGATACAATCAAGTTTCGCACCTAAATATTCTTTATGAATACATGTTCCCCCTTGGCTCATCTCAATATGTAAAGAATATTGGAATGGTAGTTGTTCATAGGGTTTGGTGTTATCGTATGGAGGAATGGCTTCGTTCATCGTTTCAAAATCAAGGTGATATAAAGGATACTTAACACTTTTAAGGAACTTACTAAGCATCGTTTTATCATAAATGACGGGGGTGTGGTTTAAATAAGCATCCACCTGCGCTTGTTTACGAGGGCTCTTAAAGGTAATACCCGCTTTGCGTAAGTCCATAAAGGTAATGATGTTATCTTTTTCAATATATTCGTGGGCTTTCTTTTTGGCTAAGCCGTTAATATAAATGACATTAGGTTTCTCTAAATCATGGTGACAATAATCTAAGAAGTCACAACTTGAGACACAGTGTTTACCATACGCGACATCACTACTATTAATGACCCGCCGTAAATCATCTAAATTCGCCGCCACGAGTTTCGCTTCTTCATCAAACGCTTCGTTATGGTTAAGTGAATAAGTAATTAATAATTGATATAAATCAATCTCCCCGTGTCGAACATAATCCGGATTAAGGTGAATAATATAACAATGTTTAATGTTTAAGCCGCATCTAGTTAAGACATATTTTTGAAAAGCGACGTCAGGATAATATTCTCTTATATGGTTATTAATATCATTACACGCTTTCACTTCATAAATCGCATACCCATCATCTTCTTTTTTTAAGATATCGACCGCACAAAATAGATCATCGACACTAAAAGAGGCTTCGGCAATCGCGTTGACCCCTTCTTTTAAGAGTTTTTGGGTAATCTCGAGTTGTAATTTAATATCAACGTTCTTTTCGTTACCTTTCACTTTATAGGTATCCGGAAAGAATTGATGAGCGAAGCGCCCCACTAACATGCCTTCGTCGATTCGTTTCTTCGCTTGTTCATCAACTTCTTTGGCTTCACTAGGATGATGTAGATAAAACCAAAAAGCTCTTGGACAAGCACAATATTCAACATAATGGGTTTTCGTGATTAACATAGTTATTCAACACTCGCGTAGATATCTACTAACGCTTTTACTTTCTTCTCAAATTCGGTAAATGACTTCTTATCCGCATAGCCTAAATTAATCTTATGGGTGTTATAGATATCATCCTTAATCACCTTATAGGTTAAATAAACACAATTAGTCCATAAGTTATCTTGTTGAATTTTAACAATATCTTTTAGACTAAGGCGATACTCTAATGCATGCATATCATAAACCGTTAAGGTTTCTTTCTCTTTATTAAAATAAGCGCAGTCTTTTACAATGATATTGTTTTTCTTCTTACGCTTAATAGTGAAGATAGCATCAACGGTTAAGATAACAAACAAGATTAGCGCAAATAACACCATATACACCTTATAAATAGTGGATAAGGTCGTAGTGACCACAATAAACGCCGCACTTAACGCCACAATCGCAAAATCAAAGGTATAAGTTGGTCTTGCTCTTTTTAGTAGAGAAATAACCTCTACTTTACTCTCTTCTTTCTTGATTGTCTCTTTAGTCTTTTTAGTCGCCATATTAATTACCAATCAATACAAATAGGATCATCGCCCATTGGAGACCCGCTATAATAAACATGCATATCTCCACCAGATGTCGCATAATCTGAGAAACATAAACTAGTATCGCTAACATCAAAAACTTGCGCATGATAAGTGTCTAAATCTTGCAATATAGTAGGTTCGTATGTCGGGCCATCCACTGAAACATAATATAATCCACGGAATTCATTAGTATTAACATAGTAATAGATAGAAGCTACTTCATCATCGTTTTTGTGATACTTAATTGTGAGTGCCTGGGTTGAATGCACTATTATCTCGCTTTGAGGTTCGATTGAACCTAATGGGCATTTAGTTATAGCGCCCCTTGGTGCATCCTCTAAAACATCGCAATAATAGATATAACCATTGCCAATATCAAAACAACTAACGGTAGCGCGTTCGCCATCAGGTTTTATCTCTTTGACGCCTTTACCTATATCGGTTAAATCGATTGTGTTCATCGTATTTGAACTAATAAAATATAGACCATTGCCAGCAATTCGCAAATTTCTAATGTTACTGCCACCGCTTGGTAAAAGTGCTTCAGGATTACTTCCATCTAATGCGCAGCGATAGATATTTGTCGCTGGATGATTTTTTGCATAATATAAATAAGTGCCGTCGCTAACTATTTCACGTGCATCTACATTACATAGTAATGTGGCAGAGCCAAGATTCAAATCGAATGCATAAGTAACATTATCGTTAGGCGAATGATAAATGGTGCTAGCATAAAGCGTATCGCCGACAAAGGAATAATTAGCCACCTTGTTTGAGGTTAAACGAGTATTGCGTTGATTTGTTGGATTATAGGAGTGAAGAGCACCGTCATCATAAGCATCGATATAATAAACAATGTCATTATAAATACTTACTTGACCAAAATATTTAGTAGTAAGTTCCACTGGTTGCGGGTCAAAATCCGCTAATAAATCATCCGGATTCTTGCCATCGAGGTCGCAACGGATTAATTGCTCATCATCGTAATAATATAGATAAGTACCATCCGAGGTTAAAGAAGATAGAGTCGCGCTAGTAGTGGCAATGACCTCGCTATCATCTCCACTTGTAATATCCACTTTATGGATAGAAGAACCATAGATTAATGACTCATCTGCGGCAACATAATACAAGTCATTATTAACTAAAGAGAAATCAACACCAACAGCGTCAACAAGCTCATTAAAACTTGATGAAGCAATAGTGTATTGATAGATACCATCTTCGCCGGTGTAATAAAGCGCACCATCTAGATGAGATAAATTTTTAATCTTTACATCCTTACCGCCGTTTTGGATATGGATAGCTTCTTGACCCTCCCTATCTTTATTGATATAAGAAAGGACTTTATCCGCCCCGCTAGCAAAATAAATATTATCGTCCACTAGTTGAAGGAAATAAGCATTACCTTGATATAAACATGTTTCGTCTGCTTCATCATCCGCTAAACTTAGTTTATAAATACCAGATTGATCCTTAACTGGACTATTAACCGCATAGTAATAACAAGCTCCATCGGTTTGAAGATAGCGGCAGTCTCTTGATAATTCATTTAGCGCTTCAAATTTCCCGTTATCATACTTAGCGTATTTAATCGCCGGAAGAAGACTTGAATTATCAATATAAGCTACTTCATCTATATCGACGCCATTACCTGTTGAGACAATATCAATCGCATTATCGTTACTAACTTTAACTATGCCATTTGAATCATCTCTAATAGCGTATAACCGGTTATGATCTTTCACGTTTTGGAAATAAAGGGTGTCACCACAACGATAGATATTACGTTTCACCTCGCTATTTTCGATGGTCAATGTTGCTTCAAGTTCTAAAGTCTCGTAATTCCTTTTTTCGATTGTTGCCTTAATTTTATACTCACCAACCTCAGTGAAAGTATTGCCTGGACTATAAGTTATATTTAATTTGTCAATCCCAGATTCGTCCTTAACTTCAATCTTATGTGGATTGCCATCGTAAGCGACTGTTTTGCTTTCAAATGTAACACCGCTTATTTGACCTGGCGAGATAGTGAGTTTAACGGCTTTATAATAACGTTTATATCCAGCCGCATTAACTTCAAGAGCGATGTAATACTCACCTGCGTCAACAAATGTAGGCGGCGTCTTCTCTCGATAATTTGCTGAAGGAATAGAATAATTATATTCGGCGCCTTCTGGAATCCCAGTTGCTTCAATGGTGTGTTTATTACCATCATAGGTAACTTCGTCGTCTTCAAAAGTGATTATTTTATCAAGACTGCCTTCTTTAATGGTTAAAGTCGCCGTCTTAGCGTAGTCATTATAACCATCCGCGGTTACTTTAATTGATATTGGGTATTCACCAACGGAAGTAAAATGGCTCTCACCAACATAATCATAATGAGCAAAACTTGGGACACCTTTAGGTGCAATGGTGTGTTCTTTGCCATCAAAATCTACTTGGGTGTCATTAAATTCAATGCCCGTAAAGTCTTTCTTACCATTAGGCCCACAAGAAATAAGCGCAAAGATGCTCGCACATGATAATAACGCTAGTCTATATGCCTTCATACCTACCCTATATATCTAACTATATATATTATATATAAATGCCTTATAAAACTAAAATAGCATCTTTGCTATAATATAAGCGTGTTAATTATATTAAAAGGAGAACACTATTTATGAAGAAAAGTCGTCCATTTTTATTAATGCTCACCGTCCCCATGTTATTTGCGGGCCTAACTAGCTGTGCGAAAAAGGGTGTAGAGCATGGTGAATTTGTTAAGAGTTTAGATGGTGGCATTGGTCTTGATTATCTATACGAAGTTACTTATAACAACTATGATTGGGATGATGTTACTAATTGGATGAATGGTCCAAAACATAAAAGTGATAACCAGGGTGCATTCGGTTGTTCAAGCGTCCATCTTGGTAACTTCTATGGTCGGAGTTTTGATTTCTGCGCCACAGATATGTGTGAATTCTTGGTAAGAACCAATCGTGAGAATAGTCACTACGCGAGTATTGGTATTTCTATCGCAGACTGCAAAACTAATGAAAAAGCGGTTAAAGAGAAAACGCTTGATGACAAGATGATTCCGTTTGCGATGGTTGATGGGATTAACGAGAACGGGGTTGTGTGTAACACCAACGTCGTTCCAGCAAAAGATTTACCCGCTCATCCAGGAATTGAAGAGGGTCACTACAATACGCGTGGAACTAATCCTGGTAAAAAGGATTTGTTCTATCAATTTATTCCCCGCTTTATCCTAGATAACGCCAAAAGTGCTAAACACGCGGTTGAATTATTAAAAGAACGTAATATTACCGCGGTTAATAGTAAAGGCGAAGTCTGCGACATGTTTGGTGTAAGTAACATGGGCTATGAACTCCATTGTATGGTCGCGGATAAAGATGACACTTACATCCTTGAATTTGTTGATGATCAAATGAGCGTTATTCGTGGTCATGTTATGACTAACTATTATCTATCTGAGACCACTCCTAGCGGAGCGGGGCTCGAAAGATACCAGATTTTGTATGAACAAAAGAATTACGTTACTGGTAAAGATATTGAAGTCAACGACATTGACGGAATGAAAGAATTAATTCAATGCGTTCAATATTCGCCTAATTATAATCCAAATTGGATAAGTAACGCTGATTGCGCAATGTGGCCAACCGAGTTTTCAGGTTGTGAAGTAGTTGATGAAGGAAGCGTAGAAAAACTTACATTCTATAACGCATACGACTGGTGCCATAAATATTGGACAACAAAAATACTCGGGAGTGACCCTAGTAAATCTTTATCAGAACAACTTGATGGCGTTTATACCACAATCCAAAGCTACTTAAAAGTGCCCAGCGGAAGCGAAGGGCGCCCAGATAAACCTGGAGGAGCTGTCCCTTGGATCTCCACTCACGCTGAAGCGTATGATATCGAAAACAGAACCTTGTATTTAGTGACACAAGAACAAACTATTAAGGGTGGCGAAAAAGACGGTCAATACGATTTTAAAGAAGTTAAGCTCTTTGAAGAAGAGTAACTTTTAAAACTATTCGCTCCATTTTTTGATATACGCTTCCATATTTGGTGTGTTTTTGTAATATTCTTCCTCACCAAATATTTTGCAGAAATATCTCTTACCCTGGGTAATAGCCTTTTGCATTCGAAAGTTACCTTTTAAGATAACTTCTGCCCATATTAAGATACTAGCGTAATACCAAGCCTGTTCCTCTTTTGGAGCGTTAAAGCGATCAAATAGCTTATCACCTAAATGGGGATATTCTAAGTACATATCTTGTAAATTACAAATAGCGTCCGCGACTTTAACGGTCCAAATGTTATACCAAGGAATAAGATCTTGGCCTTCGCCCATAAAGTTTCTAATGTTCGCGTAATAGTCAATGAAAGCTTCACGGGCCTTCCGCCAGCCTAATTTCTTATCAAGAGTTAAGGCTAATACAATATCCGCGGTATCGCGTCCTAACTTCCGTTCGATTAACTCATAGCTCGCATCAGTATCTTCTAGTAGGTCATGACAGATACCCGCCATCCGACAGATTACGCTTTGCCTATAATAACTTAATAGTGACTGAACCTTAACTAAATGCGTTAAGTATAATTGCTCCCCGCCTTTTCTTTTTTGATCTTTGTGCATCGTGCACGCTAGATCAATGGCCTGCGAAAGATAGATAATTTTGTCCTCTTCGCTCATTGGCTCTTGTTTGAATCGATTGATGTACATAACTTATTTCCTCCTATCGACACTTATACTTTAAGCGATTATTACTGTTATTCGGTCAACTACAAGGTGACAATGATAAAATAGTGGTGTATGGAAAGCTTTACATCATTTTGTAAACGCAATAAAGTGAGTCAAGATCGTAGTAGCGATTTCTTAACTTATTTCTATCAATTAATGAAAGCAAAGGATATTAAACCCGTTGATATCTATAAACCAATGAATATGTCTCGTCAGACTTATTCAAAGATTATCTCTAAACAAATGGAACCATCACTTACGAACGCGGTTAAACTAGCGATTGGCTTAAAATGCTCGAATTTAGAGTGTAAGACGCTTTTAAAGAAGTTAGGCTATACTTTATCAAGCTCCTCCACTTTCGCTCTAGTAATTCGTTATTGTCTAGAGAATAAGATATATAGCTACTTTAAGATTAATGAACTACTAGTGGATAATCATTGCCCTACGTTAGATTGAAAAAATATTTTTAAATGTACTTCTTATATTGCTTAATTAGGGAATGAGTTTTGTATAGGATAATGATAGATATGGCCGACATTACTACGCCAGCTACTGCCATAATAAGAATCGCCACCGCCGCTTCTAAATTACTACCAAGTTTTTCTGGATTAAGCATAATAACAATGCCAACAATCATTAAAATGAGTCCTATCACAAAGAACGAAATGCATACTATTTTTTTCTTTTTAAATTTCGCAATCTGCTTTCTGCAATACTCGGCATACTTTTTATCTTCTTCTTTTTGCTTGTGAACCATCTCGGCTTCTTCTCTTTGTTTTTTAGCATAGTAAGATCTCCTTTGACTAGGAGTCATAGCAGCAATCCTGTTTTCTTCTTCAAGTTTCGCTCGTTCATATCTTAACCTGTCGGCTTCTAATTCCATTTGCCGTTGTTTTTCTAAGAGAGCGGCCTGGGCTTTTTCATTTTCTTTTTTTAAACGCTTTTGTTCTTCTTTCATCTGAAGTTCTGATAAAATAGCCTGTGCTTGCCCACATAAATTAAAATGGCTACAACCATAATGTCCAGCACGCGTTTCACGTTCATTTTTTGTACAAATGCCATCAACATCAACTTCTATGGATTTACTTCCCCAACCATCCTTATTTCTTTTGGCGCCAGTGTAGTATTCACACAAACCACAAGTTTTACTTTTAAGGTCTGAATCATAATAAGTTTTAGTCATCAAACAAGGCACCTCCTAAATTGTATGCTTTAAAATTAAACTATTTTATCTGCAATGACTTACACTTAAAGAAATATTTGACTAATTTTTCGCCGCGTTTCGACATTTCGTTGTAAGTCGATACATTTGTATCATCTCCAAGATAAGTGGCATTGTTTCTCCTTACTATATTAATGTGACCAGTAAGTATTCTTAAATTACCAATGCAATTAATGGTTAAATTTTTAAAAGTTTGATATGACATCCCATTTTTTATATCAATTCCATTTATATTTTCTGGAAAATCTGAACCGGGTAATAACTTTAAATATTCATGCCCGAACGTTCCGGTTATAACACGATACTTTAGTAAAGAATCTTCTTTTGGGTCTTGAACCATGATGTGATCTATATGTAAAGTATTAGATTTATATTGTCGCAAATAAACAACAGCCATGTCATAGTCAACTTCAGAAATAGAATAAATATCATCGCCTTCTCTCACCGGAGAATCAGATTTAATATCAATCGAACTAATTAATGACAAAACAGGAAAAGCGATAGGCTTACCATATAATTCCGATTTTTGTAATGAGGACATGCAAGAATCGAGCGTGATAGATTTGCTAGACAACGACTCTTTAAATTTACTAATGATTGCCGCGACGTCAATAGTTCCGCTGTTTCTAATATCTTCACATATATCAGAAAAAACTTTAATAGAAGACTTACTATCTTGATTCATGATTGATTTGAACATCAGCATATATAAAGTAGAAACTTTCCAAACCTTTATAACATCACTCTTGCTAATTCGTTGCTCTTTTAAATGACAAAAACATCTAAAAAGCAAAGCTTTTGGGTGTTCATAATTTAAAATAGTAAATATACGGTGATATGTTTCAAATTCATTAGTTCCGATTATTGCTTTTGCTTTTTCTAATTTAATAAGCTGCTGATAGCATGGTAACCACCTTTCAAGCTCGTCTAACAACTTTTTAACGGCGTCAGTTTCACTACTTAAATTAAATTTTTCTTTTATTAAATCTATCAAAGATGTAGTAAAAGTTTTGAGATTGGACACTTGCTTTATATAAGACCGAATGTAAACAAGTAAATAATCATCTAAATTATCATCAGTTCCTTGTATTAGCGCTGACCAGCGGTTTAACATTGCGTCATAAGAATTTTCATCTATGCATTTAAAGACATACGTCTTAATCAAATCGATATCATCTAGACGCTTGAATTTTGAATTAATTGATTCAAACATCTCAAAAATTTTCTTTGTAGGGAAATCGGTTTTAATCCCTATCATTGAAATTTGGTTAAGTAGGAAATTCAAATACATCTGCGGCTCATTTTGCGAGATTGCCTTTTCAGTAAATAATTTTTTCTCATAAAAATTATAAATAGTAATTAAGTTGTCTTTTATTCGCTCTTCTGCGTTAGATGTACAATCATGGTCACTAACAAATGTTAAAAGTTTTTTAGGCTCGTCAAAAGCCTGATTAAAAATATTAGCAAAAAAAGCCTTATCCAAGCTATTTAACTCCAAAAATTTAAGAGTTCGGTTGCGTCTTTGGCCGTCGTTTTTCCATAGCAATGTATTTTCCAACAACGAAAACTGCGAATTATAGTCGTCAATTTTATGTTTTTTTGACAATGCATGTAAACAAAGAAACATTATCGCATAGGTTGTTATGCGTTGTTGTCCATCAATTACATAATTACAAATTTTTCCACCGGGGAATGTACATTTATAATTATAATAATAGGTTCCTGTATAATACATTTCTGTATGATTATTTTTATATTTTAGATAGGCGCCGAAAATGTCATCTAATAAAGTTTGTACATGCTCAGAGCTTTTCCAAGAATAAGGACGCTGATAGGCCGGCACTTCATATGCATAATCTAAAATTGAAGATAGATTAAAAGTGTGCGGTTCAAAAATGTTGTGTTCGTTCGGCATAATTTTCTCCTGAAATTAATTATACTCCTGCGTAGTAGAATTACTAATTTTTCATTCATTCACAGTAACTAAATGTATGGTTGTATTGATCAATGATCAATCGTGTGCTAATCTGCTTATATGATTGCGGAAAAATTTCAATATGTTTTGGACCACTATATTGATGGCAGCTCAATTGTATCTAGTGCCTCACCAACTTATTTAGCGTTGGTCGATGAATTACCATCGCTGTTAAAAAAGGAACATAGTTTTAGAAAAGATCTTTTGTTTAAAGGCAGTATGGGTCAAGGTAATAAAACTGATTATCCATGGCTTTGCATATTCAATACCAATATAACTAGAGGTGCTCGCTATGGAATATACTTAGTCTATTTGTTTAGAAAGGATATGTCGGGCTTTTACCTTGCTTTATCGCAAGGCGTTACTTATTTCGAAGAAATGTATCAACGCAAAAAATACGACGCTTTAAAAACAGTAGTGAAATATTTTAGGAGCCAGATTAATATTGGAACTCTATCAGTCGAACCGATTAATTTAATCGGTACTCGCCGTGGGACGCTTGGGTATGGGTATGAAGCGTCCACCATCGTTTCTAAGTTCTACCCTTCGCATCAATTTAACGATGAAATGCTTATTAACGATTTAAAAGAAATGTTAAATGTATATGATGAGATATATCGCCATATGAATGTTGATTCTTATAAAGAAATCATTAGTCGCATTGTCGTTGCTGAATCCAGTTCTAAAACACAAATGATGAAAGCGGATGAAGCAATTGAGGCAATTAGGTCATCGTTAGAACCAGTCGACGGGCAACCATATGATTTTAGTAAAGAACTGCGCGAGGTTTCTCCATATATTGATACATCGAAAAAATATCGTGAAATCACTAACCCTATTATTAGAAAAGTGGATTATATTAAGAAAGCCAAAAAGGACGCCGAAACTGGTTATTTAGGCGAAATGATGGTTCTTGAGTACGAAAAGAAGCGTCTAGAAAATTTAGGTTTAAACAAATATATCGATAAAATCGAACACGTTTCTATAAAATCCGATGGGTTTGGATACGATATAATTTCTTACGATTTAATCGGCGAAGAAGTCAAAAAGATATATATCGAGGTTAAAACCACCTCCAACAAGGTTGATATACCATTCCAAGTTTCTAAAGGCGAAGTTGATAGGTCAAAAGAACTAAAACGACAATATTTTGTATATCGCGTCTACGATATTAATAAAGACCCGAAAATATATCGTGTTTCTGGGCAAATCGAAGAACACTTTGACTTAGATCCGATTACTTATTTAGCGAGATATAAAGGATAAGAACGATCAATCTTCAAAAAGTGAAATTTGGACATATTTATCTTCGATGTCTTTAACACCCATTGCGACGCTTTCGAACAATCTAATTATTAGCTCATAGTCCTTAATTTGACTATTTGCAATTCTAATAAGAGATATACCGTAATATTTACATATTTTTTCTTTTTCCCTATCGCGCATCGCTGTCTGTTTAGAACCAACATGTTCTCCACCGTCAATTTCAAAAACTACAATAGTTTTAAACCTCTGGAAATTGGAACTTTTTACTTGCACTACTACATCAAATTCTTTATTGCCGATGATTTCATGATCTTCTGGTCTTATATGTCGAACCGCGTCTTTTACTGACAAATTTCTGACAACACGAATTTTATTTTTTCTCCTTTCATTATTAAAGTAAGGAGCGATTGTTTTAAAGAATTCTCTTTCACTTTCAGAGTTATTAGAGAAATCTGTCGAAATCACAACAGAACTCTTTGGTACAACGGTTTTCCCTTTTGAATAAACATAATCAGACAACGCTTTTATATCACTATCTTCTTTGTCGTTTTTAGAAAGAACGTCAATCGCTTCTTTATCTCCAACAAAAATCAAATCTTTTTTAGCCCGTGTGACACCAACATTAATCAATTCGTGATTATTTTTTATCCAATCCATTGTTTTTTTAGCGGTTTTAGTTGATAACGCAGCAGACATGATAATCGTCGATTTTTCTGAACCTTGCAATGTGTGGATAGTGCCTGCTTTTACTGTTGTAATTCCGCTTTGTTTAAGATAGGAGTTAATTAAATTCGCTTGGTTTACAAACGGGGTTATAACAGCGGCATCTGCATATTTATTATCTTTAATAATCTTAACAATTAATTTTGCTTCATCTTGGTATGAATTACGTTCTTCGTCGGTTTTTCGGTTTTTAATATTGTAGTAAGTTAAATTGCCATTAAGACTATTAATTAATTTTAACTGATCATTATAAAAGCGTTTATTCGAAAAATCAGCAATATTCCTAGCGCAACGATAATGATATCGAAGCAATATACTTTTGGAATTTTTATCCTTCCTAAGCATGGAAGAGAGGATGGAATTTTTAACATAATCGTAATCGTCGTTTATGTTATATTTTTCTTTAAGTTTTTCGTTAACTTGCTGTTCAATAACAGTAACTGGTTGCAATTGGTTAGTATCACCGACTAAAAGTAAATTATCAGCGCGAACAATAGGTATTAAACTTGAGGCAATATTGCATTGGCCAGCTTCATCCATAATGCATAAATCAAATTGAGGTTTTGCCGTTCCTAGCTTGTCACATGACAAATTCGTGCATATGACAATCGGAAAAACCTTTAAAAACTTCGCCAAATTCTTATCATCTTTCAAAAATTTGTTCAATTTAACGACCGCTTCGTCCAAAGAATCAATTAAAATAATTTCCTTCAATTTGTCATACGACGAATATAGCAAATTCTTTATATGACTCATCGATGAATAATACAAATAGTTTTGAAAATCAGCATCTTCGGCTGCGGAAATACAATACTCTGCTACGTCCCTGTTTTCTAATTTTTTGCTATCGTTAAGTTTTCCGTTTTCAACCGATAGACGAATATCAATTTCTTTTTTTATAGAGCATGAGGAAGATAAATTCTTAATTTGTCTTAGTCTCTCTATTGTTTCAATCCTATTGACACGATCTTCATAACGAAGCAAAAGTAATCTCAATGCCTTGAACTTTTCTAGAGATTTGTTTTTGCTCATTTCAGTCATTTTCTTATTGTTTCTTGTGTTGGCGTGCATATTAGCAAAATCCAAGAACTCTCTTAAACGTAATATTGAATTCTTCATTTCCTCGTTATTGCCGAGCCGAATGATGGGAAACATCATTTTATATTTTTTATTGTGCAACAAAGACGACGCCATTTTGGCGTATATATCATCAACCGGGTGATTATTGTTTGAACAGACTAATACAGTTTTGTTGTTTGTATAAGCGGACAGTAGTACATTAAAAATTGTTTCAGTTTTGCCGGTTCCAGGTGGTCCTTTTACAAAGGTTACATGGTTAAGCATTGAATTGTAAACCACTCTCATCTGGTCGATATTAATTTTTTTCTTATCAAACGCAACGATTTGAGTATCCTTGATATTATTATTAACTTTGCATCTGCTTCTTCCAAAAAAAGATTTAATTGGGTGAGTCAATTTGTTCTCGCCATCTAAGTCTTCAATTCCTTGGAAGGCTGCATCAACTCCGGAATGAATATTTCTTTCTAGTAAGAAGAAAGTAGGACGAGTATTAACTTTTTCATTGGATGAGAAATTTTGCTTAATCAACTCTATGTATTTTAATTTATCGTGCTCATAATTATTGGCAAAATCATCCGGGCTCATATCAAGGTAGGAGCTAAGTGAAACCTTTCGTTCCTCAATTAAAAACGATTTATTAATGGTCGGGTGATCAGCAACCTTTAATGTTCTGTCTTTAAAATTAAGCGCTAAAGAGTAGTAAGCAACAACGTATTGCTTGCCGCCAATATCGATAGAAAAAGAGTTAATTGCTAAATCTTCCGCCGAATAACGCAAACGCTTTTTATTTTTAAACACATCGTTGATTATTTTATTAAATTGAGAGTCATTTAACTTGTAAATTCTATCCCGTTGCAATTCTCGAATATCAATTCCATCAATCATAATAGGGTTTTTAATGTAGGGATCGCTATCCATGCGATAACAATCTGACAAATATCGCAAAATGTCATTGTCAAAAGTTGCAACCTCCAAATAATTAATTAATTCTTGTTCCTTGTCTACCCGCTCTAATAAAGCAATTGGCGTCGGGTAAAAACTTTGATCCAAAATAGAGGCGTTTTTAATTCCAGAAACATTGATGAATATTCTATCGCTATCAATTAGTTCATTATTTCTTGTATAGCAGTTAAAAATATCGCAAAATATCTTCCCGTCTTTCGAGGAAATATCTTTTATGCCTATGCAATAATGAGTATGGCCTCCAGATTTATTTGTGTACCAAACATCAAGCCATTTTTTCTCAACGACAGCTTGATAAATAATACTTTTTATTGACCGTTTCATTTAATTCTCTACGCCGAAGCCGAACCAATTAAAACTATTCCGATATTGCTTCCTCATTTTTTCGTTAGTTAAATCTAATTCTGAACCCAGAGATTCATTAACAAAGAAGTCATGAATATAGTTGTTGAGCGTGGTTTCTTGGAAAATATGATACTTGTTAAGTATCTCAAAATCTTTTTTGGTAATACCTACGGCTTCTAAGAAGGTATTAGGATCAGCATTTTTAAATATTTCAGCAAACGTTGTTTCTCTATAAACTGAGATATATAAGAACTCAAACAATCTAGCAAGAATATGTTGTAAAACGTTGTCTGCGTCTTCTACAGAAGTTTTTGTTTTATCGTCCACAACAGGCGTAAGCGCATTTCTAATCGCCCTCATAAACGATTCGCAATACCAGCGTTTGTAAAGCATCCCACGATAAGCCTTAGGTATATTTTGCAAATTATTTAAATATTTCTTAACAAAATTATCTATTTCTCTGCGATTAGATTTGAAATAACGTACGTTTTGGCCAAACCGTTTCTTAATCTCTGAAATAAATTTAATGCCATCTTCTTTTCCGCATTGAAGCTTTTTGATTGGGGCATTGACTCCCGATCTATAGCCTTTGATAAATCCATTACAATACCATAATCTTTCATCATCTTTATATGTAGATGGACAATTTTCATCAATAAGCTTACCCTGATTTTCCTCAAACGCTTTTTGAACATCTAAATCATCTAAATCTAAATACTTTTCAGAATCTTTCATTCCTAATTCATATCCTTTATCTCTGCCCTCCTTAGCGAATTTAGTTTTAAATCCGTTTTCAGGAGCAGGCGGAATAGTCCTCGTTTTAGGTTTGCTAAACTTTGCGTGTGCAAATACATGCTTAATTATCTCGCTGCATTCTTCATCGTTAAGCATGGCGGCAATCGTTTCATCGTCCATAATACGAGTGGTTTTGGATGTGTCTCTAATCCTTTTAGATAGCGATACTCCAGAAGAATCGCCCAACTCGGCTAATTCAAAGAAGACTGACTCAGAAATAGGACTAGTCATATCGCCATTTCTAAATATAGGCAAATATTTAACAATCAATTTAGCAATATCTAATTTTGTGTATTGACCGTCACGACTCGACTCATCAGCGTATTTCAAAATTAATGCGGCCGCCCTATCCATATTGAAATCGTAAACATAACCAGCTTTCTTAAGAATTTCGGATCCTTTTACATAGGGATTTTGAATTCTAAATATAGCTTGGAAATAAGACTCTGGACTTGATAAATCTTTTAGAACAAAGATGCTAAACCACTCTTTAACAGTTACGCCTATAGTTAACTTATTAACTGTTATTGCAATACTACCTAATTTTCCAGTATTGTTGGCGGCACTCATTTCATCCATTAAAAATTCAAAAGCATCGGTCCCCGATCCAACATTGCGATCAGAGAGATTAATAATTTGATATTTTTTAAAATACTCATCATTTCTTAATAGACGAGCCATGGCGATACATGAATTAACTGACGGCATTAGCCATAATGTATGCTTATTATTGTTAAGCATTAACGTATTAGAATATGGAAATTTATCACCATAAACAGAGCGACCTTTAATAATTTCCAACCATTGTTTAATTTCTTCTTCGTAAATAAAGACATAGTCTTCATTTTTGTTCAAATCTTTTTTTGTTCTAAAGAATTTGTTAAGCGAAAAATATTTTTTGTTCAGCAATCTATCATCGGAGAATACAGAAGCGGTTAAATTAGAAAATAGTCTGGTCATATTGTAACCAAATATTTTCATATCAGGGAACATAGCATATTTTGGATCAATAATATCAAAATTTCCTTCCTCGCTCTTAGGATATTTATTTCTTTGTTCATCAAAATATGAATATGTATGAGTGGATTCTTTGTTGAATTCGCCACGTGCTAATGCTCTAAATGGAGTGCCGGATAAACAAATAGTTTTCTTCGTTTTGATTGCAAACTGTTTGATTACGTCTTTAGTTTCTTTTAAATTTCTTTGATAAGCAGAATCCAAATCTTCAAAAGTGTCCTGCGTGCGTGCGTTCCAAGCGCCAAAATGATATTCGTCAAGCACAACAAGATCAAATTCTATATCTTGCAGTTTTTTAATCTTTGCTTTAACCTCTGCGCTATTTTTATCTCTGCCCAAATAATTTTGTAAAGATAAAAACACGACATAAGGTTCGTTATGAGATTTTAAATCGAAGGCAGGCTTCTTTAAATTAAAATCAGTAAAATATTTATATTCTTTTTTAATGTGTGATAAATCGTCTCTCCACGATGTTTCTACAGCGGGAATAAACGTTAATATCAATATCTTATTAAGATTTGCTTCTTCACAATATTTATATGTTACAAAAGATTTACCAAAACGCATTTTGCAATTGAGCAAGTATCTTTTACCCTTTGGATACTTATTAAAGTATTTCTTTAGATCATCGACGCAATCTTTTTGTTCTTTGCGTAAATCGTATATATCTTTAGAAACATTCACTTTTCGGCATTTTTCAAATGCCTCTATCAGTTCTTCAGCAGGAACGTTAATGAACCACTCTTGTTCTTTTTCAACAATGCCTGCGCACAATCTTGTTATTTTATCGTGAACATGATAATCCTTAAAGGACTCGTTATGTGCATCGATACAAACGCCCCAGTAAATAACCTCTCTTTTTAAGCCGTAACGATTATATTTATCCTCAGAAAGCGCCAATTCGTGTTTTTGATTATAAATACGAGATTTAATGGAATGCCAAAACGTTTCGTCGGGTCTACAAATAGTCATCCCTACCTTAACGCCATGTTGTTGAAACTCAGGAAGAATATACATATACAAAACAACAAGTCTCTGCTCAGTATCATTTGGTTCATCCAAAAAGAATTGTTTAGTTTTACTCGAAACTTTAACGTTATCAGAAGTATTAATTGCGATAGACTTGAAGACTTGTACTGCCATATTAGAGCATTTCCTGAATATTTTCTTCTATATAATCAATTTCTTTTTTTGTTAAATTATATTTTTTATAAAGTTGTTTATTAATATCAGAAATCGAATTGTTCCAATTTATGTCTTTATTATTTGCAAAATTTAGTATTGGAACAAAACGATAAACTTTTTGTGTGGTATGTTGTGTTTGCTTTTGAATACCAACTAAAGCTCTAAAAAATTTAGTTTTTATGTATTTAATTAAATTTTCTGCTTCGTGGGGCTGCTCAAAAGGACCTATTTCCAAGAATGTCTCCGTACACAGTTGCCCTGGCGTGCTTAGCACTGGCGTGCTTAGCACTGGCGTGCTAGGCACTTCCCCGATTGCGCCGCATCCATAAGCTTCAGCTATAAAAACCTTATACTTATTCAAACACGGACTCTTTTTTGGAAGTGGATAGTTCTTTGGAAGGTATTTCCAAGTCCTTTTCATTTTATCTCCTAATCCAAATATTTCATAGCCATTTTTAATCTTATTTTCACTAAATTCAGGTAGCCCGAATTTAGAAGCAGACACCATAGTTTCAGCCCGAAAACCGTATGGTTTAGAAGCTGAAACTATGGTGTCGAGAGTTTTTTCCTTTCGTGCAACGACTTTTTTCATAATTTCAATTAAAACATCATCTCTAACATAAATATCCATTCCTTTTTCTTTTAGATATCTACGGCTTTTCCTAATTCCAGATTGAGTATGCAATGAAATATCACACTCTCCTGAATAATCTCTGTCCCATAAAAAATAACAAACGCCACCTTTTATGTCATTATTAGGAAAACAAATTTTTGGATTAACAAAATCGTGTAATAACTTAAATTGTTTGTTATTAATCATAAATTCTCTAAATTCATCAAGACCCTTACCGCCTATCATCCACCTTGACGGGATAATCATGCTGATGTATTTTGGATTCAAAGCGATTGCTTGATTAACAAACAAATGATATATAGGCCTGGCCGAAGATTGAGCGCCGCCATCGCTTAATTGATACGGCGGATTGCCAATAATAACGTCAAATTTCATATTTTTGTCTCCTTTAAAAAATCTTTTTTGCAAATGTTTATTTAAAATTAGGTGATTAATGTGGATGAATTCATAAGCATATTTTTCTAATTGATTCGCATCCATATACTTGGAGTCCTTCGACATATTGCAATATATACACTTTTTTGTTTTAGGACTTATTTCATGATCTGTACAAGGCGTTTTAATGTTTCCCTCTTCATCTTTAAACCAAGACCCATTGCCAATCGCATACCCGTTAACATAATGTCCGTCTTCTGCTTTGATGCCATCGCACTTTCTATTAGCTTGAGAGCAATAATAAAGTGTTCTACGGGCTACATTAGAAGTAAACTTTGTCTGCCCTATCGCAAATATCATATTCTGCAGAATATGTTTTCTTCTCTTTTCGGTATCTTTAATGATATTTTTTAATCCTTCGTCTAAACGAATCGCTATTTCTCTTTCAAACACACCGTTTTTAGTTGCTGGATTTAACCACTTGTAGTTCGGGTTATGCCAAACTTCATCAGGCAAAGAGTCTAAAATCATATCGCAAGTTTTTCGCGGGGTAAAAACTTCATCATTGCCCACGTTTGTAATCGTTTCTAAAATATCAAAATTTTCAATATAGTCATCAGCGGTTTCAACCCCTGTTCTATATTTTTCTTCTGCAACTAAAGCTTCATTATTATTAGGCATCTATCTCTGCGTCCTCCATATGAAAATCTATAGATTTGTTATTTATATCCCAAACGGGAAATTGCAAGGTTTTTAGTTTTCCTTTTTCGGCCTCAGGCATTTTATAAACAACTTCAGTGAGAAGCATAGATATCGGGTGATCTGAATTAAACATCCCCCAAATAAAATTAGTGGAAATGATGCACTTAGCTAAATCAAAATATTCGTTTGATACATTAATTTTATTGTCATTAATAAAACTATGCAAAGCAGTAAAAATATTATTCCTTTGTTTAACAATTAATGTCTTATCCATTTCAATTGAATAAATAGTAGAAAGGGATTTTAAAGAGTTAATTTCAAAATTACCTTTATCTTTTTTATAAACGGATTTTAAACGTTCTAATAATATATATACAGTAAAAGCGCCATCACCAGATGTAGGCTCTAAGACTGTTTTATTAAAGTCTAGAATGTCTCTTTTGCCAACAGACTCTACCATATCCTTAACAATAAAACGCGGAGTAAATATTTGAAATCCATCGTCATCTTCTAAACCGCTATTAGCAAGTTGAACAGAATCAAACAAAACTATATTGTCAAAAGCTTCGTTTTCTTGTTTACTTAGCTTACTTTTTATAGTAGATAAACTATCATTCCACATCAGCTAAATTATACACTATTAATATTTTTAATAAATTAAAAATACAAAATGCACTAAATTAAGTGCATTGAATAGACAAAGCTTTAGTTTGTACCTGTTTTAATATGCAATTTAATCTTTTTCTTTTTGCAAAACGCTCTTACTGTTTTTACGCATCCAGCATAGAAAGAGCGATAATTTTTGTATTCAGAAACAAGACGATTATAATGCCATCTACCAAAAACTATATAATCAACAAACGAAATAGATTTGAGCAATTTAGATAGATCCTGTTTACAAATATTTGGAGTTGGATATGGCTCGATGCTTACCCAAGTTTTAAAACCAGCTTTATGCGCAGCTCTCAATGAATTTATCCTATCAGAATATTTTGCTGTATGAGGTTCATATTTCTTTCTAAATTTTTCATCAAGCGATACAAGTGTAATTCCAAAGGAATTATATTTAGCTAAAGATAGTGCTTTTGCTGGTATTTTTCCCTTCGTCAAAATAACAGCTTTAATTTTATCCTTATTTAATCTCTTAATAATATCAATGGTTAAAGAAGAAACTTCTGGGTAGCCGACCATAAAAGGATCGGTTGTAAAAGAAAGCTGGACCGTTTTGATATCTTTTTTAAGTTTTGGTATCTCATGGTTTAAAATATCTAAAGCATTAGATACGATTTTCGGCTTAATCCATTCTTTATATGTTTTTACGTTTCCAAAACGTTTCGCCATTTGAAAAGCGTAACAAGGAAACATACAACCGTGCGCGCAACCAAAAACGTGGTTAATCGTATAATCACCGTATTCAACTTCAGTTTTGTATAGCAAGGAATTTCTCTCAATTTTATTCATAATTACCCTTTAATGAAATAAGAATCTTTTTTAAACGTATTATTAGGATACTTCCCTATTTTTTTAATAAATCCTTTTTTGATATATGGTTTTAGTAGATATTCAATAATTTGAGCACCCATGAGCATGGATCTTGTGAGAATAAAATTGTCTATTTCATTATACGAAATGACCTTATTAGGAAATTCGATTTTTAATAATTGCATAGCTTCTTCAGCCCATTTTTGGGCTATCATTTTTATGTCCGCTTCGTCAGGCAACAACGATAACTGATCACCATTAGAAAAATAGCTGCTGTAGCATTCATCGCCATGAAAAACTTTCCAAATAGCATTTTTAAGCTTTCTTAAGCCAGCATCGTGTGGAGTAATAAATAATATTTGATATACTTCAGCGTTTTTAGAATTTTTGAAAGTATATGAAAAACAATATTTCATCTTGCCTACCGTTAATTTCTTGGCAACATAAGACCACAATTCATACTTTGAAGCAAAACGAATTTCCTCACCAATCGATTTAGCTATGCCATCATCAATACCATTCCGCGTAGAATCATTTGTCATTAAATTGAAAAAGACTTCACAATAAGTCCGTTCTATAAATTTTTGAAGGTGCGGTATATGAACAGTTCTAAAATCAAACGGATCAACAAAAAGAACAGTAAATGATTGAAAAATAAATATTCTATATTTTTGTTTAACAATTTCAAGATATTCGTTAACATCCATAACGTCAAACATAATATGCATGTTCTTCGGGAGTTTAGGGAATTTATGTTCAACTACTATTTTAGCAATCCTTATCTTATTTTCGTTAAGATCATTGATCAATACATTAAAGTGTTTATTAGGATATTTCTTAGAAAATTCTATAAATTCGCTTGCAACCTCAATAGCGGTACAATAATCACCGTCTGAATATATGCCAGCGTTAGACATGCAATCAATAAAATTTATTTCTGTAGTTTTATCATGGTTGCACGCAACAAAAAGCCAATATCTGATATATTCTTTTACATATTTGATTTTATGTGCAGTGTGGGGGCTTTTGTCAGTAAGATACTTTCTTTCTTGTTTGATTATATTTTTAATATATGCATCCATGGATAAAATTATAACATTAAATCATCGGCTTTTAACGCCCTTTAGCCTCTCGACAAAATTTATACTTGCTTTGTTTTAAGCCATTCAACCCCTAAAAACAATAATTAATCATGCGCCTTATCGGCTGATTTGAGCATTTTTATTAATTAATATATCCTAAAAACTGCTCTTAGCACTAATAAGATAAATGCATCTAGTTTTATATTTTAAACTCGATGAGTATTTATAAGCCTTATTCAAATAATTAAAAAATCGGAGCGCAAATTTTTTAGTGAACTCATGAGCCTCGCTGCTGTCATAATTAAAATCTAAAATAACAACATTAGTTTTGCTTCCTACATAAGGTCTTACTAATTTACGAAAATTTCTGATATAAGTGATTTCATCCCAATTGGCTTTATAATTATGAAATTCAGTGTAGTTTGTGACGCGTGAAAAGATAATTGCATCATATTTTTTTTGAGCATTTAACTCGTCAAAGAAATCTGACAATATTAATGTTACTTTATTCAAATGATTGATGTCGTTAGATTTATAACAATTAAGAGGCCATATAAATTTATCGATAACATCCACATCAAGACGGATGCCGCTCCCATCTTTCTTAAGATAATAATTTAATGCAACCAGTTCAGAAAGATTGCCACCACCTACAAGTGCTATTTTTAAGGTATTATCGTTTTTGTATTTCAACTTTTTGCGGGTATAAGAAAGGATGGATGAATATATGCTAAAATTTTCATCAAAAAAATTTTTATAAAATCGAAAATAATTTTTATTGCTTGATGGGTTTAAATAATACCACCATTGATCGTCACCAACATTTTTAGAATCTATTTCTTCATTTTGTTCAATAAATCGCTTTAATTCACTTGATTTATCGGTAATATCAGAAATGCCATCCTTCAGCACAAATTCCGCCTTATTCGAAGAGACAATCGTGTTAGTCGAAAAATCAAAAATATTATTAGTTGGCATAATCAAATAAACTCCCTTGTTTAAAACTCTTTTTGGCGACTTTAGTTTGTTCTTTTAGATAAATTTTAACGCCATTGTTAATTTTACCAATTAAGGTTGTAGATTTAGGATCATGCAACCTATAGTTATTATTCGCGATTTTATAATTAAATGTGGCATAACAATATTTACAGCGATGTAAGCATGTATTATAAACGCCTATGTCAGTACATGCAACACATCCACAAGCTTCTCTTTGACCATCACGCTTATCAGTCACTTCAACATTAAACAGTCTTTCGATTAATTCATTATCAATGCATTTATTGTGGCTAATGCCATATTTATCTAAATCAATTTTTTCAGAGCATGTGGCAATGTCTAATTTATGTTTATGAGCAAGTTTACTTAATTTATCAGCTAAAATATTCATTTCCTTAACGCCTAAAGGGGTTAACCCTAAATCTTTAGTGTTACGATTAGTCTTCTTATATAAATCAACAAAACTAATGACAACCTTTTCTGTATATTTATTTAATTTATCTATAAGATATTCAAACTTTGCAACATGCCAATCAATGTCATATTTCTTCGTTAAAATAATTGGATCATATCGCCAAATAACTTTTTCTTTACCAATCTTTTTAGATAATTCAATGAACGTCTTGATTGATTCTTCTAAAGGCGGGACTCCTGGTTCAACATCCTTTTCATAAGCATTCAATGTATATTGAAAATAATAGCGATAATCCTTAAGTTCATCGATTCTTTTTAAAAGTGGTTTTGGATTCTTCGTCCAAAACACAATACAAGTAACATATTCTGACTTTAAATTAAGGCGACTCGCTTTTGTTGTATCAAAAGGATTAATGACATCAACATACCCCGCTTTTATCCGATTTAAAAACCATTCAGTATAGAATGCTGGTATATCCGTTCGGCGACTAGCAGAGATAATCATAACTGCTATATTTTACCATTATATGAATTCGCTTTCTTCACCGCTTTACGTACCGCGGTAGTAGTAACAATTACTCCGGCAGCAAATCCAACCAATAATCCAAATATTAATTTCCCAACATGCATAATTAAATCCCTAAGGCCTCCTCTAAGCATTTATCAAATCCGTGGAAGATATGAAGTTTTCTTTTATTACTATCAATATCTTGTCTTTCGACAAATAGATAATAGTCTAAATCCGCTTTAAGGGTGTTAAGCTCTTCTAAGATAAGATTAAGCCGATCTTTAAACTCATCACTATTTAATTTCATTCGAAGATGCTTAATACAAAGTATTTGAATTGATAATTCCATCGCTAATTCATCCGGAGTAAGCTTCCTAAATTGTTTCCTAATCTCTTCTTTGTTATATTCTTTCATGCCAATATAGGTTCCACCGACAAGGGCAGTCCCAATTAAGAAAGTAGTGGCAGCGGCACTCCCGGCGGTCACCGTTGGCGCGGATAATGGCACAATAATACACGCTAAGATGGTCGCAAGTGATACACCCGCTAAGATCCCCATTTGTTTTAAGGATAAGCTTTTATCATCAGCAATTACCTTATAAATACTCTCTAAATCGTCTTTTAGATTTAAAAGATAGTCATCTTGACTATGAAGGTAGCTAGAAACCGCCATCAGGCCATCATCCAAATAAGTATATTTATATTTGTTATCAAGAATAACACTAAGGTCGAACATTAATTGATTAGTGCCGGTTTTATCTTGCCCCACTAATTGTTTAAGTTCTTCACTAGCCTTAGCTTCATCAATCGCTTTTGGATTATTAGCGTTAAAGCGATTAATCTCATCAATAATAGCTTTATTCTTTTGCTCATAACTACCAGCGGAAGAAATGAACTTATTATATTTATTCTTCACCGCCGCCTTAGCTTTATCAAAGATAGAGCCGTTGGCCTCAATTCTTTGGGTTGCTTGTAGTTTCTCTTCCATTACATATTTATCTCTATCTAAACGTAATTTCTCAGTATAGAGGAACAATGTAGTTGTATCCTGTCGTTTCACTTCTTTAGCCATTTTTAATTACCTCCTTAATAGCTTTTTTTATTGCTTTTAAATCAATTTTGTCTTTATTATCCGCGAGGAGATTAACAATCTCTTGGATCTCCATATCACCATTAACTTTGCTAAAGTTCTTGGTGCAAAAGTTAACAATTTCTTTTTTACTCGCGTTTTCCTTATTAACTAAATCAAATAACTGGATAATGCTATAAGGAATATTCGCCTTATCATTATTCGAGTAATTCATCCAATATTTATATAAGGTTGGGCGCGACTTGCCCGTTAATGAGGATAATTCAGTAATGGTGATTACTTGCTTTATCATTGTCTAACTCCTTTCAACGTTATCATCTTACTAACAAAAAATATAAATGTAAAGTTATTTTTACACTTTTTTACATTTCTTGTTGACACTAGCGTTTCTTTATTTATAATAATTACACTAGTAAGGAGATAGCCATTATGAATATGACAATTCAAGAAGTCCATGAGGTATTACAAAATAATTACCCCCACTTACGTTTTAAAATCGTCACTAACAAGAAAAACAACTCACAAGGCATCATATGCCATGCTTATAGCGATTCTCAGCAGATTGAATTTAGCGCGATGTTTGAATTAAGTGGCATGTTTATTCGAATCGTATATGGTTTTGGCCAAGTTAAACTCGATTATGAAACACTTGAGCACATTAATCGCTTTAACTTTACTAGTACATCTAATTATAAGGCGATAATCGATTATTCAAATAACCAAAATTTTCTAGTAGTTGTCTATTACCTTCCCATTATTGTTCCTAACCAAGCTTCGAAAATCTTTGATCGTTCAAAGAAGCAGTTATTTTCTAATCCTGAATTTCTCGCCCTTTATAAATGCGCAAATGAATATAAATTGTTAAAGTCAATGAGTTAGACCGTTTAATCTTATTAATATGTCCACCGATATATAAATGTGGTATTAAGAAATGGAAAATACAGAAATTAATGGTAGTATTTAACTAGAATATGGATGAAGAAGAATCATTAAAAGAGGCAGATATAATTTATAAATCATTAAAGATGATTGATAAGGAATGCCGCAGCCATTTTAATGACAATGACATTACTAGCGAAGAATATTTTAAATACGGCATTCTTTCTGATTTAGTCCGAAATATGATTACATTTAATCTAATTCGGACGTTATATGGTCTACGATCGCCCGGATTAAATTTAAATTGCCGTTTGATTCTGGAATCTCTTGTAATTCTAAAAAAATATGAAAATAACGAGTTTACCAAGGATAATTACGATTTATATAAAGAAGGTTACGCTCTAATAGAAGTTGATAATGAAAAGCACCTTTTTAAAGATGAAAATATAAAGTGGGACGCTCTAAAGGAAACTAAAGAAAAGGAGCAAATATACTTAGAAAAATGGTCGAAGAAATTTGGAATTGATAAAACAACTTTGTCGGTAGTGGCCAGAGATTCTTGCTTTTATCTTGCTCCACAAATGTACATAGATTACGGATTAGCACATCCTGGAAAAATTTTTCACTATAGTTTTGTCGGTCTAATTAACAATACATTAGGATTCCAATATGGCGATTATTACACTTTCTTTGGCTTTTTACTTCACCCAACTTTAATTAGTGAAGATGTGATTGATGAAGTAGAATCAGTAAAAGACAAATCTTATCTATCAGTTTTTACGTTAGCGTGTAATTATTTAAAAGAAAAAGGACTGATTCATGATAATGACTTGGAAGGCTTTTTTGCCGAAAAAATGCATGGCGTTATAAAAGATAATTTATATGTAACGGATAAAATCATCGTAACTCTCAATGGTTTGAATTATGAATGCTCTCATAAAGATGGGGTACTAGTTAATGACTTTATATATCGTATGGTCCAATCAATCAACGATATTCTTGCAGATATGCTAATCTGCAATGCATATGGACATACTGACCAAATAATTTCTAAATTCAAGATTTTTATGGAATACATTAGTATGTATCATTCAATCGATATCGCGGGTAAAGATTTAGAATATCACTCTTTTGTTAGATGCTTTTATATTTCTACATCGTATCAACTCTCTCAATTGATTCCAAAATTGATGTTAGATCTCAATCCAAATACAACAGATAACGATTTTGCTAAATTCGCAATTAATAAAGACGATGAGTTGAAGCAAATTTATAACGATTGTTATAAAGAAAAATTTAGTTATATCACCGAAGAGTTCTTTGTCTCGGGGGTAAAAATGCATGTTTTATATTTTATAAATGGATGCCACCCTGCTAAAAATTATGGTCATTTAGTGGGAACTTTTATTAACAGTTTTTTCGCCTCATCAGAGCGTGCTGATATTTTTGCTTTAACTCATATGAGTACTGATTTATGTCATAGCGCAGGTTATGCTTTTAACGCTAGCGATCGAACTTTTTATGGCGCGGCCTCACAAGCTTTGGCGTATGCCTTTATTTACCTACGTTTATATTATGAGAATTTAAAAAAGCATGCTGCAAAAAAGAGATATTCTGAAATTGTTTTCCCAGCTGATTTATTTGACGTATTTATTAAGGTGGAAGAAGCTTTCGTTGATGATTGTTTAGAAAAAGTAGGCAAAATTATGAACAATGATGGCCGCCAAGTTAAACCTTAAAAACAAAATCTTTCCCTAATTTAAAATTAACGCCATATATTTTTCTCAATTTATCAAGTTTAATGATTTTTTTGGCTGAACCGACTTCTAAAATTTTTCCGCTATCGATTAATATAACATTGGCATTTAACAATAAAGCGTGGTTCGGATTATGGGTAGATAAAATTACAGTTCTCTTTTCACTCGCGACAATTCTTTTTAATAACGCTAAGACCACACTTTGATTTTTTAAATCAAGGGCAGATGTCGGCTCATCTAACAAGATGACTTTCGCATTTTGTGCTAACGCGGAAGCAATCGAGACAATTTGCCGTTCGCCACCCGAAATATTCCCCAGTGTTTTATCTAGTAAATATTCAATACCGAGTTTTTTTGCTATTTCATTAACCTGCTTCATTTCTTTTTCTTTTGGGCTTTGATAGAAGGCAAACGAGTTTAATAGTCCGTACGCTAAATAATCTTTCACTTTAACATCTTCAATGCCCTTCGCATATTGCCCAACATAAGAAACAATCTTACTTCTTTCCTTATAAGTGAGCGTATTAAGTTTAGTGCTTCCGTAATAAACTTCACCACGCTTAGTTTCACAAATCCCCGCTAACACTTTAATTAATGTAGTTTTACCAGATCCATTTAAGCCGAGAATAACATTAAGTGATTGGTTAGCGATATTTAAGGAAATGTCTTTGAGGGTGTCTGGACCATGCTTTTGGTAAGCAAAAAAGACATGATTAACCTTGATGCTCATGATAAGACCTCCAATATCTCACTAACACAATGATAAAGATAACGGTACCAAATATACCAGTAATAGCGCTTAATGGTATTTCTTGGTCGGTAAAGGAACGCGAGATAATATCCACTACTACCATAAAGACTGCACCAAAGGTAATACAAAGCGGAATGCTTTTTCGCGTATCACGCCCCGAAATAATGCGCACAATATGTGGAATCACTAAGCCAACCCAAGAAATTGTCCCACAAAAGGCGACCGTCGAAGCGGTTAATAAAGTGGCAATCCCAATAATTAAGTAACGATAAAATTTGTAATTTAAGCCTTTTGATTCGGCTTCTTCTTTACCAAGCGCAACGATATTAATTCGCCATCTTAAAATTAATAAGATAGCAATTAAAATAGCGACAATTGGTGCTAACACATATACGCTCATCATATCAACACGCGAGAACGTTCCCATGAGCCAATAGGTAATGACCGCTAATTGGGTGTCGGCTTCAGCAAAATACTTAATTAAAGCAAGAACACTCCCCATTAACCCACTAATAATGATTCCACTAAGCAGTAAAGTCATTGAGGAAGCATTCCGAAATAATTTCGCGACTAAACACGTCAGTAATACTGTGCCAACGGCGATAGCAAACGCAAAGATGTTAACAAAGGCAGTCGATAAGCCTAAAACAATAGCTAAAGCGGCACCAACGCCTGCCCCATTACTTACGCCAAGTAGGTCAGGTGAAACTAACTTATTTTGGAAAGTCTCTTGATAAAGTAAACCCGACACGCTTAACGCAACACCAGTCACGCCCGCGACAATCGTCCGGGGTAATCTTAGATTAACAATAATATTCCTTTCGATTTCCACGCTTTCATCGTTAGTAAAGATGGCCTTAAAGAAATCGCTAAGCGAAATCTGATAACGACCGATTAGTAGAGCCGCTACAAATATAATTAGAAAGATAAGAAGCGATGAGAGAAAGAAAAGCAATACTTTATGTTTCTTCATACTAATGGTTCTCCATTAGGGCCAAGTCCACTCATCATAAATCCGACTTGTTCATCACTAATTACGGTCATGAAGTATTCAGCAATAGTCTCTTTAATCATTTGATTGATATTAATATCAGTAAAATAACTAGGATATATTTTCTTAGCCTGATCATAAAAGAAGACCGGCGTCATTGCAGATAATTGTTCAAAAGCGGTAAGGCCGATTGGAATAGAGTAGGTTTCGGCCCCTAATTTACTAAATTCAGCATCTTGATTAAATAAATCTTGATTAATGTTTTGGTAAATTCCACCGAAGACAAAAATATCCGGATTATAACTTAAGACCGTTTCTTTTGATGGACGATTAGTATCAACATGTGACCCCACAAAATCAAAGCCTAAAGTCCGGTACGCGTATTCGGTAAAGGCGCCAATGGTATCGGTGTAACACACGCCATTGTTTTTATCACCACGCACATAAAAGACGACCTTCTGATTATTGTTGACATCTTTTAAGCGTTGCTTGATATCGTTAATAGCGTCAGTAACTTTATTCTCCCATTTCTTCGCTTTTATCTTTATCTCTTCGCTATCCCATACTTTTGTAACGAATTCCGAGAAGAAGGTTACATAATTATCAAAGCTTGGATTCCCATAAAGGGAAATACAGACAGCATTGACACCATGGTCACGTAAATTTTTGGCGATGTATTGTTCGGGCGCAAACACTAGGTCTACACCGCGGCTCAAGAATACTTCGGGACTATTATCGTATTCGTAAACATAATGTTTACTCGACTCGGGGTAAATAAACGGCACCCATTTATTACTAAGAGTTCCTTTATATGCTCCATCAATTTTATCGCCTAGT
This sequence comes from Bacilli bacterium, assembly GCA_024408655.1. Taxonomy (GTDB): domain Bacteria; phylum Bacillota_I; class Bacilli_A; order RFN20; family CAG-826; genus UB1719. Next base: position 64,290 of record JAKSUV010000003.1, read on the forward strand.
CCATAAGCGACTAATAAGTCATAAGTAGTGCGGCTAACGCACGCTACTTTTTTGGGATTTTTCGGTACTAAAACCTCATCACCGACCATGTCGGTAACGAGGATTTTATCTCCTTTATCCCCATTGTTGCACCCAACTAAAGAAATAGTTGCGAACAACAATAATGTGATTCTTTTAAGATACATAAGTATCTTCCTCCTATTAACTTTAGATAGTAATTTTTTATCTTATAGGAGATGTAACGCAGAAGGTACATTCATCTCATATAAGCCAGTCATTTAAACCACTATCTAAATTTATTATACTACAAATAAATTTCAATATAGCAAGCGCCGCCTCACCTTGACGATGTCACCGTGAGGGGATGAGTGGTTGGTGTTTTTTCTTTCACCTTGATAGATCAACGTGAGGAGAGATTGGTAGTTTTATATTTATAAGTAAATATAGATAGATATTCGCGTCTTTTGGTGGTCTTTTTACGTATATAGATAGTAGGAGGATTATGTATGGAAAAAATTAGAACTCCGCTTGATGAATTAACGGAATTATTAAAAAATCCACCCCACTATCTATCAGTTGATGTGTATAATGAAAGAAAGAAGAGAATGAAGAGAATGGGTGTGAAGAAGAAGCGTAAAGCTAAATACACATTAAATCAACTAGGGTCAAAGATTGATCAGATTGGTGATGCTTTATTTGAGTTTATTAAAACCACTAACGCCCGTTTTGATCTAATTGAAGCGCGTCTAGACTATATTGTTACCGCTAATAATCTTAAGGATAGAAAATAAGGTACCTCACCTTGACTATGTCACCGTGAGGGATAAGCAGTATATATTTTTTCTCCCCTTGATAAATCAGCGTGAGGGGAGATTAGATTAGTAGTTTTTATATTTATTCATAAATATATTAATAAATTCGCGTCTTTTCGTGATCTTTCTACGTATGTATATGTAGGAGGAATTTTATGGAGAAATATGAAAGTGAATTCATGAATGCATTAAAAGTAATGGAGATTTTAAAAAAATGTCCACTAGATGTATTTCTTAAGGTGTATTATAAAGTTAAAGGAACACCCGGTAAGACAGTGATGAAAAAGAAGACAAAGAGAATAACCATAGCTCAGTTAGTCGAAAAGATTGATGGGCTTAGTAATGGCCTAAATAGCTTAAGAAGCGAAATGAACGCCGGGTTTAAACAAGTTAACACGCGGATTGATGGTCTTGAAACGCGGATTGATCGAATTGAAACGCGTCTAGACTATATTGTTACCGCTAATAATCTTAAAGATCAATAAGTAATTAACTCACCTTGATTCCATCAACGTGAGTTTTTTTATATTTATAAATAAATATATTTTTATATTCGCGTCTATAGGTGTTCTTTTTGCGTATGTATATGTAGGAGGACATTTATGCCAAGAGAGTTATTAGATGCCGTAAAAACTGCTTCAAACATTCATAAAGGAGATTTTTCTTCTTTACGAGGAAAATCTTTTTTAATCTGTGATAATATTAAAAAGAAAAGACGAAGCGATACTATGAATAAACCTAAAGAAGAAAAGATGACACTTACTAAATTAGCTGAGATTGTTAACGATGGTTTTAAGCAAGTTAACACGCGGATTGATGGAATTGAAGCACGTCTAGACTATATTGTTACCGCTAATAATCTTAAGGATCGAAAGTAACACTCACCTTGATTTCATCAACGTGAGAAGTAGATAGATGATGGGTGGTAACGTTTTTATTATCGTATATTTATCATATATAATAGGAATATAGAGGTAAGCGATATGAAAAAAGTTCTGGCAGTTTTGTTAGTTAGTGTGGGTTTAAGCTCACTGACTTCGTGTAATCAGCGGGATTTTAAGATTCTCAAAGATTATGTGATTGAGATGCCAACGTACACCACGATTGATTATCAGTACGCTTCGGAGTGGTTTAAAGTTAATCCCTTTGGGGCGGGTGGCTGCTCGGCTATAACCAAAGATATTGGTACTACGGCTGAACCCCATTTAATTGTGGGCCGTAATATGGATTATGGATTTTCGGATAAATGCGCGTATGTGATTAGAACTAATGAACCAGGCGGATATAAAACTTTAGGGATTGCTTACGCGACCGCGAAAGCCTCACCTAGTTTTAGTTCAGTTAAATCACATGGGATTAGTGATGAGTGGCGGAAGATGGCGCCTTTCTTTTGCACCGATATTATTAACGAGCATGGTTTATATTGTGAGATTGACATGCGGAATGTTGAGAAAGATGAAGATGGCAAAAGCATTTTCCATTGCGAAGGTACTAAAAAAGGTGCCGAATTTGATGTTCACATGGTCGCAGTGACTCGTTTTATCGTTAATCATTGTAAAACGGTTGAAGAGGCAGAAAATTATGTCAAAAATAATATCAACGTGTTTAATAACGAAAACGATTGGAACTTCTCATTCCTTTTAGCGGATGCGACTGGTGCTCATGCGGTATTAGAATTTGGGCATGATCAAATCGCTTTTGATAAAGAGAAATTTTGCCAAACAAATTTCTTTATTAACGACCCGTTTGGCCCTAAAGGTAAAACTGATGGGGAAAGTAAAAACCACTTCGGCATCGGGCGATATGACTATTTAACGAAGAATATAGATGGGGTGACGGATGCAACTAAGATGTTTAACCTAATGGATAACGTTAGTTACTCTAATGTTTATAAAGGTTACCAATGTCCGTTTGCGATGAGAAGCGAAGCTTATGGACTTGTTACTCTTGATGGCGAGGATCAATCGTTTAAAACTTTTATGAGCGACGAGAAAAGCGACGAGGTTTGGCAAAAAATTGGTCAATTAATGGCGTATTTAAATTCTTTGCCAGACAAAGAGAAAAAGAAACTTCCATGGTATTGGCAATCAACGTTCACAAATGTGATTGATATTCCTAGTAAGACTATTTATACCCGGATGTTTGAAAATCCTGATTATACGTTTACCTTTACACTATAATGTTGTGAAGAAGTCGATATTTGTTGTGCCCTTAATAGCGGCTTTGAGGTGTACCCACGCGGAATACAATAGTTGTCACTCACTTTTTTTAACAATTTTTAACTTTATTTAACATTAGTTATATTGAACCTAACAATTGTTAACATTTAAACTTAACTTTAATTAACTTTTATTAACAAATTCTGAGGCGAAAATATTAGATAAAAACCTAGTTTTTTATGGAAATGCCGCAAATTGACAAAATAGCTTTATCCAATTCGCTATTAATTTACTAGTAAATTAAATAATTTGAAAATATTTTTAGACTTCTTTAGACTTGTGTAATTATAGTCTTTACTATGAATAAAAGTTTGTGTATTTCGATTTATTTTGCCATAAAAACCGCTAAGGATTGTCATTGATGTATCTTTATTACTATAAATTATTGGTAAAAATAAATTATAGACTCAAATAAAGCTGATAGTTACAACGCAACGATTTCCGTTGCAAATACAATGGAACGCAATTAAATTTTACGATATACAGTTGATTTATTTTTGCCATCTTTTAAAATCAATTTTTTATTTATTAAGGAATTCAACGTTCTAATTAATTTACTTTTTTCATAACCACAAAGTTTTTGCAATTCATCTCTGGAATAAGCAATATTGCTTCTAAACAAGTCAAATATTTTCTTTTCGCTTATTGTTAAGATCGCTTCTTTATAAGAAGGCAAGGTCACAGATATATAATTATCCCCTATGTTGAATATAGGTTTACTGTTGGATGAATTATAACATTCGTTAATTCTTTTAATTCCAGTAGCAAAAGCTTCAATTATATTTAATCTGTTAAATACATTTCCAACAATCGGGTTTCTTAACAAAGAAAAAGAACCTCTTAAATAATCCTCTTTAGAAATTCCGTACAATAAACCGCCTGGAGAATTAATTACAACTTTATCACTATAAAAAGAAACTTTGGTATTAATATTAAGATCATACAGTCTATGCACAATAGCGTTAGCAAGGGCTTCTCTAAACGCTTTTAAAGGTATTGCTTCTTTTTTTACTCTAGTTGCACCATCAATCTCTTCATAAATATAAGTTTCCTCAAATAAATGAATCGCGTCGTAATATTGAGAAATTAAAGAAATATGACTGAGCGTTTTGCGTTTTTTGATTTCGTTATTATTATTACCGAAAATAGCAATGTCTAATCCTGCAAAATTGTTAGAATCAGATAACAAAGCAGCAGCGTTATTATATTTGCCGTTACTAAATAAATTTAGACTTTTTAAAACATCTATATTAATTTTTTTAATCTTTAATATATTTGTTAACTCTTTTTTTAATACGTTAAACGATAAATCAGTCGACGAATTAATTGAAATTTCATCAAACGATTTATTAGCTCCTTCAGTATATAATCGTCTTAATTCAATCTCGTCGACCTCAACAGTCGAAGTATCGTTTCTCTTATAGGCCTTATCATTATATTTATAAGGGCATGCGTTCCCTTTTTTTACTAATATAGAAATGGTTTTATTCTTATTGTTAACGGTAATCAAGTAATCAGGTTTGGGCTTAATCGAATCATTAATTTGATTTTCTAGGCTAAGCGCTGTACCTTTCAAATCATCTAAACCTTTAACAATTCCGTTATCATCTATGCCGAAAATAATTTCCCCATCAAAGTAATTAGCAAATGCTGATACAGTTTTTAAATAAGACTTCGTTAATTTTTCCTTAAATTCAAGTTTTTGATTTTCTTTCTTCATACAGATGTATGATATCACTAAGAATTTAATATTGCAACGCAAGAGTTTGCGTTTCACATTGAATGCAACGCAATATTTAGTTACTAATGAATTTTGAAAAGATAGTAGCAGACTATTTTCTATGAAGAATTAAATATTCTTCTTTTCTATATCTTTTAATATCAGCATACGACATTACTTTTCTTTTAAAATGTCATATACCGCTCTATATTGCCGATAAAATCAGCACTTTTTAACTACTGGTGCCCCCACGCGGAATCGGACCACGAACGGATCCTTACCATGGATCTGTTATACCACTTAACTATGGGGGCAGCATTAAGTATTATACTTATCTTAGTCTAAGATTTCTACTAATAAATCATAAACAAAAGCGTCTTGAACTTTTAAGCGATAATACTCACCTAAACGGAGTGGCTTATTCGTAACAGCAAAGACACTTCCATCGATATCATCTGGAGCGTTTAACTTCGTTAAGAAGGTATATTTATGATTAATCTTATCATAGCTCACGCATAAACCCTCAAGTGTTTCACCAATATGTTCTTTGTTCTTTAAATACGATATCTTCTTTTGTTCATTCATTAAGATAGTTAAGCGTTCTAATTTAGTCTTTTCGCTTATTTGTTTTTGAAGAGAGAATGCTTTCGTTCCTTCTTCTTTAGAATAAGTAAACGCGCCTAAATGATCAAACTTAAACGCTTTAATAAAACTAATAAGCGTTTTAAAGTCGCTATTACTTTCGCCAGGGAATCCCACCATCATCGTGGTCCGAAAAACCGCGTTAGGTACTTCGCTTTTAATCTTCTTAAGCGTTTTATATGTTAAAGCGTGACTCCCTTTCCGGTTCATCCGCTTTAAGACAGTTTCACTCGCGTGTTGTAAGGGGATATCAAAATAAGGATAAACTTTCTTACTCGTCTTCATAAAGTGAATAAATTCATCCGTGATTTCATTAGGGTATAGATATAAAAGACGGTAATGCTTAATGCCTTTTACCTTCTCTAACGCTTTTAGAAGTGAGACAAGATTACTCCCGTCTTTTAAATCACGACCATAGTAACTTACATCTTGCGCGATGATGTTAATCTCTTTAATGCCGGACTTAGCAAGTAAGGTGGCTTCTTTTACTAATTCATTAATTTTTCTAGAACGGTAACGACCTCTAATATAGGGAATCGCACAAAAACTACAGAAGTTATTACATCCTTCGGCGATTCTTAAATAAGCAGTGTTACTTGGCGTAGAAATAACTCGATTTAATGAATTAAGATGATAGTGTTTCTTATCCTTTAGATAAGATGATACATAATCGTTAAAACGAGGATACTTTGAAAACGGAATCCATAAGTTAACTTCAGGGATCGCTTTCTTTAACGCTTTTTCGTAACGCTCGACTAAGCAACCCGTCACAATAAGTTTTTTATTATAGCGCGCCATCTCAAGGATCGTATTAATCGCTTCTTTTTTAGCGGGTTCAATAAAGCCACATGTATTGACAATAATGATATCCGCGTCTTTTGGGTTATTGGTGATTGTGTATTGATTAGATTTAAAGGCGGCGAGGATCATTTCACTATCCACTAAGTTTTTCGCGCAGCCTAAAGAAACTATCCCAACTTTCTTCATTCGTTCCGTCCGCTTTTAATGGCAATGTCTTTAAGTTTTTTACCTTGGGAGTATAGATTCACATAATTCCGTAAACGGAAGGTCCAGTTATTTTTACTGGTGGTGCCGGGTGAATTAATCCGTCCGCTTTTCCCTAAACGGAGAATATCCCAAAGTGAAAGTATCACTAAGCTCGCCGGTTGACTCGCTAAATATTTAAAGAAACTCGTCATAATGTGGTGATGACCAAAATGTTCATCCATATAATCACGAATCGCTTGTTGTTCTTCAGGCGTTAAACTATCAAACCATTCCATTCCGGTCATATTATCGTGGGTGGATAAATAGATAACGGAATTCTCACGTTTATAAATATGCGGGACTTCATGATGTTGAATTTCTTCTTCAATAAAGGAAAACTCCACCACTTGCATCCCCGGTAACTCATAATGGTCACGTAAGGTAAACACTTCTTCTCTTAAATCACCAAGATCTTCGGCGATAAGTTTTAAATCAGGTTTCTTTTGGTAGAGCTTATCAAAGAAGTCATAACCAGGCGCTTCTTTCCATTCACCAATCCGGGCGTTAGGTAAGTGGGCCTCAATCGTATAATAAGTGTCAAACGCCCGGAAATGGTCAAGCCGGACGACATCATAAATTTCCGAAGCGTGTAAAATCCGTTTAAAGAGTAAATCATAATTAACGGTTTTTAAATATTCCCAGTTATAGATGGGGTTTCCCCATCTTTGCCCGTCTTCACTAAAATAATCGGGTGGACAACCCGCCACTAACGCGGGTGAATGATCTTGGTTAAGGATGAAACACTCTTTGTTATAGAAACACTCCATTGAGTCATAACCAACATAGAACGGTAAATCACCAATAATCGCGATGTTTTTCTTCTTCGCGTATTGGTGAATCTTATCCCACTCTTCGTAAAGAATATATTGTTTAAAGATTTCGTAATTCACCGCGTCAATATCATGCGGTCCAGTCGCCTTAATACTCCAAGTGTTCCAGTCTTCACTCTTATTATTCTTACGTAAGACGACATAGGAGGCGTATTCATTCACCCAGGGTTCTTTAATCTTAAAGGCTTCAAGGATATTAATATATCCGTCTTTTTCCTTAAACCGCTGATAAGCAACTTCTAGATAGGCATTTTTAAACTTCCTTACTTTCCGATAATTAACCCGCTTAAAGTTTCGTTTACTAGTATAGGGGATAATCTTTTTGACTAAGCCCCGGTCATATAAGTCTTGAATAGAAACATAGATATCATCAATCGCGAAACTCGAGACGGGTAAATATGGTGAATGGTCACGGTCAATCGGGTTAAGGGGGAGAATCTGCCAACAACGATAGCCAATAAGACTAAGAAAGTCGATAAATTGATAAGCAGTGTAAGAAAAATCGCCAATCCCAAATTCGTTCGGGAGTGTAAATATAGGAGCTAAGATACCAATCCGTTTCTTCATAACTAAAATAGGGGAGCAAATAAGCGAAGGAGCGACCAAATAAACCGGCGAGGCGCCGCGTAGTTATGATAGGCCTTATAAGTAATCTCGTGACCATCTTTTAAGCAGTGCATAAAGTCTTTTTTCATCGCGCTAATACAACTACTCTTATAAAAGAAAGTCGCGTTTTCTAAGTGGAGATATAAACTCCGATAATCAAGGTTAATCGTCCCCACCACCGCGTAAATATCATCCACCACAAACATCTTCATATGCACAAAGCCGGGTTTATATTCATAGATCTTGACCCCATTGGCGAGTAATAGTCGATAATGGCTCCGGGTAATCATAAAGATCGTCTTTTTATCCGGGTGCGAAGGAGTCAAAATCCGGACATCAATCCCTTGTTTCGCCGCGTTAATTAAGGCATTTACGATTTCATCGTCAATGATTAAATAGGGAGTTGAGATATAAATATATTTTTTCGCCCGGGCAATTAGGTTTAAATACACCCGTTCCCCCACTGACTCCGTATCATAAGGTAAATCGCCATATGGTTGAACATAGCCATCATTAGGCGTATTTAACGAAGCAGGGAAATATTGTTGATACGCTTTATCGGTTAAGCGCGGTAATTTATTATTCTTCGCGTTAAAAGTGAGAAGCCATTGCGATAAGAAAAGACTTGTTAAACCATGTACGCCTTCGCCTTCTAACTTAATCGCATTATCTTTCCAATAGCCAAACGGATGGATTTTATTAATATATTCATCCGCGAGGTTAATCCCGCCCGAAAAACCCACCACTCCATCAATGACCATAATCTTCCGGTGGTCACGGTTATTTAGTTTCACGTCAAGGAGGGGTTTAAATTTATTAAACACTAAAACTTTTAATCCATAAGATTGAAGTTTCTTCGCATAGCTACTAGGAAGGTATTTAGCGCTCCCAACATCATCATAGATGATGCGAACATCTACTCCCGCTTGCGCTTTTTCTTTTAAGATGGCTAAAATCGCATCCCAAAAGATTCCGGGCGAGATAATAAAGTATTCAATAAAGATAAAGTGTTTCGCTTTCTTTAATTCTTTTAGCATCACCGGGAACGCCGCTTCCCCGCTTGGATAATATTCCGTCTTAGTGTGTTTATATACATTCGTACCCGAGGCACTCGTGATATAGTCCACCATCTTTAAAGCATCAAGATTATCTTCTTTTAACTCTTTCGCGATGACGGGATTTGTTTTAGTAACTCCGAGGAATTCAATCACCGGTTTGGCCTTCCGTCTTTGTCGGTTCGTTACTTTCTTATTACCAAAGAGTAGATAAAAGAAACAACCGACTAAGGGTAATAAGGCGACAACTACTAGCCACGCAACTTTATAAGCCATCTTCACGTGGCTATTAACGATATAAATCACCACTAAACCCGAAATAATAAAAAGGGCGACAATAAAGATAATCGCCACTTGATTATCGTTAAGATGAAAGGTATCTTTCATAGAACCAGCAATCGCAAAAACAAATAACCCGATTAAACCGACCTCGAGTAACAACAAAATACCAATCCAGAAGATGCGCGAAGTGACAATATTACGAATTTTACTAAACATAACTTATAGTTTGGTAGGTATAGGGATTTTGCCCCGGTCAAAAGCGCCTAAAGGTTCATAAGATATTTCATACTTATATTCGTCATATTCAACAAGCATTGGATGTTCAAGATATAACACTGGTACATCTTCGCTATCCGCGGCTTCACTTAAGATTAATAGTTCACTATAGAAACGGAAAGAAGTAAAACCTAAATTTTCCGTTTGACCCACTTTGGTTAGAACTCCTTCATAGAAGTAGTTTTTCACGGCTTTATATTTATGACCTAAAGTCGGATATTCATCATAAAAACTACGTGCTTCTTTAATAAGATAACGACCATCATTAAATTTGCCATACACCGCATTATTGTCTTCGCCAAAAAGGTCAAAACCAATGTCGTTAAAATGCTGAGAAATATAAGTAGCAAACGGGGTTAATAGGAATACTTTCGAATCGTAAGTAATACCAGGAGTTTCCACCACCTCCGCTTTTTCTTGATTAATTTTAGTGGATTTAACTTCCGTGTATGTTTCTATGTTGTTTAACGAGAGATCAGACAAATCCGTAGAATCGTAAGTTTCAACTTGTGAACTACTAGTTTTAATACCACCAGAAAGCGTTTGTCGTTTATTAACTTCGTAGTTTTTATCAACCGAAACAATATCATCTTCATCGTCAGAATTTAGATAATATCCACCATTTACTTCTTGGCTAACGTAGGAACAAAGGTTTTGCTCTTGATCGCCAAAATAAGCGTGTTTTAAATTACGATGTTCCCGCTTTCTTGTGTATTTAGTTGTAATAATGTCGGCTTGCTCTTTGTAGTTCACGATTGTGTTTCGCAAGTTGCTATATTCTTTACCTTCTTCGTCTAAAGGATTGAGTTTTTCGTTAAATGCACTCTCCATCCCAATCGGCGTGTAATTATCACCCGGGAACGGCGATTTAGGCATATCAACTCCACGGCCACGACAGGCAAGAGCAAACATAGGAACAAAGAAAAGAGTTAACACTGCCTTTTTCATTGGTTACTCTCCTCTTGTCCTGGTAAAGGGTCAATATTATCCTCAATGTCCTCAGTCTTAAAATGATAAATTGATTCAGTATAACCAATTGTCACAGGATTAATATCCGTGATTGGAACGTTAGGTTGAATTTCTTCGCTTGTAATTGAATCTTCTTCATAAACTCTCGCTTTGTCCACTAAATACCAGGATTGAATTTCGCCTTTCGCTGGTTGTAATTTTAAACACGCGACTTTCATCGTACTATGAACAGCACGAAACTTCCGGCCATCACGCAATTCATAGATTCCGTCTTTGCTTGGATCTTCCCTTGGATAAGGTATATCTTGATAACTAACTAAAACTAGATGTCCATCTCTTGTCACACCTGAGTCAGGAGCATCTGTCGGTAATTTGAGATACTCATTTTGGGTAATTTGGGTTTCTAGCAAATCATCTGGATTGTCCGGTTTCGTTTTTTCGTCACTACCATATTTAGCAATTTCTTCATCTTCGATTTTTGGGTCAGCGGTGTTTGTTGTGGTCTTACTTCTTTTACTAACTTTAAAACTTTCCAACGCTCCCCATGCAGTATCGTCATATACTTCATATTCTTTAGGGTAAGAACCAGCGCTTTCATCACCATGCAAATACCAATAAACATCATTTGTTTGCTTAACCGCTACATTACCATAAACATAATTCTTAATGGTGTCGGTATCGCTTTTTAAAATTGCGCGTTTATGAACTGGAAGTGCTGGCGAGACAGCGGATTTATATCCCTGGCTTTGACTATTAAAAGTGGTATCACTCATTTGGTTTAATGAATCATAACCTTGGCGGAATTCATTCGCGAACGCTAATTCATAGGAACGGTAATGGATTTCGCCATCGCATTTTGTGATGTATTTGTTATAGGGAAAAGGATTTTGCTCATCACCAATTGTCCGGGCTAAAACGGCTAATTCGGCTTTTGAAATGGTGATTGTCATTTCTTCATCAGGCGCAATGCGCCGCCCAATCCGTTCGTATTCATCGTTAGGGAAGGGATTAGGGAAGTCTAAAGAAGAGTGTTTTCCACAACTAAAAGTTAACGGGATGAGACAAAAAAGAACACTAAACAACTTCTTCATATAGGTCTATTTAAATTATACAAGTATAATTTTTATTTGCTATGTTTTTCAATATAAGCGGGAACGTCTTCAAGCTTAATCCCAAGCGCGATCGCTAACTCTTCGTTTAATAGTCGTTCACAGAAAGTGGCGAGGTTTTGGTCAGTTAAAGGAAGAGATTTCTTCATCTTCGCAAACTCGTTCCGTTTCATATAGACAGTGTGAGCGACACTCGCTAAAGCGGTTAAATCACCTGACACAATCATATTCTCAAAATAGGTCTTCCGTTTCCGGTTATCGTTAATCCACACCGTTTTACTCCGGCGGATTTTTTTAATTAATAGCTGGGCGTTCCGCTTTGAGATATGGGGGCGAATTTGGGTGGCTTTTTCGACCGGAATCCGGATAGTGGAACATTGGGTGTTAAAATAAGGTTTTAAAACATAGTATTTCGTTTTACCATCACCAAAATCCGCGTTTTCAATCTTTACGACTTTACAAACGCCTTCGTGCCGATGAACGACACAATCGCCAATGGCAAACTTATTCATAGCCACTTTTATTATAGCATAAAAGGGCCATGCCGACTTAACTACAAAAAAAGGACCATAGGTCCTTTAATTGTTAATTTTTTTAACTACATTATTTACGTAATCTTAAATCTTTAATCAACTTAATGTAGGCGTCACGGTCATGCTCTTCAAGGTAATTGAGGAGCGACTTTCTTTGTCCCACGAGTCGCATTAAGCCCCGATGGCTTGAATGATCCTTGTGGTTGTTTTTTAAGTGGAGGGTTAATGCATTAATTTGTTCGGTTAATAATGCGATTTGCACTTCCATACTGCCCGTGTCTTTTTCGTTTTTCGCAAACTTTTTGACGAGGCTCGCTTTCTTTTCCTTACTTAAGGCCATGTTTTTTTCTCCTTTTCTTTATCTTCGCTACTCCCTAGAAAAGCGTTGGAGATTCGCTCACCCAAGAAATAGTTGCCTAATTAGAATATGCTTTCTTGTTTAATTTTGCAACTAAAGAAACAACTTTACTTTTTATTTAACTTTGGAAATAAATTTTCTTTTAATGGTAAACACGGTTTAATCTTGTGATTAAAGATTAACGAGAAAGCTAGTAACATCAAATAGGCCATTAAGGAAAAACCAATAATATAGAGAATAATAAATACTGGATTAGGCATAAAGGGCTGAATCTGTTTAAGGATTGGAATCACCGTGGGGAAATGCGAAGAAATATAAAACATGTTAACCACTTGTCCATCCACTCCACTCCGCACCTCGGGCAAACATTGATAAGTCGACTCATTAATAACCACCGCGATTAATACTGTAGCAACAAAAACGATAATCGAAGGTAAAAATTGCTTAAGTGTTAATTTCACTCGCCGGTAATAGGCGATATAAATCGCCATCGCAATCATCGCCCCGTGGTGAATCATCGTATGAATATTGACGTAGATGATATCGTTAAAAACCGGCACCGGATAGAAATAATTAGCGAGACCAGCAAAGACCATAAAGACAATGGAGAAATTTTCCATCGTGTCGCGGAGCTTACCATCGTTTAATAAGAACACAAACGGCAGAATATAAAATGGTAATGAACAAAATTGGAAAGGAAAACGGTTCCACCGGTAGGCCTCAGTAAGAACACCCTTATCGTAATAATAAAAGTAAGTAAATTGGCCAATAAGTTCCAGAACGAAGATAATAAACCAGCCGACAAAAATAATTAAACGGTAAGATCTTTCGTCCACATGACTAGCGAATTTTAATAAAAGGAAAGTAACAAGTATTAAAATTCCCCACCACATCAAATGGAACCAATGAAAAGGCTTCTGAAACTCGCCCTTACTCGCTAAAAGCATCGCTAACGGTTCAACTGGTCCTAATAGTTTTAGCATTAACAAAGTAAAGAAGAGTCCAAAAACCGCTACGATAGCAAAGAAAACGATTAACCGCCAACGGAGTGAGTCGAAATTCTTAGCTATTTTTTGGTTCATACAACGATAACAAACAAACGAACTAAGTTCGTTCCCTAAAAAAATTATACCTTATCCAGCATAGTTTTTCACTAATACTAGCGCTTATTTAAACTAGCAAGGTCAGCGTTAATTTGTTTAATTAATGCTTTCTCGCTACTAAACTTTTTTTCTGGACGGAGAAAATCAACAAATTCGATGTACATTTCTTGGTTATATAAATTGCCTTTAAAGTGAGGAATATGCACTTCCACAATTGGGATTGATAGTTTATTAACGGTTGGGTGCACTCCGACATTAGCGATGCCTAAGCGAGGAATACCTAATACATAGGTAATAACTTTATAAACCCCAAACCTAGGGACAACATAATCATCAAGAATATTAATATTCGCAGTCGGGAAATTTAACGCGGTTCCTTTTTGAAAACCACGCGTCACTCGCCCACGAATTTGGTATGGGCGACCTAAATATTCCGCGGCTTTTTTTACATCACCACGTTTAATAAAAGAAGCAATATCATAACTTGAGATTTTCTTATTCGCCTTCTTTACAAATTTTACAAGATGAACCGGATAATAACGCTTTAAATAGGCGATATTACCTTGCCGGTTTTTGCCAAAGGCAAAGTCGGCACCCGCGAATAAGGCACTGATATTTAAACGATCAAAAAACTTTTCTTTAAATTTTTCCCGGGTAATGTTTTTAAATTGGTTATTAAACGGGAAGATAAAAATGTAATCAACCCCAAGCACTTTAAACAAATTAACGCGGGCGCTTAAACTCGTAAGATTCTCTCGTCCTTTGACATTACTATCAAAAGTAATGACCCCCACTTTATCTTCACAATGAATCCGCGCTTCGTTAATCAAGCGTTGGTGTGCAATATGGACGCCATCAAAATAACCTAAACAAAGCGCTAATTTATCTTTAAGTTTCGGTACATTAGTTAAGGAAGCGTTAATTTTATAAACTTTCATAGTGAAATCCACGTTCACAATAATATAACATATCGCGCTTATTATAAGCGTAAATTGCGACCGCCACACCTTGATGAGTCATAATGACATAATCATCGTGACAAGCAAGCTTAACAGGTGCTCCGTTTTTTATTTTTTGATAATCCGGGCATTTAACTTGTTTAAACTTTAAAGCATCTTTAATTTCAATGACATGCTTTTCTAGTATACATTCAAGTTTCTTACTCTCGGCAATTTTATATTCCCCAATGCCGTTCCGTTCTAAGTTCGATAGATAACCCATTTCTCCTAATTTCTTAGCGATATCAACCCCCAGCGAACGGATATAGGTTCCTTTATCGACTTTCGCGTAGAAGATAATTTTATTATCTTCATAGTGAATGAGTTTTATATCGTAGATATGTTGGGTGCGCGCTTTAACTTTAACGGCTTGGTTTTTCCGTGCGTATTCATAAAGCGGCTTCCCTTTTAATTTAATCGCACTATAAATAGGTGGCACTTGTTTAATTTCGCCAAGAAAAGACTCTAGAACTTCGCGGATTTCTTCTTTGGTGTGTTTCTTCGGCTTCTTTTGCTTAATGACTTTACCGGTCACATCGTAAGTATCAGTGGCCTTTCCTAAAGTTAATTCCGCGATATATTCCTTACTTTGATTTTCTAGATAAGGCAAAATCTTGGTTCCTTCGTTTAGACCAACAATTAAAAGACCGCTCGCGAATGGATCAAGTGTTCCCGCATGACCAACTTTCTTGGTTTTAAATTGGCGTTTTAAAACCCGGATAACATCATATGAGGTCATCCCAACCGCTTTCCGTACTAACAAGATGCCATGTTTCATATTTAATATTATAATATTAAACGATGAAGGCAATTCGGATTATTTTAGCGGGCGTTCGTAACGCGGATAAGACTTATCACCTCTTTAAGAAGGGCGATAAAATCGTTGTCGGCATTAGTGGCGGCAAAGATTCTTTAGTGCTTTTTTACGCTTTAACGCTTTACCAAAAATTCGCCCACACGGATTTTAAAATTTATCCGGTGATGCTTGATCTTGGGTTCCCGAACTTTAACCCCACTAAATTAAAAACCTGGTTTAAAAAGCTTGGTTATCCATTAATTATTAATGACGCGAGCAATGTTTATCCCATCTTAAAAGCGAACCAAAAACAAAAGAAACACTTACCGTGTTCTATTTGTTCAAGAATGAAGAAGGCAATTATTAACGCAGTCGCGAAAGATTTGAAATGCAATAAAGTCGCCTTTGCGCACCACATGGATGACGCAGTAGAAACTTTATTTATGAATATCTTCTACGCGGGTAAGATTGCCACCTTTGAACCCAAGATGCATTTAAGCAACGCGAATATTAATTTCATTCGTCCTTTAATCTTTTCTAGAGAAATTGATATCGCGCGGTGCGCAAAAGAAGAGAAACTTCCGGTTTTAAAATCTAATTGCCCCGCTGATAAACAAACCAATCGTTACGAAATTAAGAAGTGGCTAACAACAATTAGTAAAGATAATCCACTCGTAATGAAAAACGTTTATACTTCCCTAAAAAACGAAAAACAAATTAAACTTTGGAAACAAGATAACGCCTAACGACGTTTCATTTTCTTTAACGCCTGCTCATCTTTCTTTAGCAATTCATCCATCTTTTCATCGATGATGAAGCGTTCATCATAAATAAAACGGATTTCGGGCGTTTTATATAAAGAAATTTTTTGAGCTAATTCGTGACGAAAGTATGGCGCCATCTGAGTAAGCTTCGCAAAAGACTTCTTTTGATCCTTCGCGTTTAAAAATGAAACATAAACTTTCGCAAAACTATAGTCGTTAGTGACTTCAATCTTATTTACCGAAACAAAACCAATCTTCGCGTTCGCCGCTTTTAAAACAATATCGCGGATATCGCGGTCAATCATCGCTTTGATTCTTGGCTTCCGGTCCATAATTACTTAACGGTTTCTTCTTTCATTTCGTAGGCTTCAATCATGTCGCCTTCGTGAATATCGTTATAACCTAAAATGGTCGCACCACATTCAAAACCACTCTTGACATCACTCGCATCATCTTTAAAGCGTTTAAGTGAACCAAGTTCACCATCATAAATAACCACGCCATCACGGACAAGATGGACTTTACTTCTCGCTTTGATGTGACCTTCAGTCACATAACAACCAGCGATGGTAAGTTTATTGGCTTTAAAGAGGTTACGCACCTCCATCTGACCAATGCTCACTTCTTTTAATTCAGGTTTAAGCATACCTTTTAAGGCACCTTCAATTTCTTCAATCATCGCGTAGATAATCCGGTGTAAACGAATTTCCACTTTCTCTTCTTCCGCTTTCGCCTTGACGTTTGCGCTTGGACGAACGTTAAAGCCATAAATAATCGCGTTACTCGCGGAGGCTAAAGCAATATCACTATCGGTGATTGCACCGGCAGTCGCTCGAATCACATTCACCTTAACGCCAGGAATATTAATCTTATTCACACTGCTTTTTAAGGCTTCACATGAACCGGTTGAGTCCGCTCTAATTAAAAGATTAAGTGCAGTAATTTCGCCTTCTTGGGCTTGTTTATATAAATCATCAAGACTCCGTGCCGCACTACCTTGTAAATCATGTTCTTTCTTCGCTAATGAACGCTTAAAGGCAATATCGCGGGCCTCTTTTTCCGTCGGGAACGCCATAAAGTGATCGCCCGCGTTAGGTACTTCACTTAAACCAGTCACACTCACTGGAGTAGCTGGCGTCGCACTCTTTAACACTTTGTTAAATTCATTGACCATCCGGCGGATGTGACCGTAACTCGTTCCCACAACAACATAATCACTATTATTTAAGGTTCCGTTTTGGACTAATAAGGTCGCTTTTGGTCCTTCGCCCTTATCTAGTTTTGCTTCTAGCACCGTCCCCATCGCGTAGCGATTAGGATTCGCTTTAAGCTCTAAGACTTCACTTAAAGTAATAATACTTTCTAAAAGATTGTCTAAACCTTTACCAGTTTTTGCACTAATCTCACAGAAAATATTTTCACCACCATATTCTTCGGGAATAATTTCGTGATTCATTAATTCGTTTTTGACTTTCTCGGGATTCGCACCATCTTTATCAATCTTATTAATCGCTACAATAATTGGCGCTTTTGCGGCCCGTGCGTGATCAATTGCTTCGATGGTCTGCGGCATCACGCCATCATCGGCGGCGACGACTAAAACCACAATATCAGTGACACTTGCCCCACGACTTCTCATCGCGGTAAAGGCTTCGTGACCCGGAGTATCAATAAAGGTAATCTTTTTCCCCTTCACATCTTTTTGGTAGGCACCAATGGCTTGCGAAATGCCACCGACTTCTCCTGCGGCAACGTGACTATTACGAATCGCGTCAATTAAAGTGGTTTTACCATGGTCAACGTGACCCATAATGGTAATGACCGGTGGGCGTTCCACTAAATCTTCTTTCTTATCTTTAATTTCAACTTCTTCAAAGTTTTCAGCGCTCACGACTTTTTCTTTCTTGACATCGTAACCAAAGTTTAAGCAAACTTCGCCAATGCTATCATCATCAAGCATTTGGTTGATCGTTACCATCTTCTTCTGTAAGAAGAAATACTTAATGATATCACTTGGGAGAATGTTGAGTTGTTTCGCGAGTTCCCCAACACTTAATGAGCGAGTAAACACGAAGACACCATTGTTCACTTTGTTAAAGTTTTTCTTATGGTCTTTATTAAAGCTCACGTTACTAATTCGTTGCTTGTTTTTAAAGTTGTTATTCTTCATGCCACTCACCTCCTTTATTAGTTAGTTAATTACTTCTCGTCGTCGTAATATTCGTCGTACTCATCGTAATCGACATCATCCTCATCGTCAAAACTTTCTTCCGCGTTATTCTTCTCTTCTTCTTCCATTTCACGAAGTTCTTCGGCGGTATAGATGTCCATTTTCTTAATTTCTTCTTTGGGTTTATCGTCCTCTTTCTTTTCTTCGTGTGGAACTTCGGATTCGGTAATCTTGCGGGGCCGACGGGTTGGCTTATTGGCCGCTTTCTTTTCCGCCTCTTTTTCTTGTTCAAGTTGTTTTTCTAGATCAAGAATATTGGTCGTGGTCTTGATTTCCACGTGTTCGGCAGCGCGTTGTTCAGCGCGACTCGCGGCGGCTTTCGCCTTCGCTAATTCTTCTTCTAAGCTAGAAGTATGAGTTGTAGGCGCAGCACTTTCTTTCTTACGTTTCGCTTTGCTTTCTTCTTTTGAAGCAATCGCGTTGGCGCTTACTTTTTCTAGTTCAGCGGCCTTCTCTTTCTCTTTTTCTTCCTTATAGGCTAAAGATTGTTTCGCGAATTCGCTCTTCTTCTTTTCTTCTAAGCGAACCGCGTCTTGGGCTTTTAATTCTTCCGTAGTGGTGTATTTTAAACCTTCTTTTGCGGCTTCGGATTCTTCGAGGATCGTTAAATCATAACCCGTTAACATCACCGCTAAACGAATATTAATGCCGCGTAAACCAATCGCTTTTGAGTATTGACCATCTTTGACGATACAGGTAGCTTCTTTACCCTCTTCATCGTCTTGGTCAATATTAACACCGACGACTTCCGCGGGACGTAACGCATCAATAATATATAAGGATGGATTATCACTATAGGCGACGATATCAATCTTTTCTTTATCGCGTCCATTACCACCTAATTGGTTCACCACTTTATTAATCCGGCCGCCGTCTTTACCAATGCAACTACCCGTTGCATCAACATCAGGATCATTAGAATAGACAGCGACTTTACTTCTCTTACCGGCTTTCCGGGCGATGCCTTTAATAACAATCGTGCCATCATAGATTTCGTGAATTTCTTCTTCAAATAAGCGTTTCACAAAACCTGGATGAGAACGCGTGACCGCGATACTACCCTTTTTATCGGTGGAGACATCCGCTAAATAGAGTTTAATTTGTTGACCGACGGTAAAGGTTTCATCACCGATCATATCTTTACGCGATAAATAAATCGTGTGGTCACCAACTTTAACACCCGCACCCCGTTCTTCGACCTTTTCGACTTCACCTAAAACAATTTCGCCGATGTGGTCTTTATACGTTTCGTATAACACTTCCTTTTCCGCATCGTTTAAGCGTTGATGGAAAGCGTTCTTAAATTGTTTAATGAAAATTTTGCTTAACTCATCGATATCGATATCTTCGTCGTGGATTTCAATCACATCATCATACTTAAGGTTCTTATCCTTCATGATTTCTTGGGCATCTTCTAAATCAATTTCGAGCATATCGTCTTCGACGTCTTTCTTAATCGTTTTGATTTGGTAGAAATCCGCTTTACCTTTTTTGGTGTCTAAAACAACCTTCACTTTGGGATCCGGTAATTCGATATCTTCACTCTTCACACCGCCGTTTAAAATCCGGATATAAGCGCGTTCTAGCGCACTCACCGTAATCTCCCGAATCACATCAGGGGCGATGTTCTTTTCTTTGCCGAGCACTTCGCTCGCATCAATGAGTTTTTTCACATTAAACATAATTATCTCCTTTAAAATTTAATGGCTAAATTCACTTTGTCGATGTCATTACGCACCAAGGTAATCGCTTTTTTCTTCGCTTTCTCTTGGACTAGCATCGTGACACTTTCTTTGTTAACTTCAAATAAAGTCCCCACGATGTTATTTAATCCCTTATAAGGATGAGAAAGGTGAACGTTAAGATAACGATTCAGGTAGTGATTAAGTTTACTAACCTCAATCGCTTTCTCCGCGCCTAGGCTTGTGACATCAAGGATATATGGATCCGTGATAATATCACTTGCATCGAGTAAGGGCGAGATTAAATCACTCACACTTACAATCATATCGAGACTAATGTCTTCGTCCTTATCAATCACAATGTGGAGGTAATACTCACCATTTTCTTTTTGGTAATGAACCTTCACTAAAGTGTAACCTAAGCTACTTAGCTTACCCTTTAATAGTGATGTGACAGCACTTTCGATATGATTCATTTTCTCCCCTTAAAAATAAAGAGCGGCACCAGGCCACTCATATATTTTGCTATAAGAGATTAGGTTTTGACACCTAACGAGGTATATCTTACTACAGCCTTATAAAACTGCAAGTGAAAGATATTTAACGCACTAGCTATTGACCATTCTTTTTTCATAGAAAAAAGGTATAATGGTTAGGTATATAAAAAGGAGATATTATGAACTATAGTAAAGAATTTGTGATGGGACTTCCAAAAGCGGAACTCCACTTACACTTAGAAGGAACTTTAGAACCGGAACTAAAACTTAAACTCGCTAATAAAAATCACATTGATATTGGTCAAAAAACGATTGAAGAGGTAAAGGCGAGTTATCAATTCCATGACCTGACGAGTTTCTTACAAGTTTATTATCCCGCGATGAATGTCTTACAAGATGAATCGGATTTCTATGCGTTAGCGCACGCTTATTTATTAAAAGCAAAGGCGCATAATGTTAAGTACTGCGAACTCTTCTTTGATCCCCAAGCTCATACTTCTCGTGGTGTTCCCTTTAAAACCGTCATTAACGGTTACTATAAAGCGGTGAGTGAAGCGAAAGCAACTTTAGGTGTCGAAGCGCATCTAATTATGTGTTTCTTACGCGATATGTCGTATGAGTCCGCGAAAGAAACCTATCAAGCGATGTTACCTTATAAAGATAAGATTATCGGGATTGGGCTTGATTCCGATGAACGGAATAATCCACCCGAGAAATTTAAAGACATTTTCTTACAAGCCAAAAAAGATGGCTTACATATCACCATGCACTGCGACATCGACCAAATTGATTCCATTAAACATATTCGCACTTGCTTAATGGAGATTGGCGTTGAGCGGCTTGATCACGGCACGAATATCGTTGAAGACGAATCACTGGTAGATTATGTCGTCAAACATAAGATTGGTTTTACTTGTTGCCCGGTCTCGAATAGCTTTGTTACGAAAGACATGAAAGGCAAAGAAATGAAATATTTATTAAGCAAAGGGGCACTCGTCACGGTTAACTCCGATGACCCCGCCTATTTCCAAAGTTATGTCTCGGATGACTTATACACTTTAGCGAGTAAGTTTAATCTCAGCAAAGAAGAAGTGATTGAGCTCGCGAAAAACTCCTTCCGCGCAAGCTTTATGAGCGAAGCAAAAAAAGCGGAATATCTAAAACAAATTGACGAGTACGTCAAAACTCACTAATTAGCACTTTTTAATCGCGCGTAGTTTTGCGCTTTTGGCGCGGTGATTTAATTCAACTTCTTCCTCACTCGGTGTCACGACTTTTTTGGTGAGTAAGACAAACGGCATCTTATCATTGGTTGGTAATTCATAAACATCTTCGCGGTCACCAATGGTGCGAGTTAACTTTTCAAAAATGTTCTTCACAATCCGGTCTTCAAGACTATGGAAGGAGATCACGACTAAACGACCATTAGGTTTTAAATAATTCACCGCTTTATTTAAGGCAATCTCTAAATTATTTAATTCATCGTTAACTTCAATGCGTAACGCTTGGAAGACTTGTTGAGCAGGATGGCCACTTTGGCTCGCGTTCTTTTTGGGCTTAGCGTGCTTAACGATTTCCGCGAGTTCAATCGTGGAAATAATTTCGTTCCATTCCCGGCGCTTCACAATTCGCTTAGCAATTTTATAGGCATCCGGATCTTCACCATTATCGCGGAAGATTCTCGTTAGTTCACGGAGTGAATAATTGTTGACGATATATTTCGCGGTTAATTTTTGACTCCGATCCATCCGCATATCAAGGTTGCCCTTATGTTGATAAGAGAAACCACGATAATCTTCATCAAGTTGCGGAGAAGAAACACCAAGGTCTAATAAAATACCATCAACTTTATCAATGTTCTTAATCTTTAAGAATTCGTCAAAATAACGATAATTACTATGAATAATTTCGTAATGGCCTTGGGTCTTGACACTCGCTAAAACTTTTTCACTATCACTCACCGCTTCTTCATCAAGATCAAAACCAATTAATAAACCGTTCTTGCCTAAGTGTTTTAAAATTTCGGAAGCGTGACCAGCGCGACCAATCGTAAAATCAAGGTATACACCATTTGGTTTCACGTTTAAAAACTTAATTGCTTCGTTTTTTAAGACAGGAATGTGCTTCATACATCAAAATCCTTTAGTTTATCGAAAGCGGGATTATATTCGTTATCCTTTTGTTTTCTTAGTTCATCTTCGCTAAGAACTCGATAACCTTCCCCACTTGTTTTAATTTTAGCACCTTTTTTAACTACACGAGTCGGAATTTCACCAACTACTAAATCAAGGATAATCGGGTCAAGGTCCACTATGCTCCCTTCTACATAATAAGTATCAGGATTATTTGGGTCATCACTTAAGTCAATTGACTCAGTAAAATTAAGCGGATAATCAACTGGTTCAAGCGTGTAAGCACACGCAACTACCGCAGTGCCGCGAATCGCTAAAGTCACATTAATTAAGTTCCCATCGTTAAAGATATCCGCCCGAACTTTAAGGTGATTAAGCGCTAAAAGCGGCTTCCTTACACTTTTAAAATTCACTTCTTCTTCAAGAGTGTAAAGTTCTTTCGGAGCAATTTTCGCGATGTTAAATTTCATTTACCGCACCTTAATATTTTCTTTTAGTAACGCCGCGACGATCTTATTCATCGTCTCATTAATTTCCGCGTCTTTTAGTGTTCCATCATTTTTATTAAGAGCGATCGTGACCGCAATGGATTTTTGTTCATGAAGATTTTTATCTTGATAGACATCAAAGATTTCGACTTGTTTAACAAGTGAACCACCGTGCTTTTTAATAAGATTAATCACGCTTTCGCCTTTAGTCGAAGGCGCGACAAGTAAAGCAAGGTCACGCGTCACCGTTGGGAAACGCGGAATCGCTTTGAACTTAGTGTGCCCGGTTGGTAAAGCAAGTAACTTATCAAATTTTAATTCAAGCACTAGCACTTGGTTATTCTTAATTTGGTAACGAGAATAAACACTGGGGTGCAGTTCGCCAAGATAACCAATCGTTTCCTTATTAAGGCTAATAACCGCACTCCGCGTGGGGTGAAGTTCGTTACTCGCAAAGTTTAGTTCGTTTAAACTATAACGGTTTTTCTCAATACCGATAATTTGCATCACCGCTTCTAAATACCCTTTTAATGAATAGAAGTTATACGGGGTTTTCTTTAAAGCACCTTGTAAAAGCTCTTGACCAGTTAAGACAATCGCTAAACGAAGACTCTTGCCACCTTCCGCTGTCACTTCGCTAATCTCAAATAAACCAAAGTCTTTATTTTGGCGAGCGAGATTAAAGCTCGTTACATCAAGTAAAGAAGGAATAAGATTAGGCCGGACATAAGCGTGATCATCGGTCATCGGGTTCTTAATTTTTAAAGGGGCACCATCTACTAATAAACGGAATTCATTTGCCCGCTTTTCGTTAACCAAGGTGTAACTAACCGTTTGGTATAAACCTAAACTACTGAAGTGATTTTTGATTTCTTTGATGAGCCGTTGTTTTTCAGTGTAAACACCAGGTAGAGTCGTAAGTTTTGGTAATTCCGCTTTCACATCTTTAAAGCCTAAAATCCGCACCACTTCTTCCGCCAAATCATTAAGGCCATCAATATCAATTCGGTAACTAGGAGCGGTAGCAAGGAAACTCGTTTTGGTTTCTTTACTAATAGCAAAATGGTCCGCTTTTAAAGTATCGCGAATAAGACCTAAAGCGTAATCAGTGCCTAAAACACTATTAATACTTGTGCTCGTCACCGTAAATTGCTTCGCTTCCTTTTTTGTTTCATCATAAGGTTTTACTTCGTTAGCTTCTTTGGCCCCGCAATATTTTTTAATTAAAGCCGCTGCTAAGTTCACCGCCTCATAAGCGCTTTGTGGATTAAGTCCGTGCGTAAAGCGAATAGAGGATTCACTAATGAGATTAAGGCGAGTTGAGGTGCGCCGAATTTGAGCGGCATCAAAGATGGCGGCTTCAATCACAATGTTTTTCGTCGCTAAACTATCACTACTTTCTAAGCCACCCATAATCCCCGCTAAACACATTGGCTTTTTATTACTCGTGACCACTAAATCGCCTTTCTTCACTTGATAGGTCTTATGGTCTAGGGCTACGAAATCACCCACATAATCATCGCGAACAACAAGTTCTTTCTTAGGTAATTTATCTAAGTCATACATGTGTAATGGTTGCCCAGTTAGTAGCATTACATAGTTACCAATATCAACGATATTGTTAATTGGCCGCACTCCCATAGCGATTAAATGCTTCTTAATTTCTAAGGGCGATTCTTTAACGGTAATATCGTGAAAAATTTGGGAAACAAATAATTGACATTTATTAGTGACACTCATGACTTTAAAGTCCGTTAATTGCCCAGTTATCGGTTCTGCATCAATACTCTTAACCTCACGGTTAAATAATGTTCCGACTTCTTGCGCAACGTGATATAGCGATAATAAATCAGGCCGATTCGCTAAAAGTTTTAAGTTTAAGACGACATCGTCTAAACCAAGTTTATCAAGGACGTCTTCTTCACCCACTTGAAACTCTTTCCCTAATTCGTGGATCCCCGTTAAGTCAGGTGTATCAACATACTTTTCATCTACACCTAATTCAAGTAAAGAACAACACATTCCGTTACTTTGATAGCCACGGATCGTACTGACCTTAATTTCTCCACCAGGTAATTTTGCGCCAGGCATAGCGACAATAACTTTTAAATCTTTTCGAACATTTGGTGCGCCACAAATAATTTGTTTCACACCATATTTCTTGCCTAAATCAACCTCACATAAATGTAAATGGGTGTCGGGCACTAATTCACATTTTTTAACTTCCCCAACGACGAGATTACTCGCTGTACTTAAACGAGCGATGCTTTCGACTTCCACTCCCGCGAAAGTTAACTTCTTCGCGACCATTTCGGGAGTTAAATCATGTAAGTCGACTAATTCGGATAACCAACGATATGACACTAACATAACTTATCTCCTTTTAAACTCACTAAGAAAACGAACATCGTTTTGGTAGAAACGACGGATATCATCAATCCCGTATTTTAGCATCGCAATTCTTTCTAGACCGACGCCAAAAGCGAAACCACTATATTCTTTTGGATCATAACCATTGAGTTTTAAAACGCGTGGATTAACCACCCCCGCACCAAGAATCTCAATATAGCCGGTGCCTTTACAAGTTGGACAACCCTTACCACCGCATTTATCGCAGCTCACATCCACTTCAACACTTGGTTCAGTGAAAGGGAAATAAGAACTCCGCAACCGGATCTCGCGTTTTTCACCAAAGAGCTTTTTCACAAACGCTTCTAAGGTTTTTTCTAAGTGACCAAGGTGAATACCTTTATCAATTAACAATCCTTCAATTTGCATGAATTGATGGGAATGGGTTAAATCATCGTTATCCCGACGATAACATTTCCCTGGACAAATAATCCGCACCGGACCACCTCTAGCTTCTTTCATCGCTCTTGCTTGGGCGGGACTCGTGTGGGTTCTTAATAACATCGTATCGCTTAGATAGAAGGTATCTTGCATTTCGCGAGCGGGATGGTCTTTTGGAATATTCATTAATTCAAAGTTATATTCATCACTTTCCACATCACTACCTTCATAAACTTGGTAGCCCATACCTAAAAAGATTTCGGTAATTTCTTCTTCCACTAACGCTAACGGATTAACCCCGGCTTTACTATATGAGTTGGCGGGTAAAGAGATATCAATTTTTTCATTTTTTAAACGAGCGTCTAACG
This sequence comes from Bacilli bacterium, assembly GCA_024408655.1. Classification (GTDB taxonomy): domain Bacteria; phylum Bacillota_I; class Bacilli_A; order RFN20; family CAG-826; genus UB1719. The sequence continues at coordinate 90,596 of JAKSUV010000003.1, forward strand.
CTTGTGCGTTAATACTAGCGAGTTTTTCTTCAAAGGCTTTACTAATCGCGTTCCGGGTTTCGTTAATCTTTTGGCCAAACGTTTTTCTTTCTTCCGCAGCGATATTTTTTAGTTCGCCCATCTTCTGGTTAATTTCGCTTTTTTTGCTTAAGAAAAGATTACGAACACTCGTTAATGCTTCGGCATTCTTCGCATCATTAATCGCTTTTAAGGCCGCTTGTTTAATCTCATCAAGTTCCATAAATTACCTCCTTTTAAAGAAAAAAAGATGACACCAGGAACGATTGCTCGCGGTACCATCCTACTTCGTAATTTAATACGCACTTAATTGCTCTACGTTAACCCCGCATTAGGAGACTCCGAGGTGAATTCATCGCTTTGCTAGTTAGATTATTTTCACTCTCTAATCTTCACTACCACTAGTAAACTTGCGATTACTACTTCTCTTCTACGTCCAAAATTATTATAACTAGTTTATTTTAAGTTGTGAAGAACAATTGACGCGGCAACGCTCACATTTAAAGAATCTATATTCTTTATAGGAATCTTCGTGACGACATCCGCAAGTGATAAAATCGCTTCATTAACACCCCGGGCTTCGTTACCAAAAACCATCACAAATTGTGGTGATACTTTTAACTTATTAAATAGGGTCGCCCCCTTTAATCCGGTTGCAATAATTTGGTGATCCTTTTTTAGTTCACGAAGTAATTTAATATCGCCATAACAAACATTAATATCAAAGATGATGTCTTTAGCAACGGCTAAACATTTCTCGTTATAGATTGAAACAGAGTGAGGTGATAACACTAAGTCATGATATCCACATTCTTTCATAAGATAAATGATTTTACCTAAGTTACTCGGGTCAGTTATTTCGTCTAAATAAATAATTCTTTTACCAAGTGGCTGACTATTTAGATACTTCACAATCCCCACCACTCCATCGTTAAGTTGATACGCCGCTTTTAATAAATGGAGACGTCTCGCTTTATTAATTGATGCTTCATCAAAAACAAGAAAACACTTTTGTTTCACTTGTTCTTTATGTAAACGAAGTTTATTAACTTCTTTTAATTTGGTTTTACTAATCATTTCCATAATCATAATGATGATGCGATAACGCCTTACTTAACGCTTTATAGTTTGGACAATATTGATAGACAAGTGCATAAAAGTCTTTTGAATGATCAAAGAATTTATCATGGGCGAGTTCGTGGATAATCACACTATCAATGATTGGTCCACTGTAGTGTACGAGCTGTAAGGCAAAGGATAATGCACCGGTATACCGACGATTTGAACCATAACGGCTATTCATATCTCGTACCGTAATACGATAATGTTTAGTGCCCATTAATTTCTCTAAACGTGGTAATTGAGATAATAGATAATCCTTTAACAAACTCTTTAAGAATTCGTTTAAATCGGTCTGACTTTTTACTTCGATGTGATCAGGGAAGACATGATTAACACTCGTGATAAGATATGGCATCTTTTTCCCAAAGATATAAACATAGTTACGACCAATCGCTGGAGTATATTTATTTTTCTCCGCTTTTTCAATGAGACCCGGCGCAAAACGTTCTAGACCAGCGAAGATTTCTTTTTGACTTGTGCGATATGGCGCATTGATATTAAAGGTTAAAGTTGGCGCATCATAACGATAGTTAATGTTACGCATTCTCGGACGAAAATTAATCACGACTTGGTAGTTAGTGAACTCGTAAAGATAGTTCGTAATAATCATCTCGTGCATCAAAAATATTATAAACAATTGATAAATATTTTGATAACATAAATAGCGTTATGAAAAAGATTCTCGTGAGTGCGTGTCTTGTCGGTGATAAGGTCACTTATGATAAGCGTAGCCACTATCATCCCCTAATAAAAGAACTCTTAAAATACTACGAACTCGTGCCTTTTTGTCCAGAAGTCGAAGGGGGTTTAAAAATCCCACGGAAGAAAAGCGAACGCCGACGGAACGAAGTCAAAAACGAAGTAGGTCTTGATGTCACTAAACAATTTAATCTTGGCGCTGAAAAAGCGTTAAATATTTGCCAATACCTTAATATTAAGATGGCTATCTTAAAAGAAGATTCGCCTTCTTGTGGTGTTCATAAGATTTATAATGGCTTATTCCAAGGTCGCAAGATTCCAGGCCAAGGTTGGACGACCGAACTATTAACGAAACACGGCATTAAAATCATTAGCGAAAACGAAATTGAAGATCTTCTCAAAATCAAAAAAGCGGAAGAAGACCGCAAGAATAAAAAAGAAAAGTCCGGCAAATAAACCGGACTTTTTCTTAATATAACTACTATTTATTGTTTTTGTATAGTCTGAAAGTACATTCACCACTCACGTCACTAACCGTCAATGAATAATAAGTATTTGCTTCTAAAAGAACGACGGCTGGTTTAGTGGCTATCACTCCTTTTGCGCCATATAATTCGAAAGTTGGAGTACTAGGAGTACTAGTAACTGTAAAATTATATTCCCTTGTTTCTTTAACTAGGAAAAAACGACTACCAGCATTAGTTAAGGTAAGACCGTTTATTGTGAATATGTCGTCACCCTTATCAACATTAGTCAATTTGATTGTTTTTGGTTCGCCCGTACCTTCAATTACAATATAGCGTGGTTCCCCGGCTTTAGGATTAAAATAAATTTTATTATCCTTCTTATCATCCCCGATTAGTATCGCGTTTTCAATACTTACAATATCGTAAGGAGAAACACTATAGGCACCTTTTGCTACTTGTGGATAGACTACACCGACTTTAGTCTCACCTTTTGGAACGGTAATTGTTTTGCCTGCCAAAATTTCGTCTATTTCAAACGTTTCACTATATATCGCTAAAGTAATATTATTTTTTTCAGCCAGTTTATAGTATTCACTATCAGGAATACTGGCGGTAATCCCAAGGCTTTCCACATCGTAGATACCATCAGAAAGAGTTGTAGGGACTTCCATTTCTATCTCTGGATTATCAAATTCTACGCCTTCGATAATGCCTTCTACCATCTCACTCTTAATATTTGGATCATCAATTTTATAATCGTCAGTGGAGGCTCCAAATGTAGCGGTTAAAACAACTGGAATCTTGCCAATTGTAAACGTAAATGCATGCGCTTCGTCTAACAAAACATCATATTTATCATTTTTATGAGAAATAGAGACGGCCCATTCGCCGCCGTCATAGACTTCGTGCGCACCAGGTAAAAGAGGCTCAGCGCCCTCATACGATATGTCAACTTTGATTAAATCCTTTTCGCCTTTGATGTAGTCATCAGTATTCTCGGTAGTAATCTCTATGTCTTTGAATACACCGGTTTGGCTATAATCAGCAGCCAAATTATCAATGACTAATTCTTTAGCTTGATCACCGCCTCCACCGCCACCGCCACACGCAGTCAAAATTGATGTAGCCGCAAACGGAACGATTAATAGGTTAATCTTCTTCATAAAAATACTCCTAAATCAACGTTTTTTTAGTGTACTTGATAAGAAAAAAAAAGTCAATATGTAAAAAACGGCAACCAAGGTTGCCGTTTTTATAATGCATTAATTCTGTTAACGGTTATCACTACTAAGAACTACAATGAGTCTTAAAATGTGAAGTAAGATAATAATGAAATCGAGATAGAGATTAAACGCTAAATAGATAGCAAGATTACCTTCACCGGCAAAGCGAGCGCTAACGGCTTTAATTTGCCAAACATCGTAAGCGGTAATCAGCATAATCGCTACGACGATGATAATACTTGTCACAATATTTTGGATGGCCCAGACTTCTGGCATTAAGATGACAAAGATAACATTAAAGAGCGAAGCAAATAACACACTAATTAATAAGCCAAAACCAACAAGTCCCATACCCGAAGCGTTCTTCGCAAACATACCAATTAAGCACATCGCACCAAAGGCTAATGCGGCAATCCCAAAGGCCGAGGCTAATGTCCACCAATTAAGGACAAAGCCAAAGCTTGAAATTAAAACGCCCATACAAATTGAGTAAAGAATCATTGGAATAAGACTTGCTTTGCCCGCCCGGATTGAGGTAATTGCGATAAAGATAGTCAAGAAAAGCTGCGAAATGCTCGCCACGATTAACATGATCGTGTAAGCTCGCTCATCAATCCCCACCGTATTTAAGATAGCGGATAAGCCAAAGCTTACTGCCACTGTTACCATTAAGAAGGCAAACATGTATAAGAAAGTCTTAGAGAGAAGACTTCTTTGCCCTTCCTTAGTGTAAGGGGTACTACTATTAAAACTATAAGACGCCATAAACTCCTCCTTTACTGAATAATGTTCATGAGTAAATCGTGGAAACTATCCACCGCGAGTGAAGCACCACCAACAAGCGCGCCATCAATATCGGGGGAAGTTAAATATTCTTTAATATTGTTAGGCTTTACTGATCCGCCATAAAGGATCCGGATATCATTCGCGGTGCCTTCGCCATAGAGTTCTTTAATTGTGGCGCGGATAAAAGCACAAATATCTTGCGCGATTTCTTTACTCGCGTTTTTGCCAGTACCAATACTCCAGATTGGCTCATAGGCAATCACAACGTTCTTCGCTTTATCGCAAGGAATATCTTTAAAGCCCGCGACGATTTGGTCTTTAATAAAGTTCTTAGTTTCGCCCTTTTCATAGGTCTCTAAGGTTTCACCACAACAATATAACGGCACCATATTTTGGTTTAAGAGTTTAATCATCTTTTTATTGCAAACTTGGCTTGTTTCACCATTATAGGTCCGACGTTCGGAGTGACCAATAATCGCCCAAGTAACTTTAATCTCTTGAAGCATTTCGGGTGAAACTTCGCCCGTAAATGCGCCACTAGTTTGATCGTTAACGTTTTGGGCGCTAATGATTAAACCTTTCGGAGCTTTCGCTTTTACATCCTTTAAAGATAAGAAAGTAGGCGCAACACCTAAATCAATATTGTTCTTTTCGGCGGTATCAACAATGCTGTCACATTCTTCGACAAACTTAACCGCCTCGGCAATGGTCTTGTTCATTTTCCAGTTGCCCATTAATAATTTTTTTCTCATGCTAAATAAACTCCTTTTTTTAGTTTCACCTTATATTATAAACTATTGTTTATGTTCAACAATAGAAATCGATTTTGTGTTTGACTTCATGATATAATTTACTCAAGCGAGGACTTAATATGGGCAAAATAATCGAAGGCCACACTTTTGATGAATACCAAGATAAGTATGGTAAGAAGTTTGATAACGGAAAACTCCAATTCGTTAAGCTCGAAGATAACAACAAGTTAGATTCCAAAAAAACTTATTGGTTAATTAAAGATAAAAATCCTGGATATTACCAAGTAAGTAAACTTAAGTACATTATTCCACTCATAGTCCTTAGTACTGCTGCAGTTGTAACGGCGATTGTTGTCCCGTGTACACTTTTACTAAGCGCCCAAGAGGTTAAAGTTAATGCGCCTTCATTTAAAGGATTAACATATAGTAACCAAAAGGCTTATGTTGGCAAAGATTTTGACACAAATATAACTGTTGACACAAGTAAGACTATTGGCGGAGCGGTTCTACAAGATAAACTCGAAAATGTTACTTCTGGTACTCGCACTATTTTACCAACTGAATATACTTATACACCGAGCGCTAACTATGAAAGTGCTTCATTACATATTCCTGGCAAATTAATTGAAGGTGATGTCACGATTGATTTTAAATTAGAGGCGCCTGTTTCCGCAACGAAATGGTATAGCTATAATGATTGGTATAATTATTGCTCTTGTGGCGTAGTCAATGTTGAGGCCGATGAAAATGACATTGGTTACGATAATCTTAAATTAAACGTAAACGGCCAAGATCATAAGATTCGTTTAATTGGCTTAGATCACGATAATCTGGCAGATAAATCCGCTAAAAAAGTTCACACAACTTTCCAATTCGCCAATCTTTTGTGTGATGAAAATGGTTATTCTTTTGGCGTAGTTGAAGATTTTGACCAAGTTTATGAAGCATACAATGCTGATTATTTAAACTCGATATTGCGTAAAGATTTAACTGGCAATGGAGATGGTGAAATTATGTGGTTTCAAAGAGGCGAAGTAAATAGATCAGACAAATATAAAGCCACGACAGTAATGGATATGCTCCCCAAAGAGCTAAAAAAAGTTTTAAAAGAAGTTAAGAAAGAAATTTATGTCGGCGATACTGAAGAATATGATGAATTTATAAAGACAGATTATTGTGATAAATTATTCGTTCCTACTTATCGAGAAATGTTTAAAGAAGGGAGCGAATACGACGGTGATTATTATAGCGATGAAGGCACAACATATGAATATTATCTTCTATATGATTCTACAAGAATATTCAACCAAATTAGCACTGATATATTTGTAGATACTCCTACTATTTCGGATGTTTTTCATGATTATGGATCCGATGCACCAGACAATTGGGCTGGATATTGTAGCGGTGACCCTGCTACCGATGCATGCGCTGTGTTCGCTTCTCCAGACTGTTCCCTCAGTTTTCAAAGCGTTTTATACATTTATTCTAGCACTATACTTCCTATGCCAACTACTACCTATGCTCTTGGCATCACCCCTTGTTTCTGCATTTAATTGTTTGTAATTTTAATAAAAAATAAGCGCCAATTGGGCGCTTATTTAATTGATAGATAGGAATTATTATTTAATGATATCAACACCAGGGAGATGACCATCATTTTCAATCATCTCTAAGCTTGCACCACCGCCGGTAGAGACGTGGGCGAATTTATCTTTATAGCCAAATTCTTTCACCGCCGCCGCGCTATCACCACCACCGCAAACACTAAAGCAAGTGTTACCTAATTTCGCAATCGCTTCGCAAACAGCTTTCGTGCCCGCTTGGAAATCTTTTTGTTCAAAGACACCCATTGGACCATTCCAGAAAATCATCTTAGCTTTAGCAATTTCGCTTGCGAATAATTCTGCGGTCTTTGGACCAATATCCATCCCTTGATAACCCGCTGGTACTTCTAATTCAACAGTCTTTTTATCGGTCCAACCTTCAAAGGCGTTTGTGACGACCGCATCAACTGGTAAAACAATCTTCCCGTTCGCGTTCTTTAAACAAGTCCGGGCGTATTCAAGTTGTTCATCCTCCACTGGTGAATTACCGGTTTGGTGACCTAACGCTTTTTGGAAAGTAAACGCCATCGCACCGCCAATTAAAATCTTGTCGCACTTCTTTAGAAGTGATTCAATAACTTTAATCTTATCACTTACTTTTAAGCCACCTAAAATCGCAATATAGGGACGATCAGTTGGTTTTACTTCAACGCAGCGCATTAAGTTATCAACTTCTTTTTTTACTAAATAACCAATTGCGACTGGTTTATTTTCTTTCTTAAGTAACGCGGGAACGCCATAAGTTGAAGCGTGAGCCCGGTGAGCGCTACCGAAAGCGTCCATCACATAAGCGTCCGCTAGTTTCGCCCAATCCATAGCTAAGTCTTCTTTATTCTTTTCTTCACCAGGTTCATACCGGGTGTTTTGTAATAATAAAACTTCGCCATTATTTAAAGAACTAACAAGTTGATTTACTTCTTCGCCACGTGGAAGCGAAGCAAACTTTACGTTTTGCCCTAATAATTCACCTAAGCGTTTTGCGACGGGCGCTAAATCGTTCTTCTTTTTTTGTTCGGCCACCACTTCAGGTGCTTCTTTATGTTTCACTTTACCAAGGTGCGAACAAAGAATAACTTTGGCGCCTTGCTTAATTAAAGTTTTAATCGTGGGTAAAGCTTGGACAATCCGATTATCATCACGGATCGCTCCGCCTTTAAGCGGGACATTAAAATCCACCCGCACTAACACCCGTTTACCGGCGATGTTATTTAATTGATCAACTGCTAGCATATTTATCTCCTTTATTTTTAATAAAACGGCGCCCCGGAGGGCGCCATTAATTACTAGTAATTAAATTAGCAATTTTCCGCAAAGTATTTAATGGTGCGGACCATTTGTGAAGTGTAAGAATTTTCGTTATCATACCAAGACACAACTTGGACTTGGTAGAGACTATTACTAATTGGTGTCACCATGGTTTGGGTGGCATCAAATAAGGAACCATATCTCATTCCGATAACATCGCTACTCACGATTGGCTCTTCCGAATAACCAAACGACTTATTGCTCGCTCTTTCCATCGCGGCGTTAATAGTCGCTGGGGTAATTTCTTTCCGGCTTCTAACCACGGCTACTAAGATCGTGGTTGAACCAGTGCAAACAGGAACGCGTTGCGCGCTACCAATGAGTTTACCGTTTAAGGCAGGAATCACTAAACCAATGGCTTTCGCCGCACCTGTTGAGTTAGGAACGATGTTTTCCGCTGCGGCTCTTGCCCGGCGTAAATCACCTTTCCGGTGTGGACCATCAAGGACCATTTGATCACCCGTATAGGCGTGGACAGTTGTCATAATGCCGCTTTGGATTTTCGCAAAACGGTTTAAGGCTGCCGCCATTGGGGCTAAGCAGTTAGTTGTGCAGCTAGCCGCACTAATCACTTGATCTTCTTTTGTTAAGGTCTTGTGGTTAACGTTAAAGACAATCGTCTTTAAATCTTTACCAGCTGGCGCCGAGATAACAACTTTTCTCGCTCCGGCTTTAACGTGCGCCATCGCTTTATCTTTTGAAGTATAGAAACCGGTGCACTCTAAGACAACATCAACACCAAGTTGACCCCAAGGAAGGAGTTCCGCTTTTGGTTGAGCGTAGATGGTAATTTCTTGACCATCAACGGTAATGGAACCAGGTGTCACAACGGTCTTGCCATCTTCGGCAAAGACTGGTTCTTTAGAAGTGACGGTGTGTTTCTTCTCACCAATGTGCCCGCAATAGCCGCCTTGAGCGGTATCATATTTTAATAGATTCGCGAGCATTTTCGGACTAGTTAAATCGTTGATAGCAACGACTTCATAACCTTTCGCACCAAACATTTGGCGGAAGGCTAAACGACCAATTCGACCAAATCCATTAATTGCAACTTTAACTGACATGAATCATGTCCTCCATTTTTTTAGCGCGTTTATTATATAATAAAGATTAGAAAAACGCTAGTGAAATATAATGCTTATTTTCTTACCCTAAATATAGCGTTTAAATTTACCTGATTTATCGTGTAAAAACACTTTAATATCATCACGCTTTTTCGAAAATTTAATGCCATATTTTAAAGCGTCGTTCTCGCGTGCAAAGGTCTTAATGGGTTTTACTTCATTCATCTTCTTTAATTGCCAGCCCTCGGTTGGATGTGGCATTAAATGATAAACATCCCAAACCTTAATTTTTGCGGCACGTTTAGCGCGCGCTTTTAGTAAGCGTTGCCGTTCGGCTTCAATCCGCCGGAGTTCACTTGCGAGTTTCCGGTCCTCATCGAGTTTATCAATTTTAGCTTTCCGCACTTGAATCTTCTCTTCTTTTTCTTTCGCGAATTTCTTCACTTGCGCCCGGTGCTTACTTTCTAGAAGCGCTTTATTCTTTTCTTTCTCTTGTTTAACAACGGCGGCCTTCCGTTGCGCTTCGGCTTTCTTTTCTAACGCTTTCTTTCGCGCGATCGCTAAGGCCTTCGCCTTTTGCTCCGCTACTTTTTCTTTTTCTTTTTGGGCGTTAATTTCTTGTTCAAGTTTCGCTTGCGCTTTCGCAATCATTGAACGCTCTTCAAGTTTGGCTAATTGCTTTTGTTTCTTGGCTTGTTTTTTATTAGCCTTTTTTAAGGCACGTTGATACCGCCAGTCAACGAGCGAACCACTATCAGCCGCCGCTTCTTTAATTAAGGCGTTATCACGGCTTTTGGCTTTTAATAATTTTGCTTTAGCTTTTAAGGCTTTTTTATCAACGCCTTTTGTCGCGCGGTCATTATTAATGACAGCCCGAATCATAATTAATTCACTAATCGTCATGATGATTGAAACGACATAAGCTAGAATCGCACTAGTCTTTTCTAAGGTAGTTGTGTTAGCAACTGGATTAACAAAATAACTATTAATCATTAATAAAATCACAACAAAGAGGAAATAAATAATTAATACCCACCACTTGTGTTTCATTTGGTGATTTTTAATTACGAAGACTAATAAGAAGATAAAGGTGAGGAAGGTCGCAGTCGCTAAACCAAACACTGTGATTTGGGTAATAAGGTCGCCATTAAAAACAATATACAAAAAGAGTGATAATAAATCGGTTTGGGTGGGTAAAACGTTTGTTAAACAAATCGCAAAAAGTGTCACGACTACTAAAACTAGTAATGTCGTTACTAAGAAAAAGATTTGGCTAATTTTATTCAGCTTTCGCATACAAAATAATTATAACAAATAAAACGGTGTTTTATTAATAGTGATTAATTTGGCGCGTGTAATTTACTTGGAGTTTACTTTGATAAGCATCAATCACTTGCTTCGGTGTTACTTTTAAATAACTAATTAAATCTAGATAGGCACCCATCGCTTTTTGGTATTGATTAAGCGAATAATGATCTTTAAGTTTAAGGGCTTCTTGATAAGCGGATAAAATCGCTAAGGTTAAATTACTTCCTTTCTTCGCTTTAATTTCGTACACCATTTTCTTAGGTTTTAAAATCACGCCAAGCGAAAGAATAAAATGAAGACCATCAACATATTCTTCAAGTACGACTTTAATAGGACTTGGCCCCTTTAGTGACCAATACTTAAAACAACGTGTTTCGTTAGCGAATTCACCAAGTTCCACGATTAACGCTAAAAGGCGTTGATAAAAAGTTTTTTGATAAGTAATGTGATGACGCTTTGCGATATCTTGATCTAACCCCGCTTGTAGGGGATAAAGTTTACTTAAATCAATGCGCATTTTTAACCTTCTTTAAGTGCCAAATTTCATCGTTATATTGTTCGATGGTGCGGTCACTAGAGAATGTGCCACTACCAGCAATATTATTAAGTGACATCTCCGCCCATTTCTTTTTATCTAAATAAAGCGCGTCAATCTTTTTGTGGGCTTCCACATACGCTTCAAAATCCTTAAAGACAAAGAATTCATCACGCTTATTCATAATTTCATCAAAGATGGGACGGAACTGATTGGGGTCACGGCTCCATGGTCCATTAAATAAACCGTCCATCACGCGGTGGATCATGTTGTCTTTCGTGTAAATATCCCACGGATTATATTGACCACTGGATTTTAATTTATCGACTTCTTCCGCTTTTAGGCCAAAGATAACGCTATTACCTTTCCCCGCTAATTCGGCGATTTCAATATTCGCTCCATCTAGCGTACCTAACGTAATCGCACCATTCATCATGAGCTTCATGTTACTAGTGCCACTCGCTTCATAGCCAGCGGTAGAAATTTGTTCACTTACATCCGCGGCCGGAATAATCTTTTCCGCTAAGGTCACGCCATAGTTTTCGACGAAAACAATCTTAATGTATTTACTAACGACGGGATCATTATTCACGACTTTCGCCACGCTTAAGATTAATTCAATAATCTTCTTAGCAAAGTAATAACTTGGTGCGGCTTTCGCCCCAAAAATATAAGTATGCGGGACAAAGTCCTTCGCCGCTACTGGATTCTCCTTGATTATGTAGTATAGATACATAATATGAAGAATATTTAAGAGTTGCCGCTTATAAGCGTGAAGACGCTTAATCTGAACGTCGAAGATTGAATTCGGATCAATATCAATGTGATAGTGATCTAAACAATATTTCGCGAACTCCACTTTATTATCATGTTTAATCTTCATAAGTTTTGTTAAGGTGGCGTTATCTTTACTAAATTTCCGTAAATCCGCTAACTTCATAGGATCATTAATCCAGGCATCGGTAATCTTCTTATTTAAGAATTTAGCGAGTTCAGGGTTAGCGTTAAGTAACCACCGACGATGGGTCACGCCGTTTGTCTTATTATTAAATTTCTTCGGGAAGAGTTTATAGAAATCATGGAAGGTCACGCGTTTTAAAATTTCGCTATGGATTTTCGCGACACCATTAATGCTATAAGAGGCATAGACGGCTAAGTTCGCCATATGGACTTGTCCATCTTTAATAATACTGACGTTATATTTCACTTGGTTGTCAACGCCTTTATTATTAAGTTCTACCATAAGGCGCCGGTGCATTTCTTCAATGATGGTATAACACCGGGGAATAAGCCGTTGCATCATATGAATCGGCCAACGTTCAAGGGCTTCTGGAAGAATGGTGTGATTCGTGTAAGCGATACAAGATTTCACAATCTCCCAGGCTTTATCCCAACCATAATCATGTTCGTCCATTAATAAACGCATTAATTCAGGAATCGCTAAGACGGGATGAGTGTCATTTAAATGGAACACATAGGCGTCCGCTAAATTATCAAGGGTTTTATATTGCCGTAAATGACCGCGAATCACCGATTGTAAACCCGCGGAAACTAAGAAATATTCTTGTTTTAAACGGAGGAGTTTACCATCTTCGTAGCTATCATCAGGATAAAGCGAACGACAAATTTCTTTTACTTCGTATAAGTAATGATTAATATCAGTTCCTTCCGGTAAAAGTTCAGTACTTGGCTCGGCGCTCCAAAGTCTTAAAGTGTTGGCGACCCCGTTACGATAACCCACAACACTCACATCATATGGCATCGCTAAGATTGGTACCGCACCCGCGGTCCGCATTGCAAAATTGCCGTTTTCTTTAATATAGGTTTCGCTATAGCCATAAAATTGAACAGTGACCGCGTGCTTTGGTTTTCTGACTTCAAAAACATAGCCTTTTGTTAACCATTCATCAGGGATTTCCCGTTGATAACCTTTGTTTAAGATTTGGCGGAAAAAACCATATTCAAAACGTAACGCGTTACCATGTCCTGGATAACCAAGACTTGCGATGGAGTCAAGGAAACACGCCGCTAAGCGACCTAGACCCCCATTACCTAATCCGGCATCGCTTTCCATTTCTTCAAGTTCGTGAATATTGATATTTAATTCGGCTAAGCCTTTTTTAGCAATTTCGTAGATACCAAGATTTTGCATGTTATTCACAAGTAAACGACCGATTAAGAATTCCATCGAAAAATAGACGAGTTGTTTTTCTTTGTTCGCCACTACTAAATCATGAGTAGTGCGGTATTGACTACCCGCGTAGTCTCTCACCATTTCACCTAAAATATCATAACGTTCAGTAATATGACTTTGCTCCACTGACCGACCAAATTTTTGGTTCAAACGCTCAGTAAATTCTTTTTTAAAAGACTCTTTGCTTTTAAACATAATTAAATCTCCTTTTTTTACTTGCCTTTATATTTAAAGATACACGCCCCAAACGATGCTAATTTGATTGTCATCTTGTAGGGCTTATTTTCTGGACCACCTGGCGCAGTATGTAAGGCTAAACCATTATATTGGTTCCAACCACCATATACATCTTTATCGCTATTAAAGATTTCTTCATAAGTACCTGGACGCGTCATTCCAACATCATAATCTGGATAGAAGTTTCCAGTCATATTAAAGATAAAGATTAAATGTGAATCATTCACCCGCCGTTCAAAAGCGAACACACTTTGATTCGCGTTATCGACCATTAACCAGTTAAAGTGAATCGGGTTATGTTCTTCGACGTGCATCGCCGGTTCGTGACGATAAATTAAGTTTAAGTCCCGGACCACCCGGGTAATGCTATCGTGCTTCGGGAAGGTGCGTAAATTCCACGGTAAGGATTTACTTTCGTCCCATTCATCAAAGCTCGCAAGTTCGTTACCCATGAAGCTTAACTTCTTCCCGGGATGAGCGAATTGATAAGCGTAGAGGTTACGTAATAAGGCAAACTTTTGATCATAGTCGCCCCAAATTTTATTAATCACGGTGCCTTTTCCGTGCACCACTTCATCGTGACTTAACGGTAATAAGAAATTCTCGCTAAAGAAATAGGCCATTGAGAAGGTTAAAAGATTATGTTCATAACTTTTATAAATCGGGTCTTTACTATAATATTTTAAGGTATCATTCATCCACCCTAAATCCCATTTATAATCAAAACCTAAGCCACCAAATTCAATCGGCCGCGTAACACCTAAATAATCAGTGCTATCTTCGGCAATCATCATTAACGATGGGTGGACATAATGGAGTTTACCATTGAGCCGCCGTAAGAATTCGGTTGCCCCGGTATTTTCTCCATTCATCTTATTGCCATCCCAGAATAATAAATTACTCACCGCATCCACGCGAATGCCATCCACGTGACAATAACAAGCGTAATAATTCATCGCGCTCATTAAGAAGGAACGAACTGGGTCTTTACCTAAATCAAATTGTGCGCTCCCCCAAGGGGAGAAAGTGTGTTTTGAATCACTATATTCATACATATGGGTGCCATCGTAATTAAAAAGGGCCCATTCGTCTTTCGCAAAATGAACTGGTGCAAAGTCCATAATGACACCAATTCCCGCTTGGTGCATCCGGTCAACGAAACTCATAAATTGTTTTGGATTACCATACCGGGAATCAATCGAGAAGAAGCCGGTGGCTTGATATCCCCAAGAACCATCAAAGGGATATTGGCATAAGGGCATAATCTCAACGTGGGTGTAACCTAATTCTTGCATATAAGGAATTAGATAATCAGCGATTTCTTCGTAAGAAATATTCCGGTTATTCACTTTCCCTTTCCAAGAACCAAGATGAATTTCGTAAATACTCATCGGACGATCAAAGTTACGGGTTTGGGTCCGCATAAATTGGTCATCGTGCCAAATAAAGTTTTCAATATCAAATAAACGCGAGGTTGTATCCGGACGCATTTGGGAACAGAAGGCAAAGGGGTCAATTTTATCGACATATTTTCCATTCGCGTTTTTAAAATGGAATTTATACGATTGATAGTCTTTAAGGTTCGGGATAAATAATTCCCACACCCCGGCTTCATCAATCTTATTCATTTTGTGTTTACTAGGATTCCAATCGTTCCATTCACCAATAATTGAGACATCACTGGCTTGTGGAGCGTATAAACGAAACATGACGCCCGCTTTCTTATCAACCTTCGTAAAATGGGCGCCAAAATAACGGAAACCGTCAATCGATTGACCCATCAAATAATCATAAAGTAAACCGTAGGCCATAATTTATCTTTTTTCCTAACATAATTATAAATGAAAATCACAAAAATTGCTTAATTGTTTAATGAACATTAAAATATATACGGATTAGGAGTTTTTTTATGGCAAAAGTAATGGCAGTCAACGCTGGTAGCAGTTCCTTAAAATTTAAATTATACGAGATGCCCGAAGAAAAAGTTATTTGTTCAGGGCTCGCGGACCGGATTGGTCATGATGACGCAATCTTTTCAATTAAATATAATGGTAAAAAAGACGAAAAAGTCTTACCAATCTTAGATCACGCTTTCGCGGTGAAACTTTTATTAGACGCTTTAATTAACCTCGGGATTATTAAAGATCTTAACGAAATTAAAGCAACTGGTCACCGCATCGTTCAAGGTGGTAAATATTTCTCGCATTCTGAAGAATTTAACGAAGATACCGAAAAGAAAATTGAATCTTTAATTCCCTTAGCGCCACTTCATAATGGCGCGCACCTCGTTGGTTTCCGGGCGTTTAAGAAAGTGCTCCCGAATGTTCCAGCGGTCGCGGTGTTTGATACTGCCTTCCACCAAAGTATGGCAGAAGAAGATTATATCTTCCCCATTCCCTATGAATATAGTGAAAAATACGATATCCGTCGTTATGGCGCACACGGCACCAGCCATAACTATTTAGCCTTAGAAGCAAAGAAATATTTAAAGGATGTTGCTCATCCAAGAATCATTTCTTGTCATTTAGGTAGTGGCGCAAGCATTACCGCGATTAAAGATTATAAGTGTGTCGCAACTTCGATGGGCTTAACTCCATTAGGTGGCATTATGATGGGCACGAGAACTGGTGATATTGATCCCAGTGTCTTTAATTATCTTGTGACTTGTACTGGTAAATCCGCCGAAGAAATCTACCAAATCATGAATAAAAAATCTGGTTTCTTAGGTGTTTCAGGTGTTTCTAACGATAGCCGCGATATCTTAAAAGCGGAAGCAGAAGGAAATAAGCGCGCGCATTTAGCCAACCTCCTTTTCTACCGCCGGGTGTTAGATTATATTGGTCAATATTATGTTCGTTTAGGCGGTTGTGATTTAATTATCTTCTCCGCTGGTATCGGCGAAAATAGCGATATCTACCGCGAAAAGATTTGTGAAGGTTTAAAGGAACCATTCGGGGTCGTAATTGATAAGAAAGTGAATACGGGCTTACGCGGAAAAGAGGCGATCATTAGCGCTCCCGAAAGTAAAATTAAAGTGGTCTTAATCCCGACTGACGAAGAAGTGATGATTGCGCGTGATGCTTATGCACTCTTAAAAAAGAAAGGCGCCGCATGAACGACTTTATTACGCCCTTTCAAAAAGCGCACTTAAAGGAATATAAGGCGGTTTTAAACGCCATCCGGGAATATAAAAAGATTGCCATTTTTCGTCACATCCACCCCGACTTTGACGCATTAGGTAGCGCCTATGGTTTAAAAGAATGGATCCACGCGAATTTTATGGATAAAGACATTAAAGTCTTAGGCGATAATCATGATGATTTAACGCCGCGTTTATATCCAAAAACTAACACGGTTCCGAATAGTTGGTTTATGGAACCATTCTTAGCGATTATTCTTGATACGCCGAATAAACGACGGATTGCTGATCCTCGTTATGTTCACGCCGAATTTACTATTAAAATTGACCACCACCCGTTTATCGAAGGAATTGGTGATATTGAACTCATTAATCATCAAGTCACTAGTACGGCTGAACTATTAGTGGATATGTTACTTTCTTATAAAATGAAACTATGTCAAAAAGCTGCTCGTTATTTTTATACCGGGATTGTTGGCGATTCTGGTCGTTTTGAATATACGCCGACGAATTCTCATACCTTTGAAATTGCTGACCATTTAGTGAGTACGGGCTTTGATTTAAACGAAGTTTACCGTGCGATGTATTTACGGGAACAAAATGATTTAACCGTTATCTCTTATATTCTTAGTCACTACCAATTATCAAAACATGGCGTGGCCTACTTTATCTTAACGAAAAAAGAATTAGCGAAATTTCGTATCACCACGAACCAAGGTAAAGACCACGTGAATCTCTTCCACTATGTGAACGGGATTCATATTTGGTGTGCGATTACAGAAGATTTAAAAGAAAAATGTTTCCGCGTATCACTAAGAAGCGAGACGATTGATATCTCAAAAGTCGCGAGTAAATGGCGCGGGGGCGGGCACAAAAACGCGAGTGGCGCTAAACTTACTTCGCTTAGCGAACTCGATGATTTTATTAACGATTTAGATCAATTAATTAGGTAATTTTCTTAAACCGTTATAATCAAGGCGTTGATCAATGCGGTCAATGCGTGCTTCAAGACCGTCGATCCGTGTTTCAAGACCATCAATCCGCGTGTTAACTTGTTTAAACCCGGCGTTCATTTCGCTTCTTAAGCTATTTAGGCCATTACTAAGCCCATCAATCTTTTCGACTAACTGAGCTATGGTTATTCTCTTTGTCTTCTTTTTCATCACTGTCTTACCGGGTGTTCCTTTAACTTTATAATACACCTTAAGAAATACATCTAGTGGACATTTTTTTAAAATCTCCATTACTTTTAATGCATTCATGAATTCACTTTCATATTTCTCCATAAAATGCCTCCTACATATACATACGTAGGAAGAACATCTAAAGACGCGATTTTTTTAATATATTGATGGATAAATATAAAAACTACTAATCTAATCTCCCCTCACGTTGATTTATCAAGGCAAGAAAAAATATACTGCACTTATCCCTCATGGTGACATAGTCAAGGTGAGGTGGCTCCCATATTATTAAAGTGTCTTAATTATTAGTGGGTAACTTCTTAAGACCGTTATAATCAAGGCGTTGATCGATGCGGTCAATGCGTGCTTCAATTCTATCAATCCGTGTTTCAAGGCCGTCAATCCGCGTGTTAACTTGCTTAAAACCATCATTAACAATCTTAGCTAATTTAGTAAGTGTCATCTTTTCTTCTTTAGGTTTATTCATAGTATTGCTTCGTCTTTTCTTTTTAATATTATCACAGATTAAAAAAGATTTTCCTCGTAAAGAAGAAAAATCTCCTTTATGAATGTTTGAAGCAGTTTTTACGGCATCTAATAACTCTCTTGGCATAAATGTCCTCCTACATATACATACGCAAAAAGAACACCTATAGACGCGAATTTATTAATATATTTATAGATAAGTTAAAAACCATCTATTCTCTCACGATGATCTATCAAGGCGAGGTGTTTTATTATTAATTTTTAGTAGGTAACTTCTTAAGACCGTTATAGTCTAGACGCGCTTCGATGCCATCAATCCGCGTGTTAACTTGCTTAAAACCATCATTAACAATCTTGGCTAATTTAGTAAGTGTCATCTTTTCTTCTTTAGGTTTATTCATAGTATCGCTTCGTCTTTTCTTTTTAATATTATCACAGATTAAAAAAGATTTTCCTCGTAAAGAAGAAAAATCTCCTTTATGAATGTTTGAAGCAGTTTTTACGGCATCTAATAACTCTCTTGGCATAAACGTCCTCCTACATATACATACGTAAAAAGACCGAGACATGACGCGAATATTTTAAATAAGATTAATAATTAATGATTTTCGTCAATCATATTGACGCGAGTTAAATGACGACCACCTAAGAAAGGAGTGGTTAAGAAAATATCAATGCGTCTAAGACAATCCGCTAGAGGCATAAACTTTGCCCCAAAGGAAATCGCGTTCGCGTCGTTATGTTCACGCATAAGTTTTACCACTTCATCGTGATAACCAACGCCACAACGAATACCTTTATAACGATTCACCGTCATCATAATGCCTTCACCAGTCGTACACACTAAGATAATTCGTTCAACTTGGTGATTCACGAAAAGTTCCGCAGCTTTTTTCGCAAAGATTGGGTAGTGGCATGATTCCGTCGAATTAGTGCCACAATCAATCACCGTATGGTCGTTTTTTAATAAATATTCTTTGATCGCTTTTTTATGATCATAGCCACCATGATCAGACGCTAGAGCAATTTTCATAAACTGTTATAAACCTCAATTAATCGTTTTGAAGGTATTTTACCTTCACGAACTACCTTTATTTTATCACTGATTAATAAAATGGTAGATGGTTTATCCTTTTTAATCTTGGTATAGATAATCGCATCTAACTCTTGATTAAATTCTTTTTGAATCGCTTTTAAATTATTCATTGGCTCTTGGCCTGACCGGTTAAGTGAAGGAACTAGTAATGGTCCGGATAATTTTAAAAGATCTAAAAGGATTGGATAATCAGGGATTCTAATGCCAATTACTCCGTCTTTACTTAAATATTTAGGTAAACCTTTCTTAACTGGTAAAAGTAAAGTAAGAGAACCAGGAAACACCTTTTTTACGAATTTTAAGACCTTTTGATTAAGTTTAGCGAACTTTTTAATTTCATTAACGCTTCCAAGCATGAGAGTGTATGGTTTATCGGGTGTGCGCTTTTTTAGTCGATTTAAGGCTTTATAAGCCTTGAAAGAGTTAAACCGGCATCCGACCCCAAAAACCGTTTCCGTGGGAAAGGCGACGAGTTTACCCTGTTTTAGAAGCTGACTCGCTTTTTTTAGATCTTCTATTTTATTTTTTAAAATAATCATTTTTTACTAATTATAAATATTATACCCAATTACTATTCTGTGTGCCTTTATGATGCTTTGCCTTGGCAACCTTTTGCGTTTTTGAAAAAAAAATGCTATGTTTAACTTATCAAAGGAGATATTTCTATGAAAAACAAAATATTAAAATTACCATTACTAATGGTTGTACCATTATTGTTAATAGGATGTAATAAAACCAAAATTAGCAACAATGATGAACTAATGAAAGCTTTAAAATTCGAAGGCGTTAAATTAGTTCAAATCACTGAGACCGAAGGTTATAAAGGAACAGGGCATTCGGAATTATCTCCTAATGTTTATCGTGAATATGGGAGTAATGAAGGGGAAGAGTATGATTATTACGTTGCAAAAGAAGGGGAAGAGTATTGGATTTATACATATTCTCATGGGAAGTGGACTAAAGAACAAGGAGATGAAGACTATTTCTATTCTGTAAAGGACATATACGAAAGTGGATACAAGGAAATCGTGGAAGAATATGGACTGTCTTACGATAAGCTTAAATATGACAACGGACAATATACATTCACTATAAAAACAGGGAAGGAACTTGAAGTAAAGGAATACACACTAGTGCTTAAATTCGAAGATAAAAAATTAGTTTATACTGAATACCTCGATGATAAAGGCGAAACGCAAGAAAAATACGAATACGAATATAAAGATATAACTCCAGTGCCACCAGATGTACCTGAACTAATATAAATGATTAAAAATTAATATAGAAATTATTTCTTAAAACTTGACTAGGCAACTAGCCAAGTTTTTATTATCTTTAGCAAATTACCGTTAAAAACCGGATTTTACTATTAATATCTTTAGAGAAGTTAAAACTATAGTTAGATAAATGTTTATTCATTAACCCTTTTAAATCATCGACAAGATTAGGGGCAATTTCAAACATCAATAAACAAGGAGAAGAAAGCCGTTTGCTTGTGAATACTTTTTGATAAACGTTGTTTTCTTTACTAATAAATAAAGCGTCGTGTGGCTCATAATCAAAAACACTTTGATCAACATCTTTCTTATATTTAATATAAGGCGGATTAGAAACGATAACATCGTATTTAACTTTGTTGTTAGGAAATGTATCCGCGTGATATAAATTAATTTTTACTTGATGATCTTTAATATTTTTCTTTGCGACTTTAAGCGCGTTTTCACTCATCTCAGTCGCGTCAACCCGGGCGTCTGGGAACTCCTTTTTTAATTTAATCGCGATAACCCCACTTCCGGTCCCAATATCTAAAATATTTAATGTCTTTTTCTTAGGATAATAATCGTTAATTCTTTTAATTAATAAAGTCACTAATTCTTCGGTTTCCATCCGGGGAATTAAGGTATCTTTATTTACATAGTAAATATCGCCTAAAAAATAGGCTTTATGAGTGATATAACTTAAGGGAACACCTTTTCTTAATTGATTAAAGCCGTTTTTAATCTTTTTAATGTCTTTAACTTCTTGATCTAATTTTAAGTAAAAAGATGATTGATTTTCTAGATTTAAAAGGTCGGTAATTAAATAACGAATGTCAAGTTCACTAATGTGAGATTTTTTGCCTTCTTTAATTAATGATAAATAAAGTTCTTTTAGTTTCATTTATTTAACATCTTTTGTTCATTATCAAAATGGATTAAGGCTTCGACGATATCTTCGATATCTCCTTCCATCACCCGGTCTAATTCTTGAATCGTAAAATCAATCCGGTGATCGGTGACCCGGTTTTGGGGATAGTTATAAGTGCGGATCTTCTCACTTCGCTCACCATGCCCCACTTTTAGTTTTCTTTCTTTACCAATCTTATCTTGTTGTTCGTCTAACGCTTTTTGGTAGACTTTCGTTCTTAACATTTGCATACAAATCTCGCGGTTTTGGATTTGGCTCTTCTCGGTTTGACATGAGACAACAATCCCGGTGGGCTTATGAGTCATTCTGACCGCGGACTCAGTTTTATTGACGTTTTGTCCACCGGCGCCTTGGCTACGATAAGTATCAACTTCAATATCACTTGGATTAATCACAATATCAATTTCTTCCGCTTCTGGCATCACTAAGACCGTTGCAATCGAAGTATGAATGCGGCCACTCGCTTCCGTCTTAGGTACGCGCTGAACGCGATGCGCGCCCGATTCATATTTAAGTTTAGAATAGACTTTATCGCCACTAATCTTAAACGAGACATTGCTCATACCACCCGATCCGGTATAAGAAACATCTAAGACTTGAAGACGCCAGCCCATTTTTTCGGAATACTTTGTATACATCCGAAAGAGGTCGCTAGCAAAGATATTAGCTTCTTCTCCACCCACGGCTCCTTTAATTTCCACAATGATGTTTTTATCATCATTTGGATCTTGGGGGAGTAATTTAACGGTTAAGGTTTTAATGAGTTCTTCTTGTAAAGAAGAAAGACGTTTATACTCGTCTTTACCAAAACTCGCCATCGTTTCATCTTTATCGTTAGTCATCGCTAAAGCGTCTTTCGCGTCTGATTCTGCTTTTAAATATTGGTGGTAAAGTTCAAGAATTTCATCTAAGAGCGCCCGCTCCTTCGAAAGGTCACGAAAAAGCTTCTTGTCACGAATTGTTGCTTCTAGAAGCAAAGTATCGTCAATTTCCTTTAAACGCGCTTCGCTTGCAATGAGCCGTTTGCGCATGTTTTCTTCCATAACGCTTATGATTATACCCCCATTTAGAATAATTGTCCCTGAAAAAAGATTTGCTTTAATAGAATTAAATGTGTAAAATAAACGGGCACCTTGAAAAAGGATTACATCATGAAGAAGAGTAAATTTTTTATCGGACTCTCAGCGGCATTTGTCGCCTTTACGTCCCTTATGAGCTGTAGTGGCACAGTCCGGGCAAAGGACCATGTTATTTTAACTATCGACGGTGAAGAATTCACAGCAGAAGAATTGTTTGGCGATATGAAAGTAAGTGAAGCCGCCGCGAAAGAAATGTTTGATGCGGTCTACCGCGTAGCGGTCCGAAAGTATTTCACCGCTAAAGAACGCGAAGAAGAGATGAAAGAGGTCACTAAAGACACCAAAATTAAGATGAGTGGTCAAAAAGATATCGCTCAATCGAATGCTGATAAAAACGGCACTTCCTATGCCGAAGAATGGCAAAAGATTCTTGATAGCAATGGCGTCGAAGACGAAGATGAACTTTACGATAAGTTTGAATACGAAATTGAAAAAAATAAATTTGATGAAGACTTTTACGAAAATGACGACTATAAAAATTTTAAAATCCTTCGTGATGGCGGCAAATTTCGTGAAGACACTGAAGAAATCCAAGGTTACCTAAAAGAAAAAAGTCCATATCATGTCCGCCACATCTTAGTAAAAGTAAGTGCAGCAAAAGACGATCCATGCACTGGCGAAATCACAGAAAGCGAAGCGAATAAACTTTCCAAAGTTATTACCGAATTAGCGAATGGTACAAAAGATTTTGGATGGGTTGCTAATATGTATTCTGATGATACTGGGTCAAAGGATAAATACGGCGACTTAGGTATTATGGACCGTGACACTTCATTCGTTAATGAATTTAAACTCGGCACCTATCTTTATGAATCTTTCTTTAGTTCTGCCACTAGCGGACAACAATCAACGTCAAGATATGGTGGCGAAAGTGCTGAAACAGGTCTTGGATTAACTAAACCTGCAACAAAAGGAACTACCGCTGCCGATTATGCACACGAAATCATAGAAAAAGTACAAGACCCAACTAACCATGGCAGCGATAATTTTACAATTGGTCAAATTCCTTATGAAGCAGCATTAGCGTTAGGAAGTGATGATTATAAAGTTACTTATACATCAGAAGTGACAAAAACAGCTTTTGGCAATTACGAATTTTCTAAATTAAACGAAAGAATAGAAAAGGCGGGTGGAACTATTCCACAAGATGTCAAAGAAAATGCAGAAAAGCCAAAATATTTTCCACGGAATATTATCTTTAACAAATATTTTAATAAAAACAATATCATGGTGATTACACCTTCTACTTTTCATGGTACAAACGAAGTACTCGCAGCAACACCAGAACAAAGCGCTTGGATTACAAATATAATCGGAATAAGCACCGATAAAACAAAAACTTGGCGGAAAAGCGACGATGAATATCTTTGCCCTACTAACGACGAATTTAAGAAGTTGCCTGGATTTAGTTTTGTAGCAGAAAGTAAAGCGTCTTCTAACGCAGATGAAAAATATTTCAAAGACAACGACAATGTCTTAGCTGATTTTGATGGAGATGGCACAAAAGGTAACACACCAGTTTTGCGTGACGAAAACGGCCGGGTAATTTTTGTTTTTAGAAGTGGCACATCTAGTGAAAGTAGTAATGAAGATACTGGCTACCAAGGCATTCACTTTGTGTGTATCGAAAGAAGTCCATTCATTGCGAATGAATATGATGGCAAAACAGGCTATTTAGAAGGAGAGACTGGGGATCCAAAAGATATTAGCGTTGATAGACAAGAATACTTTACCAATTATTACCCAACTCAAACTGGCGGAAAACATCCACACTACTATTCTGTCCCGGCTGATCAACAAGATGATGATAAAAACCGTCTAGAAAAATTTACTTATTCTAACTATTTCCCTGCGAAGAAGCCAATTGATAAAAAAGCGCGGGCGGATGATTTAGCGGGCAAAGTTAAGGCCTATGACCCCAACATTAATACGTACATCTATAATTACCTCGTTAAAAACGGCAGTATTAATTTTTCTGAAGACGCTGAAAAGTTGGGTATCAATACAATCATTGATTCATGGATTGAACTCCAACGCGAGGATTCCAAATATCAAACCGAAGATAAATGGAACACAACCTGGAAAGATTACTGCTACCGCTTAGAACAAACCACGGAAGAAAGAAAACCAAAATTAGTTGGTGAAGTAGGAGACGACGATTGGTACAAAGGCGGCACCATTTCCGAAGCTGCAGCCTTTGCATATACACTGTTTGATTTACCACAAATAAAAGAATACTTTGGCACAGGAGGAGCATTCAATGAATAAGAGAAAAAGAAAAGCGTTCCTTCCTTTACTATTTGCCGCTGGATGTTTTTTAGTCGCATGTTCCACCGATAAGATTATTGCTCGTCCAGATTGGATTGATTACGAAATCATCAATGATCCAAACGATGTTTTAAAGGACAATAAACTTAAGCGTATCTACGATGCTGTTAAGAAATTAAGTGACACTAATCCCAACTTATTAACTAAACTCCTTTATAAAATTGGCGAAAAACAATTAGGTAGTTTCTTACAAAATGACGAAAAAAATCCTGGTATTGAAACATTTGGGTCTAGCGAGTATGATCCAGCATCAGGTAGTTTTGATGAAGAACATAGACAAAAGTTAAAAGCGTTCATCGACGCTCACCCATTCTATAAATCATCTGAAAAGGGAGTAAAGCGCGTCAATCCAGATACCTCAGAAAAAGTAGTAGAAGATCTTAAAGGAGACGATTCTTTAAAAGTTTCTTACGAATTAATTAAAGATCGCCGGACAAGAATTCTTAATTCAATCTTTGAAAAACTATTTAATGAAATTAATGGTGGTTCTTATTCTGTCGATAATCGATTCTATGAGGAAAAATTCCTTCGTAGTTTACGTAAACAAATGTACGTAGTGGATTCTATCGATGGCAATGAAGGCATTATTGCAAAATATGAAGAAGTTACTTATCCAAAAGAATTTACTCCACGTAGAGTCGATGGCGAAGATCAATATGGTCGGCATCAATTATTAAGTTGGGCAAAATACGTTAATGACGATGGCCCATCTGGTCAAGATGGCTTTTTACATGTCTTTAGCAATCTTGATAATTTAACATACTATGAAGATTCACAAGACCAAAGCAAGCCATCATGCAACATGTATAAGGATTATATTAACCGTAAGATTCTTCCTGAAATTTATCGTGACACTCTGGCGCAAATCTATGTGAAAGATCAAAATTATTCTAGTTTAGGTCGGACTTATGCCCGTAAAATTCATATGGTTTCCGTTCCAACAAGTGACGCGACTGTTTCAAATGTCTATAACTTGTTCCATGAATACGCTAAAAATATGAATGGTACTGATACCTATACATTTGACATTATCAATACGGCAATGCGCGGCATACTTAATAGTGCAGACGTCGCCATTAATTTACTTGACACTAGCGGATTTAAACCGATTGAAGTAGAAGATCTTACCACCGATGACCCGAAAGACAAAAAACAATTACAATGGAAACTTCACCGCGTTGAAAATGACAATAGAGTTACCCCAGTTTATAAAGGCACTTTACTAGGTGACTTAGTTGAGAAATATATGAAAGTGTTCAACGTTACATATAAGAAAGATGAACAAGGAACGTCATATTTTGATTTTGAAACCTTCAACCCGACTAGAGACGAAGATTTCTATAAAGAATTAACTGGAAACTATTCTTATTCTGTTGAACATGGTCTTGAATTAAAAGAAAGGGAAATTGCCCTAACCAATTACATTAAAGATGGTTGGTATTTAAAAAACGAAGGCGCTGAAGATCTTGGTGATGTTTTTAAGAAACGACTCTTTGATATTTCTACTAGCAAGATAATTGATGTCAAAAGTAGAGATGATTATAAAGACGGTGACTATGCGCGACAATTGGGAAACAAGAAATATTACCTAACTAACGAAGATTACACTGATGAGGAAAAATCAATAGTGCTCAAAGAAGACGGTAAAATACACATCGTTGAAATTGAAGAAGCTCCTAGCACTTCAAAATTATCAACCGATATTAACAACGAAGGCTCTTATGTTTGGGATAAATTAGATATCGAAACAAGCACATTGCACCGTATTCCCGATGATAATTTGACTTGGTCAACTTCTTTCCGGGATAACATTGTTAACGATGTTGTCGCGAAGGTTTCTTCGGGTGATACCTATAAGAAGAACGCCGAAGAATACTTCTTAATGATTAGTAACATTATCTTCTACGATGAAGATGTCTATGATTACTTTAAATCACAATATCCTGATTTATTCTAAAGTCAGAAAAAATTAATGAAGGCACGGTGACGTGCCTTTTTATTTTGTTATATAATTAAATATAGAGGTATAAATATGGACAATTGTATCTTCTGTAAAATCATTAAAGGCGAAATCCCAAGCGCCAAAATCTATGAGGATGATGAAGTTTTAGCCATCCTTGATATTTCACAAGCCACGCGTGGCCATACTTTAGTTATTTCGAAAGAACATCATCCTAACTTCTTAGCGACACCAAAAGAAATCATGCATAAGGTGATGGACGTGGCTCAACGGATTGGGCAAGCCCAAATGGCGGTCTTAGGCGCTAAGGGCATTAATATCTTAACTAACGTTGGTGAAGAAGCGGGGCAAACCATTATGCACTACCACGTTCATGTTGTCCCACGCTATACCCGTGATACCGGTTTCCAAATCACTTTAAAAGAAAATAATAGCGATAAAAATAACTTACCCGCTTTAGCGGATCAAATTAAATCAAAACTTTAATCGCAATAATGACCTTGACAGGCAATAATGATAATTGAACCGTTTTTAACTTGATATACTAAACGATGCTTTTGTGTAATACGCCGCGAATAGCAAGTTTCTGACATATATTTTAAACGTTCCGGTTTGCCTATTCCTTTAAGGGGACCGTTTTTCTTAATATCTTCAATTAAATCAATATTTTTTTCTTTTTCCAAAGCGTTCAAATAATGAAATTCAGCAAATTGATTCCAAGCGGTAGCAGAAAAATTACATTAATTGCATTATTTCAATTCTTTAATTGTCTTTTTGACAACATCTCCGCGTTTTAATTCATTGAGTGATTTTTGGAGCATGGCTAAATATTTAGCGTTGTTAATAATTCTTTGCATCTCGTTATATTGTTCAAGCGACATCACTACAACATTTTGTTCGTTTTTACGAGTAACGATAATAGTCTCGCCACTGATAGCTTTATCGCAATAATTCTTAAGAGAATTGCGAATTGTCGAATAATTAACTGCTAACATAAAAACAGCTCCTTATAATAAATCTAATAGCATTATATGATTGTACAATAAATATATCAATATCTTGTACAATTATTTTTTCTTATATAACCGACGGCCGTCTAATTGCGGCAGGCTTTTACTAAATTCACCTTCGTTAATGTCTTTGACATTATTTTCGTACATCATCATCTTCGCATCTAAGTCGTCAATGAAGTTGAGCATAATCGCTTCTTTAGTTTCACCTAAGACAGGTGAGCCGTATTCATATTGACCGTGGCTTGCTAAAATCGCGTGTTCAAGTAATAAGACTTTTTCGTTATTTTCTAAGTGATGCGCGGTCGCGACATTATTCACTAGATTCACCGCAATCACTAAATGGCCTAATAAACGTCCTTCGGTGGTGTATTCAATCGGTAATAGACCACTTAATTCTTTGATCTTACCAATATCGTGTAAGAAGATACCCGCAAGAATAATATCTTGGTCAATATGATCATAGTGTTTCATTAAAAACGCCCCAACGTCTAACATACTCACCGTATGATAAAGTAGGCCACTTGCGAAGGCGTGATGGTTATTACTCGCCGCCGGATAAGTTAAGATCTTTTCTTTATGCTTATTATATAATTCATCGACAATGAGCTTAATATTAGGGTCTTGAATTTGACTTAAATACGCTTCTAATTTCTTTTGTAGAGTCTCTTTGGGGATGGGTGAACAAGGAATATAATCATCAAGTTTAGTGACTTCGACTTTATTCGCATCTTTAATCTTAAGTTCAATCTTATCTTTATAAGTCGTCGCATCAAAGGAGATATTCACAAAATTACCAGGTTTAAAAATCTCACTATCTTCAGCGTCGACATCCCATTTTTTCGCCGCTAAAGTGCCAGTTTTATCCTGAAGGATAATATTCATAAACGATTTACCCGTGGAGGTTAAACTCTTGGTTGCGCTTTTAACTAGATAAATCTCCCGATAACTTTCGCCTTCTTTAATGCTATTAAGATAGATCATAATTCTCCCCCATTACTGCTTTAATTTTACTATAACTATAGCCCTTCCGCTTTAAGGCCATCATAATTTTCCTTTCATCATCATATTGCCGTTTAAACTTCGTATAATCTTTTAATAAAGCATCAGGGTAATTAACTGGCGTTAATTTAATCTTATTTAACGCCTGGTTAATTTCTTGATAAGAATAACCTGACCTTAAACAAGCATCCGTGATTTTCGCCCGCTTATTCGTAGCGTTGCTCCGGGTATAACGACGGTCTAAAGCCTTAATATATTTATTTAAGGCTAATGCGTAGTCTTTTTGATTAATCTCATCCATTACTTTCTCAATGATTGTTGGTTTAATCATTAATGCCCGTAAAGCTTCTTTAATAAAGCGTTCACCTTTATGACGAGTAAGTAAACTCATCGCGTAATCTAGTGCGAAGGCTTCATCATCAGTAAGATGATGCTTTCGTAAATAAGTGAGAATCTGATTAATATGATTTTCGTTAATTTGTTTTTGTTTTAATTTCTTTATTAACTTACTTTCGCAATACGCGTATTTACCCACTAAGTTTAGCGCGTAGGCTAA
This sequence comes from Bacilli bacterium, assembly GCA_024408655.1. Taxonomy (GTDB): domain Bacteria; phylum Bacillota_I; class Bacilli_A; order RFN20; family CAG-826; genus UB1719. Next base: position 120,000 of record JAKSUV010000003.1, read on the forward strand.
ATCCTTTTGGTATGAATCATCTGCCTTTAAAGCCTCGTATTCTTTATTGGTTAATTGTTTATTTAAATATAAGGTAAAGTTCGTATAAGTATTAGGCGTAATCTCTAACTTTTCTTTACCAAAGTAAAGAACCACCTTTTTCTTTAGAATATGAATGTCCGTGATCGTGTGACTCATAAATCAAAGCTCCCCCAATCCCGGTCATCTTTCTTATGACGTTTCTTTTTGTTTTGTTCTAAAGGCTTCACTAAATCACTATCAACATGGAATGGTGATTCTTCGTATAATTCTTGATCATCGAGTTCAAATTCTTTCTTTCGTTTCTTTTCTTGGAAGCTTTTAGGGACCACCATTTCCTTAATCCGTTGTTGATTTTCTTTTCTTGTCACTTGGGTGGAAGCAAAACTTGCATCACTACTTTGTTTTCTTTCTTCATAGGTTTCTAGTTGCATTGTGACAAACGTCCGGCGGTCGGTTGCCGCTTCCGCTTGTTTCTTGGGACTCGCTTTATATAAAGCGGTCACGAGTCCAGAGACTAACATAATCGCGTAGAAAGTTGCGCCCCGCCAAATAATTTGACTCGCACTAATCGCAGCGGGTGTTGTGTAATAATTTTCAAATAATTTCGAGAATAAGATTTCACTAATACCCGCACCACCCGGAATTGGGATTAAACCCGAAATCATTTGGTGATAGCAAGATAAGAAGCAAGCGTCAAACATACTGCCAATCGTTGGATAACCAGCAGTGTGAACAATCTCGCCACCAATCTCGTGATAGCCATAACCATTAACCGCCATCCCGGCAAACCAAGGAATGGAGTATTCACAAATTAGGCCAATAAAGAATAACGAGATAATCACAATCGTAATCGGAATATTTGAAAGGAGTCGTCTTAATTCAATCTTAAAGTTCTCCACCTGAATCCGTAAGGATTCTCTTGTCTTATCCGGATGCTTTAGGATTTTAATCTTGGCTAAGAAACCCACGCCATAATGCATGACAAAGTTATGCATCCGGTGGGAGTAACTCATCAAGAAAAGGAGACCCACAATCGATAAAGAAAAGAGGAAACCGATGATTGTAAGCGGCACTAACGAAAGATTCGCGGAGAAATTACCAATCGTAATCGGTACACTCCCGATTTCTTTAAAGAGACTAAATTTAAAGATAACCGCGATGAGGTTAAAGATCACCACGGCGATGTTATACAAAATGAAGTACATAACAAGGATACTCGCCGCGTTAGAAATCTGGGTACCCTGGTTACGTAAAGCGTAGGCTTGCATTACTTGTCCACCTTTAGCTCCAGGCGTAATACTCCCATAGAAATAACCAATCATGGAGACTGCCGCGCCTTGGTGAAGATGGTATTTTCTCGTGTAAAGGCGCATGAAGATATAAATAACTAAAGCGTCCACCACGAGTGAGAAAAACATGACACCAATAATTGCTAATATCCAACGATAGTCGCTACTAGCTAAAGCGTTAAAAACGCCTTGGGGGTCTTTCCGTAACGCTAAAAAAAGTGCAATCCCGGTCGCAACTAAAACAAGCGAAATATAGATGACGTACTTATAAAGGCCACTTTTCTTTTTCTTCGGATTCGGGCTTTCTTCGTAGGCTTTAATGTCTTCCTTGGTTAAAACTTTTTCCATTTTAAAATTAGCAAAGTAATTTTAACATGTATTTCACGGGCGTGGGTAACTAACTACTCAGGGTGCACCGTAAAACTAATAATTTCCGGATTACAATTAATGCGAATCGGCAGCATCGCGCTATAGCCTAAACCACGTGAGACATAAAGTTTCTTGGTATCACCATCACCATCTTGATAATCATATTCACCACCAACATAGTTGAAGGTTCCGCCGGGGATTGAAAAAGTTGACCAACCACCAAGGACAATTTGTCCACCATGACTATGCCCCGCAAACATCGCGTCAAACTTATATTCGCCATATAGATCAACTAGTTCTGGACGATGTTCCAATAAAATATTGAATCCGCTAGTTTCAATATCAAATTTTTCAAGAGAGTTCGCTAAATGCCCGGGATTTTTGTCGAAATGATTATAGCCCTCATAATCAAAACTTGGATCGTGCAACCCATATAAAAATATATTGTCGCCAAGTTCGACTCTTTTATCTTCATCGGCATCGCCACTTCCACCAATGATATGGAAATTATCATTATTTGCAAAGTGCGCAACAAATTCATCATATAGCTCTCTTGCCTTATCTTCGTGGTTACCCGTTACATAATAAATTGGATAACTAGATAAACCATCAACAAGTTTATCCATCACGGGAAACGGGTCTTTATCAGCGCGCTCAATATGATCGTCGATCATATCACCAATCATAAAAACCGCTTCTGGTTCTTCTTGTTTAATTGTGTCAACTAAGTTAACACCACCTTCAAAGGTTAAATCCCGGTGATGTAAATCGCTGATAACAACATAAGTGTGAGGTTGCGTTACTTTACTACTAGCAAGTTCATAACGACGCACCATTAATTTATCACTATGCATCACGCATAAAGTTAACCCCGTAATACCAAGGGCAACCATAATATAACAGAAGATTCGTAACAACCGTTTTAAAACATTCATAGCATTATTTTATAACAAAAAGCACTCCCTAGGAGTGCTCTTTTTATTAAACTGGTAAGAAATAAAGAATAATAACGACGATCACGCCGAGCATTAACATCGCATGAACCACCAGGAAAACTAATGAAGAAGCATTGTGGTGGCTCTTATAATCCATGATGCTAATAATTAGCCCGCTACCGACCGCGCAAAACGCTAAACATAAGAAAATTAAGAAGAGAATAAAACCGGTCGCCGTGCCGACATACCATTCTTCAAAAGTAGCAACAAATAAAGTGAGTACAGACACAATCGCGATGATAATTTCGCTCACCAAGTATTTAGTCGGACTTTTCTTATTTTCCATAGCCAATATTATAACTTATTAATCTTCCCGGTTTTTGTGTTTCTTTTTCCGCGTATATTTACTCCGGTCACGAAAAGTTTGTGACTTCGTTTTACCCCACATGGCCTTGGCGTTAGGATCACGTAATTTAAGCAGTGAAGACTTCTTCATTAATACACTCCGACATTAGAAATATCAATGGCTTCGCCCGCTAAATCTTCAAGGAGATTTTTTAGTTGTTTTCCCCGAGCGCGACCACTCGCGTTTAACGCGTACATATTCGCTAAATCTTCATAACTAAATTCACTGGTAAAAATAGTCATTAAGCCTAAACGAGCCCGTTCGTTAAGAATTGCTAATGTGACTGAGTCACGAATATATTCACTTTTATATTCATTACCAAAATCATCCAGCACTAATAAATCCACCGTTGAATATAGACCCATTAATTTAAAGAAATCTTCTTTATTGCCATACGATAAATCTAAGAGTTCTTTTACGCGGTTAGGGTAATTGATAAAGGCGACTGGGCGTTTCTTAATTTGGTTAAAGTAATTAATTAAAGTCGCCGCCACAAAGGATTTACCCGAACGGTGATTACCCGTAATAAAGAGCCAGTTAGCGTGCGCGTCAAGCGCTTCCTTATAGCGTTTAATCAGTTTTAAGCGTTGTTTACTTTTATCCATTAATGGGATGGTCGAATCGCGCCACTCCGCCGGAAAGTCACGGACGAGATAAGCTTCATCTTGAATCATATCATCGAGTTTATGTTTACAGGGTTTTAAATCGTTATTCACCATGAAGCCGTCGTAAGTTAAATCTAAAACATAATGTGGCCGCTCTTTATTACATAAAGCAAAACCTGGACACTTCTTACAATAATCGCGGTCCTCTTTAAAACGCGTGATCGCGGAAATGTTACTCCGAATTAATTCATCCGTATTTAAACCATGCATAGATAAATAACGCATTAATTGTTCATCAGCTTTGACCGCTTTCACGAGTGAATCAATATAGTTTTCAACACTCGCGTCGCTTTTGATTTTTTTGCCTTTTAATAGTTGAAACTCTGCCATATTATTTTCCTTTAAAACTCTTTAAAACATCTTCGTATTCGGCCTCATCGTAGCTATTATCATCGTGATTAACTGGGGTCTTACCGCGTTTCGTCTTCGCTTCATTAAAGCGAGGAGAAATGGGTCGTGCCTCAAAATAATTCATCGCATCTAAGGCAGTCGTAATCTTCTCGCGTCTTAACGAAGACGCCACTTTCTCCACATAATTTTTATTTAAACGGTTGTTACACATCTTTAAGCAATAACTAATTAAAGCATTAATGACACCATGACTTAAACCCATGTTTTCACTAAGATAATTAATAAGATTTAAATCCGCGGTAACCGGCGCGACACCATCTTGTTTACTTTGTAAATACATCTTGGGTGAGATTTCTTCCATAAGTTTAAGTTCATCCGCTAAAGCAGTGCGACCCGAGATTTTAATATAGGTTTGGCCTTTATTAACTTTCCGAGCAATGGTTGAGAACTTAGCTTGATTAATCGCCCGTTCTTTTAAAGCGTTTAGATCGACCCGGTTCCCTTTCTTATTCCGTTCGTTAAAGGATTGCATTACAATATCCGCCATTGTAATTACATCTAAACCATAAAGCGTCGCAATCCGTTCAATTTCGGTTACTTCCGCTTTTGAGAAGGCTTCTTCACTCACCATTAAAGCGGTCTTTAAATGAGTAAAGAAATCTTCGTAAGAGAATTGGGTATCAACTTTTAAGGCTTTGTTATCTTTTAAGTTGGTTGGCATCTTCGCGTCAAAACTCGCATCGTTTAAATCGGGTTGGAAGACATCAACAAAACTAGCGGAGACATCTTTATAACCATCAAGATTTAGTTTGCTCTTATAGTGTAACGCTAATTTGGTGGCTTCCTTTTCCCCAAGATAACGCACTAGTAAGCCTTTAAAAAGCACATCACTAAAGAAGTCTTTTGGGGATTTTGGCGCGTAAATAACGTAGGTATATTTCTTTAAATCATCTTCCACTTTAAGATAAGTTTTAATTAACCCCGCCGCTTCTAAGGCTTTCCGGGCTTGTAAAAAATCGCTCGCCGTTATTTGCATTAACGTAAAGAAATATTCATGGGGAAAGAGTTCATTCTCAGAGCGTTCCATATAGTTCACCAACGTAAAATAGAGCATACACGCTTTATAACCGACAAGTGGTTGATAAAGCCGGGCGATGACATCAAAATCCACGTCACTAATGACGCTAGCGCCAACCACTTCTAGATAATCCTTACTGGCTAAGTATTCCATAACGAGTAGTGAGATAGATAATAGCATAATCTTTTTTTCCTTGCTAAAGAAAGTAAGTATTTATAATACTTCCCGGACAAAAAGTGGAGAATTTTCCACCAAATAAGTGACCATAAAAAGTGGTATTTTTTGACTTTTCGTAACTTTTCCACAAAATACACTTAAGTAAAGAGAAATCCACCTTAACCGAAGTTTTTTATTATAAAAATAAAAAAATGGATTATAATTTTAACCGTAGAGAGATATTTTTTTATGGCAAAACGAGTTGGCGTATTAACAAGCGGTGGCGATGCTCCAGGCATGAACGCTGCCATCCGGGCGGTCGTCCGGGCCGGTTTACGAAACGGCTGCGAAATGTATGTAATTTTTGAAGGCTATAAGGGCCTAGTCGAAAATAACATTTATAAAGTTGATCGGAGCGCCGTGAGTGAAATCATTTCGCGCGGTGGCACCGTTTTAAAAAGCGCGCGTCTACCCGAATTTAAAGATATTAATGTTCGTAAGAAAGCAATTGCTAATTTAAGAAAAAATAAAATTGATGCGCTCGTTTGTATCGGTGGCGATGGTACCTATATGGGCGCAATGCGCTTAACCGAAATGGGCATTAATTGTATTGGTGTGCCCGGAACGATTGATAACGATATCGCTAGTACTGACTACACGATTGGTTTTGATACTTGCTTAAATACGATTGTCGAATGTACCGATAAGATTCGTGACACCACTGAATCACACCAACGTTGTTCGATTGTGGAAGTCATGGGCCGCCGGTGTGGTGATTTAGCCCTTTTTGCGGGTATCGCCGAAGGCGTCGATATGATTATTACTCCTGATCACCCGATTAGTGACCAAGACATTATCGAGAATTTAAAAGAGTGGAAAAAGGCGGGTAAAAAGCACGTCATGATGATTGTGAGCGAAAATATCTACGCTAATATTGCAGCGTTTGCGGCGCAGATTACGAAAGAAACTGGCTATGAATGCCGGGCCGAAGTGTTAGGTCGAATCCAACGCGGTGGCTCACCAAGCGCCCAAGACCGGGTCTTAGCAGCGCGCCTTGGCGCTCACGCAATTGATTTAATTATGGAAGGTAAAGGCGGTCTTTGTGTTGGTTTAATCAACAATAAAGTCGTTCATTACGATATTAACGAAGCCCTTCAATTACCACGCGATAAGCACATGAATTTACTTCGCTTGATTGATTTATTAAAATAAGTTTTATGGAAATTAGTAAAGATATTCTTAATCATAGTAGCGCGCATTTATTAGCGCATGCTATCCATCGTCTTTATCCCAAAGCGTTATTCGCGATTGGACCAAGCATTGATGAAGGCTTTTATTATGACATTGATTTTAACGATGTCGTTTTAACAGAAAACGATTTCGCCAAAATTGAAGCGGAAATGAAAAAGATTGTGAAAGAAAATATTAAAATAGTCCGCCAAGAAATTAGTAAAGACGAAGCGCTTAAATTATTCAAAGATAATCCGTATAAAACCGAACTCATTAAAGAACTTAAAGACGATGAAAAAATTTCGATTTATACCCAAGGTGACTTCACCGATTTATGTCGTGGTCCCCATGTTGGTTATACAGGTAATCTTAAACATTTTAAACTCCTTAGTTTAGCTGGCGCTTATTGGCGGGGTGATAGTAAGAATAAACAGCTCACAAGAATCTATGGCACAAGTGCGAAAACTAAAGAAGAATTAGATAATTATCTAAAACTCCTAGAAGAAAGAAAAGCGCGTGACCACCGGAAACTTGGTAAAGAGATGGGTTTATTTATGATCTCCGAATTTGGCCCTGGTTTCCCCTTCTGGCTCCCAAAAGGGATGATTATCCGTAATGAACTCGAGAATTTCTGGTATCAAAAACACGCGGATGAAGGTTATGTGTTTGTCAAAACTCCTACAATGCTCAGTAAAGAACTCTGGATCACGAGCGGCCATTGGGCGAACTATAAAGATAATATGTACACGAGCAAGATTGACGATAAAGAATTTGCGATTAAACCAATGAACTGCCCCGGCGGCATGCTCATTTATAAAAATGTTTTACATTCTTATAAAGATTTACCCATTCGGATGGGTGAATTAGGTTTAGTCCACCGTAACGAAGCAAGTGGCGCTCTCGCGGGCTTATTCCGCGTAAGAACCTTCACCCAAGATGATGCTCATATCTTCTGCCGGAAAGATCAATTACAAGATGAAATTAAACGGATGCTTAAACTTTACGATGAGATGTATTCGTTATTTAATCTTGATTACTCCATTGAATTATCAACGCGCCCGGAAAAGAAATATATTGGTGATATTAAAATCTGGAACGAATCCGAAAAGATTCTTGAAGAAGCGATGAAAGCGAGTGGTAAACCCTATAAGATTAACGCGGGTGATGGTGCTTTCTATGGCCCGAAACTCGACTTTAAGATTCGTGATTCAATGAACCGGATTTGGCAGTGCGGAACTATTCAACTTGATATGAATTTACCCGAACGGTTTGATTTAACTTATGTTGATGAAAACAATAATAAAGTTCGGCCGATTATGCTCCACCGCGCTTTATTTGGTAGTATCGAACGCTTCATTGGTATTTTAATTGAACACTATGGCGGCGCTTTCCCAGTTTGGCTCGCCCCCGAACAAGTGCGAGTTTTACCAGTCAATAATGAATTCCATTTAGCCCACGCTAAGAAAGTAGTCGAAGCCATGAAAGCGGAACATATCCGAGTGAAGTTAGATGATAGTAACGAAAAACTTGGTTACCGGTTAAGAAACGCTCAAGTGATGAAAGTGCCTTATACGGTCGTGATTGGTGATAAAGAAAAAGAAAACGGCACGCTTACTTACCGGAAGTTTGGCGAACAAGCACAAACAACTGTTAAACAAGACGAATTTATTAAATTAGTTTTAGATACGATTAAGCAAAAGAAAAAAGCTTAATTATATATCAACATTCACTTTTACTTGCATTCTTTTCCCTACGTGTGCTATCATTTGACGCAGTTAAGAAAGTAGAAAGTTCCACACCTGGACACCAGATCTACTAAGTAGATTGGTAAAAGCTACATAAGTAACTTATTAGTTACGTATGAGTATGGGTGCGGAAGCATCCATTTTTCTTTTCGAAGGAGGATTAAACTTATACCTTATTATCAACAACCTGGTCGCTTACCAGTCAAAAAAGATACCGACTTAGTCAATGAACGAGTTCGGTTCCCCAGCGTCATGCTAATTGGTCCAAATGGTGAACAATTAGGCGTGATGAGTAGCCGTGAGGCCTACGAACGAGCAGTCGATTATGATCTTGATTTGCTCTGTGTCGCGCCAAACGCGAAACCGCCTGTGTGCAAGATTCTCAATTACGGTAAATACCGCTTTGAAGCCCAAAAGAAGGCCAAAGAGAATAAACGTAATCAAGCACTCCACATGGTGGAACTCAAAGAAATTCAACTCACCCCGCAAATTGGTGAACACGATTTACTCACCAAGGTAAACCGGGCAAAAGAATTCCTCACTAAGGGAGACAAAGTGAAGGTTGTACTTCGTTATCGCGGCCGTCAAATGGCGCATATCGAAGTTGGTGAAGAAGTGTTAAATAAGTTTATTAATTACCTGAGTGAAGTCTCAACCGTGGAACGGCCTGGCAAAATGGAAGGTCGCTTCATGATTGCGATTCTCGCTAGCAAATTTAAAAAGTAGGAGGTTATTTATGCCAAAAATGAAAACCAAACGCGCTTTAAAGAAACGCGTAAGAATTACCGGTACCGGTAAAATGAAAAGACATTGTGCTTTTAAAGGCCATTTAGCGCCAAGAAAAACCACAAAACAAAAGAGACATCTTCGGAACGCTCGCTTAGTGAGCCACGCGGACTTTAAGCGTGAGAAGAATCTCATTCAATAAGGAGGTAACTTATGCGTGTCAAAGGTGGAACCGTTGCTCATCGTCGGAGAAAAAAGGTCTTAAAAAAGGCGAGTGGTTACTTTGGTAGTAAGCACACCCTCTTTAAAACCGCGAAAGAACAAGTTTTACGTGGCGAACGTTATAGCTACATTAACCGTAAACAATTAAAGAGCGATTATCGTAAGCTTTGGATTAAGCGGATTAACGCGGCGTGCCATGAGAACAATATTTCTTATAACCGCTTTATGTCGGGTTTAAAGAACGCGAAGGTGAACATTAACCGGAAAATGCTTAGCGAATTAGCGATTAATGATCCAACCGCTTTTAAAGAGTTAGTAAAACTAGCTAACGCGAATCAAAAAGCGGCGAAGAAAAACTAATTAATTGTAATAACTTTTATCTTGTCTAACGCTTCCTTAATAAGTGAAGCGAAATCGAATTTCTCCTCATAAAACAGAACCTCGTGCAAACGGGGTTTTGTTTTTGGGTTTTTAGGCGCAAAGATTGTACAACAATCTTCGTATGGCCGAATTGAGATATCGTAAGTATTAATTTGTTTCGCAATTTTAATAATGTCTAATTTATCCATTACCGCGAGGGGACGAATGATTGGTAAACTCGCTACTTTTTCAATCACACCCATTGAATCAAGCGTTTGGCTTGCCACTTGGCCGATTGATTCACCATTCGCGATTGCTAAACAATTAAGTTTCTCCGCTAACGCGTTAGCGAGGCGATACATCATCCGGCGCATAATCGTAATCGCGTATGATTCATCCGCGACTTCGTAGATCTTAGTTTGGATTTTGGTAAATGGCACAATGTGTAAACGAATCTTATATTGATAACGATTTAACTCGTGAAGAATATCAGTAAGTTTATCAATTACCGCTTCGCTTGTATAAGGAGGAGAGGCGAAATGAATACATTCCACAATCACGCCGCGTTTCATTAGTAAATAAGTCGCGACGGGTGAATCAATTCCACCGGATAACATCATTACCGCTTTTCCAGCCACACCGATTGGATAACCACCACTAGCTAAAATCGTTTTAGTTGATAAATAGGTGCCTTCATCCCGCACTTCAATGGCGAGTTTAATATCCGGCTGATGAACATCAACTTTGTAGGTAGTGTTTTTTAAAATCACCGGCGCCACTTCACGAATAATCTCATCACTAATTAATGGGAAACGTTTGTTGCTCCGCTTACAAGTTACTTTAAATGTTTTGCCTTCGCTTTCTTTCATTAACATTAAAGCAGTCTTCTTAATCAGTTCAATATCACTTTCAATTTTTATCACTAAACTGAGTGCTTGAATACCGCTAATGTCTTTTAAAATATTAAGAATTGGTTCGTAGTCTTCATCGTGAAGATTTACATAAATATGATCATAAAGAACATCGTAAGTTAAAGAGGTGAAACTCTTTAAAGCGTGCTTAATATTGCGCGCTAGCATGTTGACAAAATCTTTCTTGTTTTTGCCTTTCGTGCTTAATTCACCAAAGCGCACCATGATGCTCGTGTATTTCATCGGATTTCTCCTAAGATAGCTTTTAATTCACGAACAAAAGTTTCAACTTCTTCGCTGGTGTTAATCTCTGAAAAAGAAACGCGAATCGTGTTTTTCGCGCGCTTTTCATCATGAGTGATATTAAATACGGTCGCGGAAGGAATATCACTTTTCGCGTGACAGGCACTTTGACTTGAAACATAAATCTCTTTTTCTGAGAGTGCCTCAATGACGACACTCGCTTTTTTACTCCGTAAAGAGAAGGAAACAATATAGGGAAAATCGCTTTTAGTGTTAATAATAATTTCCGGTTCATCTTGAAGTAACTTTAATAAATATTGTTGTAACCCCACCACAATTTGGTAATTATGTTTAAGATTTGCGATGGCTTTTTTTAAAGCGTAGGTGGTTGATAAAATTAAGGGTAATGGAATACTTCCACCCCGAAGATTATTTTGTTGGGCGCCACCATCAATCAGTTTAGTCAGTAAAATCTTTTTCTTTTTGATAAGGATGCCACTACCTAAGAGCCCACCAAATTTATGCGCACTACAAGTAAACATATCAAGCGAAGAATAGTCCATCTCGCACTTCCCCACGCTTTGCGTGACGTCAGAAAAAAGGACGCATTTTGGATAAGACTTTAATAATGAGCGAACTCTCGATAAATCATTAACTGAACCCACTTCGTTATTCACACTCATGACCACTACCATAATGGTATTTTGGTTTAAATGTTTTTTGATTTCTTCGTATTGAATTACGCCATTTATATCAGCGTCAATATAGTGAATTACAAAATGATCTAGCGCTAACGACTTTAAGGCTTCTAAGACCGCGGGATGTTCATTTTTAAAAGCAATGATTTCTTTCCCCCGGGTCGCGTTACGATAAGCATAACCTTTGATGGCGTGATTAATGCCTTCGCTTGCCCCGCTATTAAAAATCACTTCGTAGTCTTGACTATTAAGATGAAACGCTTGGAGAACATCTTGTGTAGCCTTTTGATAAGCGCGATTAGCAAGATAGCCTAAACGATGAGTACTACTTGGATTAGCGAAATACTCTTTACTCGCATCCAAGAAAACTTTTAAAACATCGTCGTGCCGGTTAAAGTAAGTCGCGGCGTTATCAAAATAAATCATTATTTTTGCTCCTGGGTTAATTCCGCATAACGTGGAATAATCCGGTCTTTCGTCTCAAGATAAGCTTTTTCAAATTCGCCCGCTTTAAAGAGTTTTTCACTTTCGTTAACCAGGGCGTCAATTTCGTTAAACTTATAGCGACCACGGTTCACGTATGTAAGGGCGGATTCCGCCATCTTCATCATCTCACTATCTTGTTCAATTTGGTTTAAGGTTGAATCGCCTTCAAAGCGGACAAAGTTGACCGCTTCGTTTACTTTATTAACATCAATCGGTAAAGTAGTTGAAGTCACACTGATGGTTTCCAGCGCATTATAAATCGCGTTAATTGGTTCATCGTACTTAGTATGGAATAAATCCATTGCCGCATCACGCACCCGCTTCTCCGCCTTTTTAATTTGGTAAAAATATTCTGCTAAAAGACGATGCGCATCTTGGACATCTTCTTTTAAAGAAGTGATATATTGCCGGAAGTTTGCTAGGTCCGCTTTAATTTGGTCGCACTCCGTTTGGAGTTCAATCAAGCGATCAAGTAATACCGAATAAGGCGTCCGGTTGCCATTATGTAATAAATTATCAAAGGCCCGTTTGGCGACACCAAGTTTATTAATCAAATTTTGGATATTAGTGACTTCGTGGAGTTTATCATCGGTAATGATATAGACTTGGCGGATCTTTGGTAACGAGTTACAAAGTTTAATAAAGTCTTTTTCAACAAAGGTAATATCTTGCCGCACCACTTCAATCTTACTATCGAAGGCACCTTTCGCTTCGCGCTCTTTGTTAAAGGCCGTTAAAATATTTTCGACGTGATCGACAATGTAATTCAGCGCTTCATCTTGGTGACGATATTTAAAAGCCTTGAGATTTTCAACTACTTCCGCTAATTCATCTTCCATTTTCGAAATTGTGTTATCCGCCATAATGTGAACAACTGAACATTCTTCATTAAGAATCCGCTTGTAGTCATTCTTTAAATCGCCAATCCGTTGGGGGACTGATTTAGTAGCCCGGTGACATAACTCAGGCATAATGATGGTGATATGTTGGAGTTCATCAATGACTTTGTTAATTAAAGGGAGCAATGCATTAGCCTCATCATAATTTGCTTCATCAATATAGTCATCAAAATCAAGGAAGAGTCTGAGGACTTTGGCAAAAACCTTTTCGTAACTATTTTTTAAAATGAGTAAATTCTCTTGTTCACGGGCGTAGTCTTCTTGGACTTTGTGGAATTTTTCTTTGGCTTCCGCTTCTTGGCGTTTGGCGTCTTCTTCGGGTTGAATAACGCGAAGTAGTTCGGTGTTTAAAGCGTTCGCGACGGTTTCATAGTCCACCACTAAGGCTTTTAAATTCGCCATTTCTTCCCGCGCTGATTTGTAGCGATTCGCTTTGAGATAATCAAGCATCGTATTGAGCTTTTGTTTCACTAGCGCATCGTGATCATTTAAGATTTTTTTATAGCGTACCCGGTAGTCTTCTTGCATATCAGCGTAAAGTAGATTTAGTTGGGCAATCGCTTCAATTCGTTTGATATAACTAAGGTCTTGAATCGTGAGCATATGGTTAGTGTAATCATAGCGGCGTTTGAGGTCATGAATTTGGTGGGTGAGTTTTTTATTTCGTAAAAATAAAAAATAAAGAGCAATGAATAAACCGGCTCCGGCCACAAGCGCAGAAACGACAATAGCAATGATGGCGTTAATAGGAAGCATAATGCATAAATAGTATAAACTATTTACTGGCTTGTTACGAAATAATTTGACACCCTCGCTGACTTATGGTTAGATATTATTCGCATGTTGAGCATGTAGACACTTCTTGTCTAATGATTCATAAAACAAGTAGCCGACGCTATCAAGGTGAAAAGGAATCATCATAGAAGAAAGGAGTCTGCACCTTGCTTATTTGCAAAGGAGAATTATGAGATATTTAGGATCTGATTGGAAACGCTCCCGCCGTTTAGGTTTTTCAACCTTAGAGAACGGGAAAGAAACCGCGAAACGCCCTTATGGCCCTGGCCAACACGGTGCTGACCGGCATAAGAAAGCCAGTGAATATGGTCGCCAATTAATTGAAAAACAAAAGATGGCGCAACTATATGGCATTAACGAACGGCAATTCCGTCGTTTGTTCTTAATTGCCCGGGCGGATGAAACCGTCACCGGAATCGCTTTTTTCCGGATTCTTGAGAGCCGGCTTGATAACCTTGTTTATCGGATGGGCTTTGCCCGCACTCGTCGTGGGGCGAGACAACTTGTCACCCATGGCCACGTGATGGTAAATGGCAAAAAAACCGACATCCCAAGTTATTTATGTACAGTTGGTGATACAATCGCCATTATGGAAAATAGCCGCAGCATGAAGGTGATCAAAGAATCATTAGAAAGTGTGAAGACTAAATTCCCGACCGTAGAGGTTGATATGAATAAGATGGAGGGTAAGTACATTCGAGTTCCTGAGCGAAACGAGTTGCCGAAAGACATTGATGAAAGCCAAATCATCGAATGGTACAACCGGCAATTATAATGAAAGAACAAAAGAATATTGTTTTAATCGGCTATAACGAGGGCATGTCCTCGAAATATTTGCCTGATATTGTCGCGCTCGGTTGTCACCCAGTGGTTCTATTAACCGCTAAGGCGAAAGCGCCGAAATTTGCGGTTCCCACTACATTAATTCGTGAACAAAGCACTTATCAAAAAACTTTAGCGTTAGTTAAAAGTTATCATCCATTGCTTGTTTTAGCGGGCGATGAAATGCTCGTCGAACTTTCAACGCGTTTACAAAATGATTTGCACGTTGTCGGTAACAACTATAAATATATTAAAGACGTAACCGAAAAAGGCGCGATGCATGAAGCCCTAAAGAAAGCTGGCGTTCGTTACATCCGCGGTGAAGTCGCTCATAGTGTCAAAGAAGCAATTGCGATTTACCGGAAGTTCAAAGTTAAAGAAGTTGTCTTAAAACCCCTTCGTGCCTATTCTTCAATTGGCGTCTCCTTTTGTGGTAGCGAAGAAGAATTAAAGAAGAGTGCTGAAGATTTTTTCCGTCAAGGTATTAAGTTTGAAGATAAAGTTTTAAAACAAGAGATTCTGGTTCAAGAACGCATTCGGGGTCTAGAAAATTACGAATATTTTATTAATACAGTCTCCCGTAATGGTAAACATCGAGTGCTCCAAATTTGGCAATATGATTTTGTCGAAGTTGGCAAGAACGCACACGCTTTCGCCTGCATTCGCTCGGTTGATCACCTTGATATTGCCCACACTGCATTAGTCGATTATTGTAAGAATATTCTTGATGCGCTCCATATCGTTGATGGCCCCGCCCATACTGAATTTTTAATTGATCTCAAGGGCCCCGTGATGGTTGAAGTAAACTGCCGAATTAGTGGCGGTAATTTAACCGAAGGTTATAATGATGCGATTTTTGGTCACCACGATACTGACCAAATTTTAAACGCATTATTGTTCCCAAAGAGTTTCCATCACCAACTAGCTCACCCCTATCACACTTATAACCATGGCATTGTGAAATTCTTTATCTCACCCGCCCAATTTACAGCGAAGTCTTATCCCGTGTTAAGCATTGTTAAACGCTTAAGAAGTTTTTACGATACACTTAGCATTCCTCGGAAAGATGGTTTAGTAAAAAAGACGGTCGGTTTTTTCACCACGAATGGCTATGTTCGCTTATTACACCGTGATGCTAATATTCTCGAAGCGGATAACCGTTTGCTTCACTATTTAGAACAATATTTCTTCTATTTACTATACGAAAACGATCACCGCGCTGAGAATATTCCTCCCCGGGTCAATAAAGGTGCCACCGCCGATGGCGTAATAGAAAAAACCATTCGCCACGGTTTGACTTTAATGATGAATGATAGCATTAATGACAAAACGCCAAAATATGTTTATCCGACTGACATTAAACATGTAAAGGATGCATTAAGTAATTTCGCCTTTGGCGTCGTGAATTTCAAAAAGAGTTATGATTCTATGTCTCGCCAAGAATTTATCGAGGGCTTTTTAACCTTCGCCGATAAGATTCGGACGGGTGGGATGATTATGGTCTCGGAACGGAGCTGCAATCTTTTCCCCTATGGCGCACCGGGTGTAGAAATTTTACTAAAAATTGCCGGTTTTAAGATTGTGATGCCTTTAAAAGCTAACTTTGTTTGTGCCGTGAAGGAGGAACGTTAAAATGCCACAAAATAACGGAAATATCTTACTTATCGACTGTTTTTATTCTTCACAAAAATACGTCGCTGATGCGGTTAAATTTGGTTTTATTCCTTATATTTTAACGCCTTACGGTCAAACTCGAACCACCATTCCATTGCCACAGCAAGTACGCTTTGTAGATGGTTTTAAAGACTACCAAAAAACTTTACAACTCGTTAAGAAAATTAAGCCAAAGTTCATTTTTGCCGGCGACGAAGAAGATGTTGAACTCGCCATGAAACTACAAAACGATTTAAAGTTACCGGGCGCTAACAAGATGCGCTACTTTCAAGAGTTAACCCATAAAGATGCGATGCATGCCGCTTTAAAAAAGGCCGGCCTTCGTTACATTCGCGGGGAAGTTGTTCATAACGTTAAAGAAGCAGTCGCAATTTATAAAAAATTCAAAGTAAAAGCCGTCGTTTTAAAGCCTTCGCGGGGCGCCGCCTCGAAGGGCTTATCCTTCTGCTATAGCGAAGAAGAAGTAAAGAAAAATGCTACTCAATTCTTTAAAGACTTGGAAAAGATTTCAATTGATCGCTCAACGAACGGACTACTGATTCAAGAAAAAATTAGTGGGATTGAATATATCGTGAATACAATTTCTTGTAATGGCGAACACCGGATTGGCGAAATCTGGCGGTATTCGTTACACGAAACAGAGCGAGGCCACATGACTTTTACTAACGCTATCTCAGTGAACGCGCTTGAAGTCAATATGACGCAGTTAACAACTTATGTGAAGAAAATGCTTACGGCTTTACACGTTGAAAACGGTCCAGTGCATTGCGAACTCTTTGTCGATGAAAAAGGCCCAGTATTAATCGAAATTAACTGCCGTTTATCTGGTGGTGCCATCTCAATGGATTTTGCCGATTCGATTTATGGTCACCATGTAAGTGACTTAGTGTTCTTGTCCTTACTTTTCCCCAAGGACTTTAAGAATTGGCTCAATTATCCGTATTATACCTACCAAAAAGGTTATATCGAAGTGATTAACGCTCCACGGGCGTTTACCGTAAAATCTCGGCCAATTTCAAGTATCTTAAAACGTTTACCAACGATTTACGATATTCCAAAGAAAATTAAAACCGTTGAAAAGACGCAGGATCCGACTTGCTTATCATCTAATGTCGGTATCACCCACCTATTAAGTGCGGATGTCAATGCGGTTGACCGTGATTCCGCATTCTTAGAAAAGATTGAGAAATATTTCTTTTATTTGCTCCTAGAAGACGTTGACCATAGTAAAGAAGATATTCCGCCGATGAAAGCGGTTGGTAAAACCGCTGATGCGATTATCGAAGATATTCGTTCGCGCGGTTTAACTTTAGTCCTTAATGATAAACGTGGACCGATTGGGATTGACTATGTCACGACGACCGATTTAAAACATGTTAAACAAGATTTAGGTAACTACGCGTTCGGAATTATTAATTTAAAACAAACCTATCAACATATCTTACGCGAAACGTTAGTCGAAAATATGCTTACCTTTATGGAGAAAATTCGGATTGGCGGCATGATTATCGTTTCGGAAAGAAGCTGTAACATCTTCCCCTATGGTGAAGCGGGAATCGAAGTTTTACTGAAAGTCGCTGGCTTTAAAATCATCTTGCCAGAAAAAGACGGCTACATTTACGCAGTTAAAGAATAAGCACCATTCGGTGCTTTTCTTTTAGATTTTATATTTGACTAGTGAATGGATTTCAACCGGCGCTAATTTTTTGCGTGCTTTTAAACTCGTTAATTCGACTAAGAAAGAATAACCAATCAGGGTCGCTTTATTCTTTTCGACCATTTTGGTCATCGCAATTGCGCTTCCACCCGTTGCTAATAAATCGTCAACAATTAATACGCGGTCCTTCACTGATAACATATGCGGTGGAATCTCTAAAGTGTTTTCCCCATACTCTAAATCATAGGAAACGCTTGTTCCCACGAAGGGAAGCTTACCTGGTTTACGAGCGGCCACCACACCCGCTTTTAAGCGTAATGCGACCGCGGTCCCAAAGAAGAAACCCCGTGCATCAGCGCATAAAACTTTGGTTACACCCCGATTTTTAAATTGAGCGGTCATGATGGTAATGACTTCTTCAAAAGTTTTATAATCGCTAAGAACTGGCATAATATCTTTAAACGAGATACCGGGTTTTGGCCAATCCTTACGAACCACAATCAATTTCTTTAATTCCATACCCCGATATATTATCATATATCTAGTTATATGACTATCTTAATTCAAGGGGCAATGAAGAAAGAAATTAATGAACTCATTAAAGTCTTTTCGCTAAAACTTAAACGACACGAAGGTTACCAATTTTATCGCGGCCATCATCTCATAGTTTCTTTAACTAAAATCGGTACGGTGAACGCGAGTAAAGCCACGCGTCTTGCCATTAAGTATTATCGTCCCACCCATGTCTTTAATATTGGCCTATGCGGCGCCCATGTAAAAAATCTTCACCCAAATCACTTAATTATTGGTGACGTTGTCACCTACATTAAAGCAAAACAGGAACGGCTAATTTTAAAAGGTACACCGAGTCTAATTCGTTTAGTAGACCAAATCCCTACGAAATTAAAACTGACACACGCGATTATGGGGAGCGCGAACTTATTTACTAAAGACGAGAAAACTATTCAGCGTTACCAAAAAATTTGTCAGCACGTGAGTGAAGATATGGAAAGTATCGCCTCTTACTATGAATGCGAGAGTGAAAATATCCCCCATTTAGCGATTCGCATTATTTCTAATAATGAAATTACGCACGAAGATTACGAAACGTATCACCGCGCCGCGGCGCATCATTTACAAGTATTTATTGAGCAATTAATTAATGTTTTAAGGCAATCTGATAATTAATTTGGTCTTGATATTTACTTTCATCAAGTGAACTATTTTTCTTAATTAAAGTATAAGATTTGCCCCACTTTTTGCGACTTATGTAGAAGGCATGCCAAGCTTTATACCCCGCCTTAATATCGAGTAACTTATAGTTACCACAACGAAGCGGTGTCTTCGCGGGCACAATATTTTTACGAACTAGTGTTCGCCAATATTGATCAAGTTTAGGAAAATAACTAATCACATCTTTCACTGTATGTTTATTCGCTAAGAGTAAATAAAAGCCCGTGAGGCAACCCATCGGACCAAAATATAATTTATCCGAGCAATTTTCACTAAAGAAAGTAGCGACAACGTGCTCGATTGTGTGCGCTTCCGTTGGTGTCAAATAATCACCGTGATTCGGACACTTAAAACGTAAATCGAAGGTGGTGACAAAATGATTTTTATCAATCTTCTTCACTTCGTGAAGATAAACACCGGGTTTTAATTTCCGGTGATCAATATTAAACGAAATAACATTCCCTTGCATATTTATGTACTTACCCCAAAACGTTGGACTAAACTAATTGAACACTCAACAACTATTAT
>JAKSUV010000004.1 GCA_024408655.1 Bacilli bacterium
GCATCACATAATTAGCGATGCTACAACAAGAACTATAATCAATAAAGAACTAGAAGGCGAAATTACTAATAACATAGATTTAAACTTCATTAAAAAGGCAAATCAAGAATTAAAAGAACGTTATTCAGAAAAATATGAATCTGGCAGAATATATTACGAAAAAATGTTTGCGGATAGCAAAAATATTATCGAACCAATTGGCGATATTAATAATAAATATGGTGGTCTTGCCTTTGTTTATCTCGGCGATATTAAAGAAAAACTAATATCTACTGCTAATCGACTCTCAATTACTGTTAACCATATTTTAACTAGCGCTTTTGCCTATACCTTATCGCGTTTTATTAATAATAATAAGCCACGTTTTACCTTTGCAAACCATGGTCGTAATTTAGATGGTTTAGATAACGCAATTGGAATGTTTGTGCGTACTGTACCGATTGCTTTAGATACTTCTGACCGATTAGTTGATATTTATTTAAAAGAATCGAGCAAACAAATGCTTAATTCTATGGAAAATAGCGTTTATCCTTTCAGATTACTCGCTAACCAGCACCATTTAAATCAAAATATAATGTTTGAATATAATACGAATCTTAATGATGTTGATTTTGTTACTAAGCGCTTTTTGATTATAAAAGATAATAAAAAAGATATGCCTCATATTGCTAACCTATTCGGTATTGTAAATAATTCTGGAAAAGGAATAACATTTACGGTTGATTATTCTAATAAATATAATAAAACTACTATTATTCGATTTATGAAAACATATCAAAAGGTACTTTATGGGCTTATTAGTAATGACTATCTTAGAGATATAAATTATTCAATAGATGTTAAGTTAAAAACTTCTAAATCAACTAACATCATCCCAAAAGAAATTGTCTTAAAAGGATTAAACAACGAAAATTTAAAATATGCTAAAGCTTACATTCTTGATAAAGAACATCGATTAGTTCCTTATGGAGCGGTTGGTGAACTTTATTTATCTTCTTCTAAACTTTCAAAAGTCTTTTCAAAAGGAAATAAGGAATTCTTCTTTAAGAATCCTTTTGATGGTAATAAATTAGGATATGAAAGAATGTATAAAACAGGTGATCTAGTTAGATATTTACCTAATGGTACGCTTGCCTTTGTTGGGCGGATTGATTCAAAAATTTCTAACAGACGAATTGCTAAACTTCAAGATAAGATAAAAAATAACGATAATTTATATTCGAATCATTACACCCCAGTTTCTGAATTAGAAAAGAAAATAGTAGAATGTATTTGTAAATTGTTAAATATTAAAACAAAAAATTTAAATTTGAATAGTGATTTAAGAAACTTCGGGCTAGATTCATTAACCGCCTTACGATTATCTTATTTATATAATAAAGAATTGAATGTAGATATAAGAGCTATTGATATTATTAATTGCACGACACTTAAAACGCAAATTTTACTCGTTAAAAAAATGAGTTAATTTCATTTTTATATAATTGAATACTATAACCATTATCATAAAGTAAATTCTTGAAGCGTTTCAATTAAAACAATTTACGCAAAACCATAATGTAACTCTGATAAAACATTATAGTGTTTTGTAATTTTTATATGTTTCTAAAATCAAAAATTGATTCAATTAATATTGATCAGGCCAATGAGGATTTGGAACCATTTATTAATTCTTTATCGTTTGAACCGATATTAACTAAAGAAATTTTGTATGCGTGTATCAATAATTTAAAATAATTATTGAATGCGCTTCGCGTAAATTAAGTGACGAAGACTCATCGTGGGGTTTTGAATCGAATATCCCGCTAAGCGGAGTAAGATTTCAATCCCTTGGGATTGATAAGGAACATGACTGTAGGTTGATTCAGGAATAATCACGTAACCATTGACTCTAACCTTATGCAAGAATTCGTAGAGAATTTCAAATATTTCACTCCGAGTCATTTTGCTGAAGAATAATTTCTTAAAATCAAGATCGATGATTGCAATTTCGTAATCGTTATAATTCACTAAAGTGTGATTAATATCAACGACTTTGACATTATCGTATGATAACTTTTGGTCGGTTAAAAGAATGCAAGGACCATTCTTGCGCGAAAAATTAACAATTTCATCAATTTCTTTTTGGGAGCGCTTATAGGGTTTCACTAATTCCTTAATCTTTTCGCCTTTTCCTTGGAAGAGGATGTTAAAGAAATAAAGCTCAAGGAGATGCAAGAATTCACATTCTCTTTGAACAAGTCCGTGGTCTTTATTAACTAAATAAACAGTGCCACCCGATGTCTCTAGGTCAATGGTTCGACCAATCCGGCGCATATTTTTAATCGGGGCAACGGAAGTTGAATAGAAACTATTCAAGTGCGAAACGATTTTTGTCACTGGCGCGTTTACCGCGGTAAATTCTTTGGGAATAATCAGGAGTTTAAGCATCCCTTTTTCGTAGGTACGATATTCTTGTTCAAGGCAGTAATTAAAATGCTCGATATAGAGTAAATCATCAAGAATTTGGTCAGTATCATGGTGACCAAAAATACGGTCCAAGAAAGGAATCGGCATACTCGCTCCCGCGACGCGGCAGTTAATTTCCACCATAACCGGGCCCTTCTCGTCAATAAAGAATTCAGTATGTGCGGGTCCGTTTTCGACACCAATCGCGTCAAGACAATCAAACGCGTATTGGACTAAGCGGGTGCTACTTACTTCAAGTAAATTAACCGATTCAGCGTTATCAAAAATCATTTTGCCATCACTAGTTTCACCAATACTATATTTCCACATGGAAATAATCCGGTGTTTTTTATTACGCGACATCGTGTTAACGTAACACTCAATGCCTTTGATTTTTTCTTGCATGAGAACACCATCAAATTTTTCCCCAAAAAAATTACACGATTGGATACTGTCCTTTAAACGTTTTTCAACCTCGGAGAAACTCCGGCAAAAATAAATACCTTGCGAACCCGCGCCGTGCATTGGTTTTAAAACCACTTCGTCGACATCTAATTCTTGATAGAAGGCTTTGGCTTCTTTTAAATTATGGACAACCTTGCCACGGATATAGCGAACACCCGCTTTTTTCAAAGCTTCGTGCATCGCGTCTTTATTCACATATTGTTTAATTTTTTTATAAGGGTTAGATGGTAAATGTAAATCATTCATTAAGCGTGTCCCTAATTCCACGCCGGTTTCGCTACCAACCACCGCGGCGACCGGATGATATTTTTTTACTAGAGCCAGTGTTTTTTGATAAGTGCTTTGTTCTTTAATAACAACGGCGTCAGAAATATACCGCTTTCTAGCGGGAAGCAAAATGTTTTTGATATAGAAGTCATTATCAACATTAACCTCTAATACTAGTGGTTTATAACCACGCATTTTAATATCTTGGATATAGTTAATGCCAGAAGAACAAGCATCAACAATTAGAATGTACTTTAATGGTTGCGTCTCTTTTTTCATATTGTCTCCTTCAAATTTTATATTGCTCGTTTATTTTCTTCAATAAGTGGATCTTTTTTAATAACATTACGGAGCCAATCTTTCTTTAAGAATTTGGCGATATTCATCACCGCACGGATGGTTTCTTCGGCATACATTAAAACGACAATCACGATGGTAGGCCAAACGCAGTATGAACCGATGATGGCAAGCGGAATCGTGATACCCCATTGGGGAATCATTTGCACAACAAAATACCAAGTGCTCCGACCGCCAGGGGTAAAGAAGCCTTGCATAAAGATGGTGTTAACCGCTTGCTGAATAAGTTGGGTAGCGCAGACACTAAAAACCACTAATAGATAGATGCGGGCGATATCGGTGGTAACAGCGCCTTTTGAGAAGATAAATAGAGCGATAGGTAAACATATCGCTAATATCAAGATATTAGCAATACCAGTAAAAATAGAAATTCGAATGATATCGCGCGAATGTTCTTTCGCTAATTCAAAACGGTTTGCGCCTAATTCTCGACCGATTAAGATGCCAGCGGCAACACCGACCGATGAAGACACAGCATGTAAATACGGGACAAAGTAATTTAATATCGTGGTCGCCGTTGATAAATCATCATTTTTCATGTGACCAACAATCGCTGAGAAGATGAGCGTACCAATCGCGTAAGCAACCCGCGCAAGTACAATCGGAATCATGTGCCTAATCACGATAAGAAAATTCTCGATATCCGGATTAAAGAAGAGTTTGAAATCAAAATAAACGGCGCTCTTTAAATGTAAAAAGACCGCGGAGAAAGCAAATTCAACAAACCGGGTAACAACGATGGCCCACGCGGCACTATTAGCGCCGAGTTTAAAGACAAAAAGTAGTAAACAAGTGAGTAGGACATCAGCAACGAGAGCCGCTAAAGAACTAATCGTAGCGAAGTTAGCTAAGTGAAGATTCTTAAGCATATATGTATTGATATAGGATAAGTCAAAAAACAAGAACGAGACGCTTAAGATGCGCAAAAATTGAGCGCCTACTTCAATGATGTCAGAATCAGGATTAAATAGGCCGATTAATTGCTTCGAGATCGATAACGACAATAAGAAAAATAATAGCGAGACAGAAACCGCGATGCGGAGCAATGTATGATAGACGCGCTTTACATCATGTAAGTCGCCACGACCATAATATTGAGCAATAAATAGACCACCAGCGACTGCGATAGCTAATATCGCATAGCGATAAACAAGAAAAATGTTTAAGGCGTAGCCAACGCCAAGCACCGTTGTTTGATTAGCACCAGCAGCGCCGATTAAAAGGCCACTTAAACTAGCGATTAAAGTTGTGATTAATTCCTGTAATAAAACCGGGATCATTAACCGCAATAATTTTTTAGCAAACTCTTTATCTTTAAAAATATGCATTTATGCGTATATTATACGCTGTAGTTCAAAAGTGGCGCAATTTTGTATTAATGTCTTTTAATTTAATAACATTATCAATATCGTTTTTACTGACATATAATTCATTGTTTCTAAAACGGGTTAAGACTTTAATCGTTTTATTTTTATATGTGAGCGTTCCTTTGGCTCTAGCAACCGGTTTAGCAACTTTGATGATACAGATATCATTATTCTTTTTAAGAATAAATTGGTTCGGCTTCACTTGTTGGAGCGTCCAGTTAAAATGCTTAACATACTTATTTAAATTAACGAGGGGATAAAAAACGGGGATAAAGCGAGTCTTATCGTGGAAATAAATGTTTTGGTAGTTCATCATATGCAGCAATAAATCGTGGTAGGTATATTTAGCAATATCGAGCGCCTCTTCCAAGATGTAATTAGTGTACTCACTAATCCGGGCCCGGGCTTTGGCTAATGGGAGTGCCTTTACCTCATTAATAACTTGTTGATATTCTTGGTCCCAGATCGCTTCATAACCTTCCCACAGCCGATTAATTTGGTCACCATAGCATTTCCAATTAAAATGACCTAAGAGGCAAAGCCGTTTATAGATAAAATTAGTGGAGTTCTCATCGTAATCATAAACAGTTGGTTTATAAGCATACGAGCTAGGAATACTTTGGATTCCGTTATTAATGGGTAAAAAGGGAGCAAAGTTGGAATTAGCAAAACTTAACCATTGTTGACACGCGATTTCTTTTGGTAAGTTCGCGTAAGAGCGAATCGCGTGAATTTGTAAACCGGAACAACCACCGATTAAGCGCAAGTGATGCTCACTTAGATCCTGTTTAAATTCTTTAAACTTGGGATTATCAATCACTTGTTCAAAACGATTACGCAGTGTCTTAATCATATCGTGAATGGTTAAATCGTTTCGTTCGGGTGTCACAAAGGGCGGGTAGCGGTGCTTAGCAATATAAGTTTGGGCTTCCTCACTATGCGGAGCGAAAATTCGGTAACCAATCCAAGTTCGCCGACGCGAATTGTCAAACTTATAATCATTCGCGACTGGAGTTGGACCATAGGTTAAAGCTAAATCCATATGTTCTTTATTGTGCGGTCCTTGATACTGAGCAAAACCGTATTTAGTTGGAAGAGTAAATAAACCTTTGCTCGTAAAATATTGCCGTGGTTTCATATCAAAAAGGGTGGATAAAATAAATTCGTTACCAACGGTAAAGACTTTATCATCAGGTAATTGAACCGCGATATATTGATGACCCGTATACGCTTCCATATACCAAGTCTCTTTTTGGTCAATCGCAAACACGGCGCACGGTTCATTAATGCCACTTTTATCAATAATGCTAGCGATAACTTCCATCGCGTGGCGTGCGCTCCTTGCTAAGGCAGCGGGGATATGAGTTAAATCGTCTTCGCCAATCCCTTTTTTCACAAACGGATCAACTCTTAAGGCCTTGCGGTTCGTATGGCAAGTTAAAGTCGCACTAAAACCAACCGCGTTTTCGTTAATCGCACTGGAGTCCCAATGATTGCCTTTATTACAACACGGATTAATTGGGGTTGAAATATAACGGTAGGTTTTACTAGGCATACGGTAGGTAAAACCATTAACGCCTTTAATAAATTTATTTTTAAATGCATCACGCTCATGGATGGTTAAGTTATAAAGAATGGCTAAAGGTTGCCCATCGTCAGTGCGGGCAATAATCGCGGTTCTATCTTTGGTGGTATTTTTTCCAAAATAGACCACTGAGCAAGAATTATGGTCTATGACTAAACGATGCTTTTTCATAGCATTGTAATATTGTAATGATAATTAATAAAAACGCTATTAAAAAATCGAAAAGAGGATTTTATTTAAAGACGAATCCGCCTTTATTGGTTAAGTTCTTGACCCACTTAAATTTACGATACCGATAGTAGAAGAAGCCAACTTTCACCACCTCTTCAAGTTGCACTAAAATAATCGGAACAATTGGGTGCCAATTAAGTTTTAACGCCACGATTGATAAAGGAATAACCGTAATCCAATAAGCTAAACCATCAACGGCACAAGGGAAGATGGTATCGCCACCAGTATAAAGCATGCCGTTAACAATAATGCTGTTATAGACGCGTGGGATAAACATACCGGCTTGGATTAAGAATAAGACAACCATGTAGATAACGGCGGTTTCACTTAATGATCTATTTAGTAAATAGAAAAACGGGAGGAAGAGTAAGAAAACCACAATGAGGATTACACCAAATAGGGCACCAAATTTTAAGATGTCATGGCCTGTTTCTTTTACTTTAACTAAGCGGTCCGCGCCTAATTCACGACCAACAATCACGCCCGCAGCGATCGCAATGCCAGTACTAAAAGAGCTCACGAGGTTTTGGGCCGTCATCATAAGCTGGTTTGCCGCGTTTAATTCGGTATCGTTAAATAAACCAATGACAACGACACCAGCAAGTGTCCCTAATCCCCAAAGGGTTTTACCAATAAAGACCGGCGCCATCAATTTGGACGAAGTTTTAAAGCGAGTAAAATCAGGATAAAAAATCTTAACGAAGTGGGGCTGTACGACACATTTAGCACGGATGATAACGGTGGTGGCGATGAGTTCAGCAAAACGCGCAATCACGATTGATAAAGCGGCGCCTAATGGTCCAAGGCGTAAGCCATATAAGAAAATGGAGTTAAGGATCACAACAAGTGATAATGTCGCAACCGCGATGATAGTTGCTTCTCGCTCTAAGCGGGTATTTTTCACTAGTGAGTAATTCATCTTAATAGATGGAATAAATAGGAAGGAAATGCTAAAAATGCGTAAATAGTTAGCACCGATGCGAATGACCTCTTCTTGACCGCTCTTGGCAAAGATCGCGATTAATTGTTCAGGAATCGCCATCGATAAAACAAAGAAAAGAACGCCAATAAAGATGGAAAGTTTTTGACAGAAGTAAAAATCTTTCTCGACTTGGGGGATATCACCACGGCCATAGTGTTGGGAATAAAAAGTATTGCTAATAAATACGAGTGCCGACATGACAACATTAAGGAACAAGAAGATTTGCGAAGCAAAACCAACCGCGGCAATGGTGTTTTCCGCTACGCCTGGATCAAGGGTTGGTCCAAGCATCAATGTGTTAATGGTGCCGATTAAAACACCGATTAACTCAATAAAGGAAAATAAAAGAGTGAGTCTAATTAATTGGTTTCTAATTTTTTTATCAACGAATATATGCATATATTTATTTAACAAAGCGAGAGCTTGTATCCTTCCTTTACTGATTTTTTACTTTTGCAGTAACATCTGCGCCTAAAGACAATACATATTCGCCGTCATTAGCGGGCGATGAAACGATTTCTGGTATTAAAGTGGCTACAATATTAACAGATTTGGTGCTACTTATTGGTGGAGGAAGTGTCAACTCTATATCTATGCCACCTTCATTAAATATACTAGTTGAACCACTAGGAAGCCTACCTGCGATATCAATAATGAGGCAATTGTTATCATCGAAGGAGAATAAGGGGTGAGTATCACCGCTCGTCGCTGTCTTATCTTTAATCAATTCAATAATCGCGGCTTGTAATCCTTCTGCCTCTTTACTAGTTGGTATTTGACCTAAATATGCATCATTAAGCTTAAAAGCTATTTTTCCTGCATCAGACGGCGATTGCAAAGTTGTGTCTAAAGTAATGAATGTGTCTTGGCCGTTAACATCTAAAGTAACGTAAGCATCCATTTTATTGGCTGCGTCAACTCCATTAAATTTAAAGTCCAAATCTTTAAGACCAAGATAGTTTATGCCATAATTTTCCGTATGTGTTTCGCTTATTCTTATCTTTTTAAAAATCGGTTTATTAAAACCAACAATATTGAGTTGTGAACAAAAAGCGCGGAGTGGTTTAGCAGGAATTTGGCATAACTCTCCCAACTCAATAGTGGCGGAGCCTATGTCTGCTAATTTTTGGAGTGCCGCAGTGTCATGGCAAAATTTATCTATCAAAATATCACTATCAAGTTTATCTTTGATTGATTGTTCTAATCCAGTGATAAAGGTGTCCCCTTCAGTTTTTGCGTTTACACGATATGGGCTGCCTTCATAATCTGCATAGTTTCCGTCAGTGATTATTTCTGAAACAGAAGACCAATCAGTCACTTTTTCGCATACGTCCTTATATGATTCGTCAAAGCCGAAGACAAAGAAATTAAATAAATTAGGAATGTCGGTTTCCGACAAGGTGCTAATGTTGGCGGGATCATTAATAATGTTTAGCGTATAACCACGAGCGTCGTCAAATTTAAGATATTCTCTTGCGTACTTATCAGGACCTCCTATTTTTTCGGGATAATGGATTAGGCTATATCCATATTCTTCTTTTGGTTGTTTTGAATCTAGATAAACTTTGACCCCGAGCCCATCGCTCGTTACTGGATCAAAAAGTTCTTCTAACTGCACTAATTCAATAAGAATGGACATCAAATCAATGGGAGCGTCTTCGTTGTTTTCTTTCTTACCAGAAATAATATTAACTAAATCGTTAATAAAGGTATGTCGGTCATAGGTGATTTCACCATGCTCTAAATCAGAATTAATATGAATACCAAAACCACTAAAGAAGTTATTTAGTTGTTCATCCGAGAAATATTTGGTGCCAAGTTTAAGCAGTGCATCCTCAATAAAATTAAGCAAAGGGACATGACCTAATTGAATTGTTTTTAATCTAAAAATAATATTGTCGCCTTTTTCGATAATTTCGGTTTTAACCTTAACACTAGTTTGGATAATGCTGTATTTAGCGTCGATACCAAAAGTATATTCTTTTCCATCGACCTGACAATAAAGTTGGGGGATATATTGTTGAACGTCCGTGGGGAAATATTGTTTCCGAACTAAACCTAACACTGAATTAAGTTCATCTTCACCGAGCTTTAATTCAACACGAGGACAGTCCGCATCGGTCGTGTAATTAAGTGATTCATATAATTCATCATTAATGACTTCTTTTAAATCATTAATCTTTTGGACGTTACTTAAGTCCGCTCCAGGTTTCCAAGTCACTAAGAAACCTAAGATGAACGTTAGTGGTAACACTAAAAAGATGATTAAAAAGGAAATTAATATCTTTAAGCCAATATGCCGTTTTTTCTTTTTCGGCGCTTTGGTTTTTTCTTCCTTAACCGTTTCTTTTTTACTCATACAGATACGATATTTAATTATACCACCTGTTATATATTATATAATACTCATGTAATGATTACGCCTTTTTATAAGATCACCTATAGTTACCAAAATAAGCGGAAGTGTCTTTACGTTAAAGATGAGTCTCGCCAAGTAACGGGTTCAATTAAATATCGTCCTGCGACTTATATGGTCCGAAAAGCTTACGAATTAAAACTTATTGATGCCTCATCAACCCTAGTTGAAGTCACCAGTGGCAATATGGGTATCGCTTTAGCCAAAGTTGCTAAAGACCTCGGCAATAAATTAGTTATTTATATGCCCGTGGACGCTAGTAAAGAAAGAAAAAAGATGATTACTGATCTTGGTGCAAAGCTCGTACTCGTCAAAGACTTCGCTGATGGTTTAACGAAGGCGAGTCAACATAAAGACGCTTATTATCTTCGCCAATTTGAAAATCAATATAACGCGGACGCTTATGTCGCCTTTGCCCAAGAAATGGAATTTAAATTAAAAAAATATCCAGCCTTTGTTGCTAGTGTTGGTACCAGTGGTACCTTAATGGGGACTGGTAGTTACTTAAAACGAAAATACCAAAGTAAGATTATCGCGGTGGAACCAAGTGAATCCCTTCTTTTCTCAACCGGTGTGAGTCATGGTCCACACGGGATTGCGGGTGTGGCGGATGGCTTTATCCCAAAAATCTATAAGAAAGATTTAGTGGATCAAGTCATTAGTGTAAGTACTGATGACGCGATTGCGATGGCGCAAAAACTCCGCGATGTCTTAAAGCTTGAGATTGGAATCTCAAGTGGAGCGAACTTTTTAGGCACGGTGTTAAGTGAAATCAATCACGCGGTGACTGTTTTCCCCGACCGGATGAACCGTTATTATTCCACGCGGCTCTTTAAAGAAAAAGTTTATTCCCGTTTAGTGGAATCTATTACCTTAGAAAAAATCGAAAAATTATAACGATTAATTAAACTATGTCTTTATTAATGATTGTCATTCTTTCACTCATTGGTTTACTGGTTGTTTTAGCGTTAATGCTACTATTAACTAGCAAAATTACCGCGAAAGTCTTTAAGCACCGGGCGGATGGTGATGTTCGTTATGCCTTTATGCTTAAAGAAGATTTTCCGCAATTAGTAAAAAAACCAGTAAGCATAGTGAACGCAAAGAAGACGAGACTTAATGGGGCAGTCTTTTATTATCCAAAGCGTAAACATCTTGGGGTGATTATTTTTTATCACGGCTTATTTAGCGGATATCTTAATTATCTCCAATTAATTGATTATTTCGCTCAACACGATTATATCGTGGTGGCCTTTGATTTTACCGCCAGTATGTCGAGTGGCGGTAAACATATTGGTGGCTTAGCTATTAGCGAAATTGACGCGATGGCGATTATTCGATTCGCACTAAATCATCCGGAGTTAAAAGATTATCCACTTTATACAGTCGGTCATTCTTGGGGCGCTCATACGGCGTTAACTTCGTTACTCTTAAGCGAAAAAATTAAAAAAGCGGTCGCGTTTAATCCGTTTAATTCCGATGTTGATGCCGCGTATTCTTTTTCACCGTTTTTTAAAGTATTAACCCCGTTTATTTATCTAAATAATTTGTTCCGCTTTGGCTATACCGCGACTTATAAAGTGACGGACGCTTTAAAGTATAGTGAGGCGGATAAACTAATTATCACCAGCGGAAAAGACCGAAATGTTAAAGAGGCCTACGGTTATAAGAAATTTAAAAAGATTAATGATAAACATTTAACCTTACGTTATCTAAAAGAGGCGACTCACTTTACCTATATGGGTAACGATGGGGCGGAACATTTCACGAAAGAAATTGCCTTCCCACACCGTGGTCCAATTGATTTTACCAAGATTGATTACCAAAAAATTAACACGCTTAATTTATCACTATTAGATGAAGTGATAGCCTTCTTAAAGAAATAATTATTTCTTCGGTAAATATTTTTGACCTTTTTTAATCGCCATTAATTCGAATTGGTCGATATCTTTTTCTTTTAAAAGTTTTTGGTCTTCTTTACTTAACTTTATTTGCTTAAATAAATCGGGCCGATATTTTTTCGTTAATTTTAGTTGTTGTTTCCGGTAATAACGATTAATCACTTTGTGATTACCCGAATATAAGACGAGCGGAACTTTATCACCTTGATAATCATAAGGTTCAGTGTATTGCGGATATTCAAGTAAATTATCGTTAAAGGATTCGTGCGTTAAAGAATCATCGGCGATAGCGCCTTTTAGTAAACGAATCACACTATCGCTAATCGCCATACTCGCCACTTCGCCACCCGTTAAAATATAATCCCCAATTGAGATTAATTCATCAACGTATTTATTGACCCGCTCATCAACTCCTTCATAGTGGCCACAGATAATAGTGATACTAGGAAGTTTCGCTAATTGAGCGGCCTTCTTTTGGCTATATCTTTCTCCGCGTGCGCACGTTAATATAATATGCGAGTGTTTCGCGTGTTTTTTTAAGGCGTCAACAATGGGTTGACATTTCATGACTAAACCCGCGCCACCAGAAACCGGCGGAGTATCAACTCGACCATATTTATCTTTGGTAAAATCACGAATGTTAATAATGTTAATTTCGACAACTTTTTTCTTAATCGCACGCTTAATAATTGAGTTAGTTAAAAAACCATCAAACATTTCTGGGAACAAAGTTAAGATATTTATTTTCATAACATTCCTTCAATTAATTTTACCTTAATTACTTTATCGGTTAAGTTAACACCTAAGATAAACGCTTCCACAAACGGAATATCAAATTGGCGGTGATCCGCGCTTTCGCAGCGAAGTAAATAATGAGCCGGTAAAGCAATAACCGCTCTTACTTCACCAACAATCTGGTTGTTATCTTTGACTTTTAAGCCAACTAAATCACTTAAGTGATAATAACCATCAGGAAGCTTTGCGTCTTCTTTCTTTACATATAGTTCTTTACCAATTAATGAACTCACTAATTTCACATCTTGGTAATCTTTAAAAGAAACCACATCAAATTCCGCGTAATGATAAAAGGAAGCAACGACTAATGGACGATATTCGTTATTTTCACGGTAATAAACCGTATTACCAGTTTGGTAACGTAAAAAAGCGAAGTCGGTGTGTGAAAACACTTTGACTTCGCCTTTTAAACCTTTTGGTTTACTAATTTTACCAAGTAAAAGGTAACCCATTACTTCGCTTCGTTAGTAGTGGGGGATGTAGTATCTACTTTTCCTTTATTGGCAATATCTTCAAAATGAAGATGGACAAACTTATTGTCTTCTTTACCAGCGATGTTAATCGTTTCGCGTAAGGCATTCGCGATCACACCGTGTTTACCAATTAAACGACTCACATTGTCGTTATCGGCATAAATATAAATCGTAATATCTCTTTCTTCTTCTTTAAGTTCGATTTCGACTTTACTTGGATCAGTCACAATCGCATCAATGAAAGAATGAATAACTGCTTTATAATCCATAATTACTTAGCCTCCTTATTTTCGGTTGCTGGAGTAGCAGGGGCATCCGCTTTTGGGGTTTCCGCCTTTGGCGCTTCAGTTGGTTTCGCTTCCACCTTTGGCATAGGAGCGGGTTTTACTTTCTTAACTTTGGGTTTTGCGGGACGGTCAAACTTATTCTTTTTGACGGTCTTGCTCTTTTTATGGCTTGGACCTTTGCTCGCGTTATATTTAGCAATCACACCAAGAGAAGTTAATAGCGTCTTAATGGAATCGCTTGGTTGGGCACCGCTTTTAAGCCACTTCATGGCTAACTCTTCGTTAATTTCGGCTTTCCCGGTGGTAGGATTAAAACGACCAATTTGTTCGATGTAGCGACCATCACTCGCATAGCGAGAATCGGCAGCGACAATCCGGAAGTAGGGGTCGTTATGGCGACCTAAACGCGCCATTCTTAATTTAACTGACATAGATCTCTCCTTGTTGTTTCGATGAATAATATCCTACCCTAAATTATCAAAGTGTCAAGTAAAAATACTTAACAGTCTCAATATTACCCTTCTTGCGATAGTAGAGTATAATGAACTTGTTTGTGAGGAAGACTCTATGTTAGAAATTAATCATTTATGTAAATCGTATAAATCAAAAAGTGGTGCGAGTGTCAAAGCGCTTGATGATATTTCGTTAAAATTTCCGAAGACGGGAATGGTATTTATTCTTGGTAAATCGGGCTCAGGCAAATCAACTTTGTTAAACGTTCTCGGTGGACTCGATTCGTTTGATAGTGGTGAGTTCTACGTAAAAGGAACGCCCGTTCATAACTTTAAACAAAATAAATTTGATAGTTATCGTAATACTTATGTTGGTTTTATTTTCCAAGAATACAATATTCTTGATGAATTTACCGTTGGCCAAAATATCGCGTTAGCGATGCAACTACAAAACCAAAAGCCGACGAGTGAGGCCATTAATAAAATTTTAGCGGATGTGGATCTTGATGGTTTAGGTGATCGGAAACCAAATGAGTTGTCCGGCGGACAAAAGCAAAGAGTCGCGATCGCTCGGGCTCTTATTAAGAATCCCCAAATCATTATGGCTGATGAACCAACCGGTGCGCTTGATAGTAAAACCGGGATCCAAATCTTTGATGTGCTTAAGAACTTATCAAGAGAACGGCTAGTCATTATCGTGTCGCATGACCGCGAATTCTCCGAAAAATACGCGGACCGGATTATCGAAATTAAAGATGGTCAAGTGTTAAGCGATGTCTCTTGTGCGAGTGGGAAACGCGTTCCAGTACAAGAGAATGTTATTTATCACGCGAACGAAATTACGGTTAAGAAGAACTATGTTCTTACCCAAAAAGATTTAAAAGAAATTAATGAATATCTTAAACACCAAAAAGCCAACTTAACGATTAAGTCGGGTAAGACCGATGACTATAAAGGCGCGGGTAAAGGCCGGTTTACCAAAACCGATGAAAGTAAAATTGTTACCGATAAATCGGGCTTTACTTTGATCAAATCAAAACTACCATTAGGTCGGGCATTTAAAATGGGCACTAGTGGTTTAAAACACAAAAAGTTTAAATTAGTGATGACCATCTTCCTTTCATTGATTTCCTTTAGTCTTCTTGGTATGTCAATTTCGATTGCGTTAGCAACACCCCAAAGCGCAACGCAAAACGCATTATACGATTCCTATATTAACTTTGCCTCATTTAATAAAGAGTTTTATGACGCAAAAAATAAAAACGTCTATTATGACCCCATTGGTTTTGATGATAGCGATTTAGAAGTTATTAAAAAAGAAACCGGCTGCCTTACAATCCCCGTTTATGAAACCGGATACGGAGTTAGTTCAGACGATGTTGATGAAGGGCCATTGCGCCAGCACGAAGCATATGTTTCTGAGTTTTCTGGATATGTACTATTAAACGATGATTTAAAAGGGAAATTCACCTATGTTCCGGGTGGTAAAGACCCAACAAATGAAAATGAAATAGCAATTCCTGATTATTTAGCGTGGTCATATGCTGACTATGGGAAAGGCGGTTTAGAACAGATAAAAGAGCCGGCCGAACTCGTTAATCAAAAAATTCACCTTGATAAAGAATACACTGTTACTGGAATTATTGATACTGGTTTTGATTTTTCAATCGGTAGATATGCTGACATTCGTAAGCATGCCTGGAATGATCCGTATTCAGCTGAAATATCAGTGATGATGAATGAACTTTATTCATTTAAACAGTGTTCAATCGATGCATGTGTACTTGTAACCCAGCATTTACAGTATGCTACTCAAAAGGTGGTCCGTGTTGTCGCACCTTTTGATACGACCGATAAATCATTAATTAAAAAAGTCGTGAATTTCTCGTATGATCATTTGGCCTTGAGTGAAGCTGAGAAGGCTATACCAGAGCTATCAGAAGCCACCTATCGTCGTCTAGTGTTAAGTGATTATATTTCACAAGGAGTTCGGATGGCTTTTAACACGATGCAAGTCCTTACCCAAGTTTTCTTATATGTTGGTTTAGCCTTTGTCGTGTTCTCGGGTTTACTCTTAGCGAACTTCATCTCTAATTCAATTACTTACCAGAAAAAGGAAATTGGTATCTTGCGGGCGATTGGTTCAAGAAGCGCAGACGTCTTTAAGATTTACTTTGCTGAATCCTTCGTGATTGCGACGATTAACTTCATCTTATCAGCGGTGGCCTCTTGGGCTATCATGACTTTCGCCATTAACCCAAACATTAGTGCCGCTATCGGCGGATTCTCTATCTTTAGTTTTGGTATTATACCAATCCTTGTTGTCTTTGGTGTCTCCTATCTTTCCGCTTTCGCGGCCACTTATCTACCGGTTAAACATATTGCTCGTAAACGTCCGATTGAAGCAATTCGCAATAAGTAAAGTAAAAATTTGTGTTTAGTTCATAGATAGTGCTATCATAACTAGGCACATTCTTGGGGCAGTAGCTCATCTGGGAGAGCGCATCGTTCGCAACGATGAGGTAGCGGGTTCGATCCCCGTCTGCTCCACCAAGAAAACGAAAAATAACAGCAAATATTGCTGTTTTTTTATGTAATAAAAACATGAAAATTAAACCAATGAAGTTAGTGAGTCTAGCGGCCTTAATCGTAACCGCGACTTATTTTGTCGGCTGCGCAAATAAAACCGACCGTAATGATTTAGTCATTTTATATACGAATGACGTGCACGGCTTTTTTGGCGAAGAAAATCGTCTTACTTATTCTTCCGTGGCGAAATTAAAACAAGAACTCATCGCCGAAGGTAATGACGTTTTGTTAGTGGATGCCGGTGATAATTTATCGGGTTCAATTAATGCTAATTACGATGAAGGCGCCACCGCGGTTAAGTTAATGAATATGACGGGTTATGATGTCGTTACGCTTGGTAACCACGAATTCGATAGTGGAGTTGCTCATTTACAAGACACGATGAAGAACGCTAAATATAAATATATTTCTACTAATTTTTATCACCTAGATAATGGTCAAGCCACTACTCCGTTTACTGATACAAGTACAATCTTTAATTTTCATAATCATAAAGTCGGCGTGATTGGTATTACAACTCCGCAAACCATTGGTGATTGCACCCCTGATACTTTCCAAAACGAACAAGGTGAATTTATTTATACTTTCTTAAAAGAATTAGATCAAGATGGCAAGATTTTCTTCACGAAAGTACAAGCGGAAATTGATCAATTAAAGACCGCGGGTTGTGAAACGATTATTGCCCTTACTCACTTAGGACAAGAAGATGATGAAGGCCAATCACCTCTCACGAGCGTCCAGTTTGTTAGAAAAACTAACGGAATTGATTTAGTAATTGACGCCCACACCCATCAATATATGCCCGGAAGCCTATATCCAAATAAAGACGGGAAATTAATTACGATTACCCAAACCGGGTCAAGTTTTTCGAATATTGGCCAAGCGTTGATCACTCGTACTAATAGTGTTTACACGAAGATGTATGATTATGAACACTATACTAAGCACGATGAAACAGTCAAAAAAGCCGAAGATGACTATGTCAACAAAATCGAAGAAGAATTTAAAGATCCACTCGGAAAAATGGATGTTGGACTAGTTCACTATGTTAAACATGATCCAAGCGAGTATCATGAATATAATTTGTCGGATTTTTGCGCCGATGGTTTTTATTACTACGCGAATAATCCCGAAGGCGATGTCCAAAAAGCGCTAAAAAATCAGTGGGTTAATATGGCCTTTATTAATAACGGCGGGATTAGAGAACAATATGTTAGTAAAAATACTACCTGGACGAAAAAGACTGGTTATGGTCTACTTCCTTTCCCTAACCACCAAGTGGTGCGGAAAGTTGATGGCCAAACTTTATGGGAAGCGCTAGAGTTTAGTGTGCGTAGTGTTCCTAACTATAACAGTGGTTTACTTATTCCCGCCGGTATTAGATACAATTTAGACAAAAGCAAAACAGCCGAATTTATTGTTGATAAATCGGGTAATTATATCGAGGGGCCAACTAATTACAGCTATACAGATTCTTGTGCCCGCATCTCTAACATTCAAATTTATGATTCTACAGAAGCCGATGGTTGGGCGGATTTTGACCTAAAAAAAGAATACTATATTGCCGGTAGTGACTATATCCTTAAAAAAGGCGGCGATAGTTTATTGATGTTCAGTGAGCCTTACGCTGATAAGAAAGATCGGACATACGAAATTGTTTACGAAGGCGATAACGACTACAAAGCTTTAAATAGCTATGTCGATAATTTTGGCGATGCACCCGAAAGTACAACGGTTAATAGTGCAAATTCCCCTCTAAAGACTTTAGCGGGTGAATACGCTAATGATTGCATTCTTTATGAGGAAGAAGAACCCAATAAACGTATTATTCTACCGACAGCATGAAAAAATATTCACTTTACCTCTTTGATTTTGATGGGACCTTATTTGATACGCTTGATTCATTAAAAGAAGTGTATCGTCTCTCTTTACTTAAGTATGGTTTAATTGCGAAAGAAGAAGAGTATCCACTTTATCTAGGTCAATCATTACCATTAACTTTTAAATATAAAGGCGGTAAGAAAGAAGACAGTAAAGCCTTTATTGAATATTTTCATACCATTGTGCACACTGACGAGGTGGTTAAAAAAACCAAACTCTATGTTGATACACTCGACACATTTAAATATTTACACACGCACGCGATAAACTACGGGATTGTCACTGGTTCATCTAGTCAACGTGTTAAAAGTGTCCTTAAATATTTTGGAATTGATACTTCTCTAGTTAAAGTCATCGTGGGGAACGATATTTATCGCACGCCAAAACCTGATCCTGATCCAATTAATATTGCTCTAAAGAAAACCGGTTATTTAAGCCGCCGAAATGAAGTGGTGTATATTGGTGATGCTAAGCAAGACGAAGAGTGCGCCAAAAACGCGAAAATCGATTATTTTATCGTGGACCGTCACCAAGACAACATCAAACCAAACCTAAAGTCGCTGCTTGATTTATTTAAGTAGCGCGCATGTATTAATATTAATGCGAACGATACTTCGCGCACGTTAATATATATTCACGCGCGTATATTAATATATATGCGAAATCGTTAGTATATTCGCATACGCGTATAAATATTAAATAATGTGCATCATCATAATTATTATCCGAATCGGCGTTAGAAAAAACAAAATTATTTGACAAGTCGAAAAAGACTAGTAATATATACCTCGCTGCGATTTTGTCAGCGATTAAAATTCAGTGTTTGATACACACGGTATTGTGAACATAGGAGGAACATATGCCAACAATTAACCAATTAGTGAGAGAGGGTCGTAAATCCTCGACCTACAAGAGTAAAGCGCCAGCTTTAAATAAGCGCTGGAACTCATTAAAAAAGATTGAAAAGGACCAAAACGGTGCCCAAAAGCGGGGTGTTTGTACTCGGGTGGGAACCATGACTCCGAAAAAGCCAAACTCAGCGTTACGGAAATACGCTCGTGTGCGTTTAAGTAACGGTTACGAAGTGACGGCCTATATCGGTGGGGAAGGTCATAACCTACAAGAGCACTCCACAGTGATGATTCGGGGTGGCCGGGTGAAGGACTTGCCAGGTGTCCGTTATCATATTATTCGTGGAACGCTTGACTGTGCAGGTATTGAAGCACGTCGTCAAGGTCGGAGCCAATACGGCACGAAAAAACCCAAGAAATCTGAATAATTAATGGAGGAATAGAATATGCCACGTAAAGGAAGAGTCGCCAAAAGAGACGTGTTACCAGATCCGGTCTATAATTCAAAATTAGTGACCCGGTTAATTAACCGCATTATGATCGATGGGAAACGCGGCACGGCGCAAAACATTTTATATGACGCGTTTAAAGTCGTCGAAAAGAAAACTGAAAAACCCGCCATGGATGTATTTGGTACAGCCTTAAATAACATCATGCCCGAAGTTGAATTAAAAGTGAGACGTATTGGGGCAGCTAACTATCAAGTGCCAATTGAAGTGACACCAGAACGTAAAATTGCGCTTGGTTTAAGATGGCTAGTGACCTATGCTCGTTTAAGAAACGAAAAGACGATGCAAGACCGTTTAGCCGCGGAAATTATTGACGCTGCTAATGGTACTGGTGCTTCGGTCAAGAAAAGAGAAGATGTTCATAAGATGGCGGATGCGAACAAAGCTTACGCCCATTACCGTTGGTAAGAGGAATAGTTTATGGCTCGTGAATTTGATTTAGCCCATACCCGTAACATCGGGATTATGGCGCACATTGACGCTGGTAAAACAACGACCACTGAACGGATTCTTTATTTTACTGGTAAGATCCATAAGATTGGTGAAGTGCACGATGGTGCCGCCACCATGGACTGGATGGAACAAGAACAAGAAAGAGGTATTACGATTACCTCCGCGGCAACGACTGCCACTTGGAATGGTAACCGGATTAATATTATCGATACGCCAGGGCACGTCGACTTCACCGTTGAAGTTGAACGTTCCTTACGGGTGCTTGATGGTGCGGTCACCGTTCTTGATGGAAAAAACGGTGTTGAACCACAAACGGAAACTGTGTGGCGGCAAGGGACAAAATATGGTGTTCCGCGGATTGTCTTTGTTAATAAAATGGACGCGATTGGCGCCGACTTTGATATGTGCGTGGCGAGTTTACATGAACGTTTAGCCGCGAACGCTGAAGCCGTTCAATACCCAATTGGTGCCGAAAGTGAATTTAAAGGCGCGATTGATTTAATCGAAAAGAAAGCCTACTTCTACGAAGGCGATAAAGACGAAAAGCCCGTTGAAAAGGAAATCCCTGAAGAATATAAAGAGAAGTGTGCTGCTTTACGGCAAAAGTTACTCGAAGCCTTAGCGGGTTTTGATGATGACTTTATGATGATGGTACTTGATGGTAAGGAACCTGATATTCCCACCATTAAGAAAGTCATTCGGAAAGCCGTTTTAACTGGTACATTCTTCCCGGTGTTCTGTGGTTCGGCGTATAAAAATAAGAATATTCAATTACTCCTGAACGGGGTTGTTGATTATTTACCAAGCCCACTTGATATTCCACCGGCGAAAGGTATTAACCAAGCCGATGATAAAGAATATCTTTGTCATCCGGATGATAACGCTCCTTTAGCGGCGTTAGCCTTTAAGATTGCCACTGACCCATTCATTGGTCGACTCGCTTATGTTCGGGTTTACGCTGGTACTCTTAAGAGTGGTAGTTATGTGATGAATACCACTAAAGGCAGTAAAGAAAGAATTGCTCGTGTCGTTTTAATGCACTCCAACCACCGGCAAGAAGTTAGTGAACTCCATGCGGGTGATATTGGCGCGGTCGTTGGTTTAAAGAATACGACCACTGGTGATACTTTAGCCGATGAAAAACTTGATGTTGTCTTAGAGAAGATGGAATTCCCTGAGCCCGTGATTGAAGAAGCGGTGGAACCAAAATCAAAAGCCGACCAAGATAAGATGGCGATTGCTTTAACGAAGTTAGCCGAAGAAGATCCAACCTTTAAAGTGCACACCAATAGCGAAACTGGTCAAACTATTATCGCCGGTGTTGGTGAATTACATCTTGATATTATTGTTGACCGGATGAGACGCGAATTTGGTGTCCAAGTAAACGTTGGTGCACCGCAAGTTGGGTATCGCGAAACGATTCGTGTACCCGCTGAATGCGAAGGTAAATACATTAAGCAATCGGGGGGTCGCGGTCAATATGGTCACGTCTGGATTAAGTTTGAACCAAATCCCGGCAAAGGCTTTGAATTTGTTGACGCGGTCGTTGGTGGTAGTGTTCCGCGGGAATACATTAAGCCAACTAACCAAGGCTTAGTTGATGCGATGAACCGTGGCTTAATTGCGGGCTACCCCGTGATTGACGTGAAAGCTACCCTCTTTGATGGTAGTAGCCACGAAGTTGATAGTAGTGAAGCGGCCTATAAGATTGCGGCGAGCTTAGCTTTAAAAGAAGCCGCGCGGAAATGTTCGCCCGTGATTCTTGAACCAATTATGAAAGTGGAAGTAACAGTCCCAGAACAATATTATGGTGATGTCATTGGTGATATTGCTCGTCGGCGTGGTAACATGACGGGTGAAAGTCAACGGGGTAACGCGAAGGTGATTGACGCGGAAATCCCGTTAGCGGAAATGTTTGGTTACGTGACCGACTTACGGAGTTTCACGCAAGGTCGTGGTAACTACACCATGCAATTTGATCACTATGGCGAATGCCCAAGATTCGTCCAAGACGAAATCATTAAGAAAAGCGGCATGAGTAACCGCTAATAAACACACAAACGAAAAGCACCCCTTTATGGGGTGTTTTTTGTTATAATATTAACAATGAGTAACAAAATTAATCTTTTCCAGCGGATTAGTAATCGCGTGGGTCAGACTTATAGCGGTCAAAAGATTCCGCGGGGAACGAAATGGACTTATTCAGTTTCCGGAACTTTTCGTGATGCCGCTTACGCTTTAATGTCGGCTTTCGTAATTGTTTACGCAAAAGAAGCGGGCATTATTGATATTGGTTCAGCAGCGATTTTAGGTGCGATCTCAGCGGTTTTAATTGCGTTTCGCGTCTTTGACGCGGTAAATGACCCAATCATGGGTGTCATTATTGAGCGGGTCCATTTTAAAACCGGTAAATATAAACCATGGATCTTTATCGGTAGCTTCATCTCGATGATTACCTATTTAGCCTTGTTCTGCGGGCCGAAAATCTTCCCTTGGTGTCGCGATTGGGTGTATGTTGGTTGGTTCGCGGTTTTCTATTTATTGTGGGATATTGGCTTTACGATGAACGACATTGCTTATTGGAGCATGCTCCCGAGTATGTCAAGCGTTGAAAAAGAACGGGCACAAGTGACTTCCATTGTTCTATTTTGTTGTAACATTGGTGAATTTGTCGTGACCGCTTTAACACCGTTTTTAACCCAAACGAATATTTTAGGCACCGATGCCTATTGGGTGATTTGTCTAATTGTTACCGGTTTATTTCTCATCAGTCAGACTTGTGTCTTTATCTTTTGTAAGGAGCGTTCACGAAATTTATTAGACCGGAAAGCCGAGAAGCCGGCAAGCGTGAAAGACTTATTTAATGTCTTAAAGAATAATTCGCAAGTGCGAACGATGATTATCGTGATCTTGCTCTATTATATTTCCATTCATATTATTAACGGCTTAATGAATGATGTGCTTTGGATTACTGCTGGTTATAATGAAGCAAAACAATTACAGTTCTATTTCACTTTCGTTAATACCGCCGCGGTTTTATTACCACCCGTATTTATTCCGTTATTATTAAAGAAGTTTTCGTTAAGAAAAGTTGCTAATGTTGGCCTAGTGGGGATGTTAGCAACCCGGATTATCTTCTTATTCTATGGTTCACCAATCGGTAATAATTTAATTGCGCCACCGCAAATTCTTGGTGGAGGCTTAGGTGCGGGCTACGCGACTTGTTTCTGTATCCTTTCGGCTTTGATGGTGTTATCGCAAACCGTTGCCTATAACATTTTCTTAATCATGATGAGTAACACGATTGAATATAACGAATATAAAACTGGCGACCGCCAAGAATCAATTATTTTCTCACTTCGCCCGTTTTCCACTAAACTCTCTTCTTCCATCAAAGAAGGGGTGGTGTTTGTCGCCTTATTAACGACGGGTATTAATAAAATTGAAGGCGAGATTGGTAAGATTAATGATTCAGATTTAGATCCAGCACAAAAAGAAGCGGCAATTACTGAAGTATTACGAGGCGTTACCGCTAGCCAAGTTTGGGGATTAAAACTAATCATGGTGATTATTCCATTACTTTGTATCATTGCTTGTTATTTATTAATCCGTAAATATTACTTTATTGACGAAAAGTATTATGCCAAAATTTGTGATGAAATTGATAAGCGCAATAAAAAGGATTTAAAAGAAGCGAAGGCAAAATAATGAACGCGATTGGGATTGATGTTGGCGGCACCAATATAAAAATTGGTGTTGTTTCTAAACAAGGGAAAGTCCTTAAACAAGACGCCTTTCGCGTTGATCCAAAAGAAGCTGGTTTAACCGCCTTAAAACGAATTGCTAAAATTATTAACCAATACCACAAACAATACGACATAAAAGGCGTTGGCGTCGGAATGCCAGGTATTCTTGACTTATCGACGGGTGAACTATTATATTCTTCAACAACTTTAAATTCGTGGCGCCATATTAATATCATTAAGACATTAACCAAATTAACGAAATTAAAAGTAAAAATTAGTAACGACGCGAATGTAGCCGCTTTAGCGGAAGCGCGTTTTGGTAAATATAAAAACGTTAATTCGTTAATTTTATTAACCCTTGGAACCG
Source organism: Bacilli bacterium (assembly GCA_024408655.1). Classification (GTDB taxonomy): domain Bacteria; phylum Bacillota_I; class Bacilli_A; order RFN20; family CAG-826; genus UB1719. Next base: position 24,423 of record JAKSUV010000004.1, read on the forward strand.
GTGTTGGTGGGGGAATTATTGTTAATAAACATTTAGTGCAGGGTAATAATGGTCAAGGAGCCGAACTTGGTCATATGTCGATTGACTATCACGGACGAAAATGCGGTTGTGGACGGATTGGATGTCTAGAGGCCTATGTGAGCGCGAAGGCGCTTAAAAAAGACGCCGCTAAAGCGTTTAAAAAAGAAATACCGGTTAAAGACATCTTCGCTTTATACGAAAAAGGTAATCCAATCGCTAAGAAAGTGATTAATGAATACATCACCTACTTAGGTGAAGGGATTTTAAATTATTGTATTATCTTCCGTCCCGAAGTCATTTTATTATCGGGCGGAATTGCTAAGTCTGGCACTTTATTAACTAAGCCATTAAATACTTATTTAAAAAAGCATCATTACGGGATTAAAGGAACCGCTAAAGTGCTTGTTGATGTAGCTTCATTACAGTATGATAGTGGTATTATCGGAGCCGCCAGTTTAATTTTATAAAAGGAGAGTTTTATGTTTGAACGATTAACGAGCAAAATAGGTCGAACCTATAGCGATGAAATTATTCCAAAACGCACCAAGTGGATTTACACCACGAGTGGTCTAGGTCGCGACGCGGTGTACGCGATGGTGTCAGTTTTCTTAATCACTTTTATTACGAAGGCTGGTTACTTAGACGGTAACTATGAGGCGATGTTTGCCACAATTTCTGGCATTATTATTGGTTACCGAATCTTTGACGCCGTGAACGATCCGTTTATGGGTGTCATTATTGAAAAATGTCATTTTAAAACCGGCAAATATAAGCCGTGGATATTCCTTGGCTCACTTACGAATACTATAACTGTCCTAGCGTTATTCTTAACGCCAGCATTCTGTACTTGGTGTCGAGGCTGGGGATTTGTGGCTTGGTTTGCGGTTTTCTATTTACTTTGGGGCATGACCTTTACTATGAACGATATTGCCTTCTGTTCAATGCTCCCGAGTATGTCGAGTAACGAAAAGCAAAGAACAAGAGTCACTTCCTTATTAATGATTTTTGAAAACGGTGGATCATTTATGATCTCTCTTATCGTGCCATTTATGGCGCAAACCTCGCTTGGTATTCAAAACGCCTATTGGGTTGCCGCGATTATTATTGGTTTCTTATTTGTGGTGGGACAAACCGCTTTATTCTTCTTCTGTCCTGAACATAAACGCAATTTAGCCGCAGAAGCAAAAGCCGAACCACCGCGGTTCCGCGATATGATTCAAATCTTTAAAAAGAACCGCTTAGTGAGAATCATGGTCATTGTCATCTTTGTTTGGTTTATCTCCTTATTTAGCCTAGAAGGCTTAATGCAAGATGTCTTCCTTTTAGCCGTTGGCTATAACGCGGGCTTCCAATTAATGAGCTGGTTCAGTTTTGTGAAGATTGGGGCGATTGTTATCCCAATGTTATTTATGCCACGTATTTTAGATAAAGTTCCGAAGATGAAAGTCTTTAAGATTTGTATGAGCACAATGATTGTCTCGTACATCCTCTTCTTTATCTATGGGGCACCTTTAGGTGGAACATCCTTTATCGCTCCAAGTTTTGTCTTTGGCACAGTGAGTCCAGCGTATGTCACACTTTTATTTATCATCGCGTTAGTGATGTATGTGGCGAATAGCTGTACCTATAACGTCATCTATCTCTTTATGGAGAACACCGTTGAATATAACGAATATATTAGTGGTCGTCGGCAAGAATCAGTTATCTTCTCGATGCGTCCGTTTGCGACCAAGTTTGCAAGTAGTATCCAAATACTAATTACCGATGCGGCAATGTATTCAACTGGTTATATCGCGGTATCAAAAGCGATTAACGATAATAATAACTTATATCCAGATAATCCTGAGAAAGCCGCTGAGTTAAACGAAGAAGTCATTAGAAATGCCTTAAGCAATCCAGGTATGATTTATGGCATGCGTGTTTGGTGTGTATTAGTACCCGCCATCTTACTTGTCGTCGCTTTCTTCTTATTAGTGAAGTTCTATGATTTAAGTGACGCTAAATACACAAGTATTTGTAAAGAACTTAGTGAACGGAAGCGGGCCTAAATATGTCCTATTTAGTTAATATTTTAAAACGGCTTAAATTTCCTAAGGATTGCCAAGCAGAAGTTTTAAGCGCCTACCAAAAAATTAAAAACAAGAAAGATATCGAAAAGATATTGAAACAATATAAAAACGAAAATGTTGATTTTCCTAAACTTATTGCGAGTTGGCAGCCGATTCTTAAAAAATATAAGATCAATCAATATCTCGGTGACTTACTATTTTGTTTATTACTGTGCGAAAAACAAGAAGTCTTATATAAGAAACACCATTTATCAAACGCTTTATTTATTGAAACGATGATGGATCTTAAATATAAGGCGATTGAATGTAAACTTGTTAAACATACCTGGGGATTATTTGTAACCCCGTGGTATGGTAGTTTCTTTAAATTAAAGTTGTTTTCTTTAGGAAGACTTCAATTTGAAGTCTATACGTTCTTGGCCGATTACGATAATAAAAATGTTCACTTAAAAGCGGGGCAACCGTGTTTAAATGTTCATATCGCGCGAAATGGTGAACCACTTGATATTAAGGAATGTAAGAAGTCAATCGCACGAGCGAAGAAATTCTTCCCACCGTATTTTAAGGATTACATTCTCTTTAGCTGTGATTCCTGGTTCTTATTTAATAAGACATTAGAATTTGTTGGGAAAGATTCTAATATTTATCGTTTCTCAAAACTCTTTAAATTAATTAAGATGATTCCGGTGAAAGACCAAAGCGAAGAGATGTGGCGTTTATTTGATGATGACACAAGTGACTTAAGTAAACTAAAAGCCAAAACAAGTCTCCAGAAAAAATATCTAAAATATTTAAAACAAGGCGGAAAAATCGGTTTAGGCCTTGGTTATTTTATTTATAAATTCTAATTATTTAGCGTGCTTAATCTCAATCAGTTGGCCATGCTTTAAGCGACTTTCTTCCGCGGCATAACACATCAAATGACTTTCAATGGACGAGGCTAAGGTTGTAGCGGCACTATCGTTTTTACCGGTCACGATTTGATAAAGTGCGTTGACTAGACCTTCATCGCCTCCGCCATGACCAAATGAACATTTGCTTTGGATTTTATTAAACGGAACGACTACAACTTTTTCGCCAAAGCGTTTAATTAAAATTTCGTGCCGCTCTTCGTCTAAATCAATTTCCCCGATGGTGCCATGGAATTTATAAATTCTACCGGGTTTCGCGGTAAAGCCAGTCATACATAAATTAGCGGTCACCCCGTTTTCAAAAGTCATAATGGTTTGTTGATGATCAACAACATCATTACGACAAGTAAAGACACACTCGCCATATTCATTACTTTCATACGCTTTCTTTAAATTCTTCTCTGTTAATGGATAAGTGGTGCAGGTGACATTAAAGGGCCAATCATTCTTGGGTGAACCCTTTTCTTTCCACATTTTGATATAAAGGGTTTTGGCACTATAAGGGCAAGTATCAATATATTTACAGGTCGCGCACCGTTTACTCGCACCTTTTGGTTGATGCTTCTTATTAAAGAAATCTAAGCGACCCATCGATGAAACATATTGGCAGCGGCTCTTCGCGTAATATTGTAATAAATCCATATCGTGACAACATTTGGCTAAGATCATTGGCGAAGTCTTTTTACTATCATGCCAATTGCCCCGGACAAAACTATGGGCCTGGTGCCAATAGGCTACTTGTTCAAGGGCGTCAATATCCATTAATGTTCCAATCGTGCCTTGATCAATTAAACGCGCGACTTCTAAGTACGCTGGCGCGTAGCGAAGAACGTGACAAACAATCACCTTTCTTTTGCACTTTTTCTGCGCCGCTAATAAACGGAAACATTCACTCTTACTCGGGGTGATGGGTTTTTCAAGCAACACATGATAGCCAAGGCTCATCGCTTTAATCGCGTGCCGGACATGGTCTTGATCTTGGGTTGCGACAATACAGACATCGGCTAATTTCTTTTTAAAGAAAGCCTTCTCGTCTTTAAATAATAAGTGCGATGGAATTTTAAATTCTTTCTTCGCTAACGTAAGCCGGACAGCCCGCGCATCACACACACTCACAACTTGGTATTGATTCGATTTATGCATTAAGGTGCCATAAGCATCAATCCCGCGGCTTCCTCCACCAATAATTGCGACAGTTAGTTTTTTCATAATTATTTCTCCTTATTAATATTTATTAATTAAACTATTCATTTGTTTGTATTGTTTTTCCATTTCGCTTACTAATTTAAGTTGAGTGCGAGCACGTACTAAGTTATGAGTAGAGTACTTAATATGGAAATAATGATCACCTTCAAGATAATCAGTTAAGAAACGCATCCCACATTCAAGTGTCATTATGATACTTCCTAACGCCAAATTCTCTTTTTCTTTCTTGGTAATTACTTTACCTAAGGTTTTTAGGAAACCTTTTAAAAAGATTTCGTATAAATCAAGCCGGAAGTGTACTTTGCTTAAATCTTTTTCATCTTCTTTCGCGGAGTTGGTGCCAAAACGAATTGCATCACCAAAATCATAGCAAAGGGAACCTGGCATAATCGTGTCTAAGTCAACAACTGCGATAGGGCGATGTGTTTTTTCATCAAACAAGATATTGTTTAGTTTTGTATCGTTATGAGTAACGCGCGTTGGGATTATTTTCTTCTTAAGCATATTAACAATTAATGGACAATATTGTTGATGGTTAATAATAAATTTAATTTCTTTTTGGCAAGTCTTCGCGCGTTTCATCTTATCGAGTTTAACCGCTTTTAAGAAAGCTTTATAACGAAGTTCGGTGTTATGGAAATTAGGGATAATTTCGTATAATTTATTCGCGTTAAACTTCGCTAAAATTTTGTAGAAATTCGCAAACGCCACCGCGGTGTAATAAAAATCTTGTGGTTTTTTAATGATTTGTAGACTTACCGTGTGGTCAATAAAATATAATACTCGCGCGTAAAGATTCTCATATTTAACATAGGATTTTTTATCCTTAGTAAACACGATATTAATGGTTTCGCGTAGTGGATCACCACCTTGTTTAACAATTGCTTGGCGATAAAACTTAGTAACAGCAACATAATTTTCCATTAAGTGCGAGACGGGATGAAAAATCTTATCGTTAATGATTTGTAAGATATACCGCTCTTTATTTTTGAAAGTTACTAAATAGGTATTATTAATATGACCTTCGCCATAAGGAACAGCCTTAATTACTTCGCTATTAATTGGATATAATTGAAAGATTTTCTTAATGTCGACGAGTTTAAGCATACCTTTTATTATTATATTAGTTTTAATCATAAAACGATTAAAAACATCATTTATTTCACCCACGCGTATTCAGATAATAAAAAAGTGGTTTATAGAAAGTTATTGATTTGTCTAGTTTTAATGTATAATGTATCTATCAATGGAAAAAGGAAAATGAGTTATGGCTACATCAAGCATATTTGCTAGTTTTGATATTAAAGAGTCGAAGAAAGCCGAGTCTTTTGCTTTTGCTTTAAAATCTTCGATAGACGCAACCAAAAATGATAAGCAATTAGCCAATTGTGATTCAGTAAAGAATAAACAAGATTTATCCAAAATAATTAAAAAACTTTAAGTCTTATTTTATGGCTGAATATATAAGGGTTAATATCCTAGATTTAATCGAGAACTTTGGCGAAGATAAGGTTAAGAAAGCCGTTTCTAGTTTTGCTTGTGAAAAAAACGCTGATGTTGAATTGTTTTTAAAAACAAACGCCATTGAATTTGCTAAAAAGAAAACATCTATTACATATTTAGTAATTAGAAAAGAGCCTGTTGCATTGGTTGGTTATTTTACCTTGATGCACAAATCAATTGTAGTAAAACCGGGGCCACATTTATCTTCTATGCTTATCCGCGCTATAGAAAAATGTGCTAAGTTAGATGAAACAAACCGTGTTTATAATGTTTCTGCATTTTTAATCGCCCAATTTGCCAAAAATTCTAATATTAAAGATTTAGAAGCTCATTTTGGTGATAAATTAATGGGGTATGCTTTAAATACTCTTATAGAAATTAGGAGAAACATAGGTGGGAGAGTCGTCTTTCTTGAGTGTGAAAAGAACAAAACAAAATTAGTTAATTTTTATCAAAAAGAAAATAATTTTTTTAGAATTTTTGGATCTAGGATAGATGAATCAGGCAAAACATATTTACAACTTTTAAGGCATTTTTAGAAGATTTATGAATTATAAATGGAAAAAAGAATTTGAAGAAATAAAAGAAACTAGTATTCTCAGTTGTTTTAAAACTAATGCAGATGGGGTAGATGTGATGGCAATCATATCTATATCGCCTGTAATTGATGAGCTTAACAAAAAACGTATTATAAATCTCAGTATATATTTTAAAGCCGGAAGTGTTACCAAAGGTACATATAGATGGGTAGTATTAGATATCTTAGATTTAAGTAAGCAATATAGCGCTCATTATAAAACAGAGTTTTCTCCATATTGTCTCTTAGAAAGCTACTATGTTCGTAGGTTTCCTAAACTAACTATTTTGTTTCATGGGACATGCGCATATATTGACTAGATAACAACAATTAAATTTGATGAAAAAAAGTTTGCAATTAACAATAACTTGCTATAAGATATAACACGCTACGAATTTAGCATTCGAAGAGAAAAGAGGAGATTTTTTATGGCAAAAGAGAAATTTGACAGAAGTAAAGTCCACGTTAACATTGGTACGATTGGCCACGTTGACCATGGTAAAACCACTTTAACTGCGGCAATTACTAAAGTCCTTTCGGCAAAAGGCGGTGCGGTCGCGAAAGCGTACAACGAAATCGATGCAGCGCCCGAAGAGAAGGAACGTGGTATTACGATTAATACTGCCCACATTGAATACTCAACTGCGAAGCGTCACTACGCTCACGTTGACTGCCCGGGGCACGCTGACTACGTTAAGAACATGATTACTGGTGCAGCGCAAATGGATGGAGCGATCTTAGTGGTTGCGGGTACCGATGGCGTCATGCCACAAACGCGTGAACACATCTTACTTGCTCGCCAAGTTGGTGTTCCTTATATTTGTGTCTTCATCAACAAAGTTGACTTAGTTGACGACAAAGAATTACTCGACTTAGTCGAGATGGAAGTCCGTGACTTACTCACTTCCTATGGTTTCCCAGGTGATAAAGTTCCTGTGATCCGTGGTAGTGCGAGAAAAGCCCTTGATGGCGACGCGGAAGCGGCTAAACAAATCGAAGCGCTTATGGATGCGGTTGATGCTAACATCCCTGATCCAGTGCGTGATGTTGATAAACCATTCTTACTCCCAATCGAAGACGTTATGACCATTTCTGGTCGTGGTACCGTTGTCACTGGTCGGGTCGAACGCGGCAAATGCAACCTCAACGACGAAATGGAAATCGTTGGTATTAAACCAACCCAAAAGACCGTTGTTACTGGTCTAGAAATGTTCCGGAAGACCCTTGAGTACGCTCAAGCGGGTGATAACGTTGGTGTCCTCCTTAGAGGTATCAACCGTGATCAAGTTATCCGTGGTCAAGTCTTAGCGAAACCGGGAACAATCGTTCCTCACGTTAAGTTCACTGCGACTGTCTACGTCTTAAAGAAAGAAGAAGGTGGCCGTCATACTGCGTTCTTAAGTAACTATCGTCCACAATTCTATTTCCGTACGACCGATATTACTGGTGTTATTACTCTTCCTGCTGATGTGAAGATGGTTATGCCTGGTGATAACGTGGAACTCACCATCGAACTCATTCACCCAATCGCGATTGAAAAGGGAACTAAGTTCTCCATCCGTGAAGGTGGCCGGACCGTTGGTGCGGGTACCGTGAGTGAAATTCTTAAGTAATTAAGAAAACTCCTTATATAAAACTTAAATACCCCGTTAACGCGGGGTATTTTTATTTCATAGCGTATATACACGCACGACCGTTAAATATAATAGCCAAAAAAATTATTAACATATCACTAGTGATTGTTGTATAATAATTCCCGAGGTAAAAATATATGAAAAATAAAAAGTACTTATTTGCATTACCAATCTTTGCGTTAGCAGGTTCGGGTGCGTTAGTGGGATGCGGTGGAGAATCCTCTAAACTTTTGTTTGAAAGTAAAGTAGAAGTTGAAAACACTGGTCGTGATGACATATCAATTACCATAGATAACTCTTCTGTCTACAGCAACACGGACTATAAAGCAACAGTGACATTAACTCAAAGCCCAAAAACCGGTGCTGGAATCAAAGAATATCGTGGACTGCCGTCAAAAGAAGATGAAGTTTTTAGTATAAGTTACGAAACTAAAGACGGCAAATATGTAGACATAGAAAAAGCGCAATACACATATGAAATTAATCCCAATGACCGTAGGATTGGGTATATAACAATTAAGAAAGATGTCGTTAATGGTCTTGCTACAAAAAAAGATATTGGTAAGACAATCTGGATATCTTTTGATGGCGCGTTACCGACGCTTAGATATAATGTTGGAGTCGAGTTAGATAGTAGTCAGTCATATACCGAGGATGATTATAAATTTACTATGGAAGAAGGCACAACCACAATTGAGGCCGGAGCAGAATATAGAACTAAAATTGTGTTAGATTCCAAAACCGAGTTCCCAGCTCCGATTTTGAAATTGCCGACAACTGATGCAGAAAATAACGTTTCTGTTTATGTTGGCAATGAGAAAATTGATTATGTTGATGATTGGACCTGGAGTGCTAATGCATTTGTCGCAAATTTTGGCATTGAAGAGGACATTGCTTGTGGAAATGTAAGGATTGTTGTAAAGTTGAACGCGGAGTCATTTGGGTTGTTTGGCATTAAGGCCGTGGCTGATGATGATTTTAAAGGAGAAATCACTTTCTCAAATTCTCAAATCGAAAAAGATAATGAGAACTTTAACGCTAATATCAACTTAACCCAAAAGGAAGGGATTAAACCGAGCGAACGGCGTCAGTTAACCGCTCCTGATAAAATAGCGGTTAAATACAAGAATAATCAAGGAAGCATAGTTACTTTAAACTCCAAGAGTGATTATTCGTACACACTTAATCCTGACAGAATGAGCGCAAAATTTACATTGATGTCGGCTGCTATTGCAACAATAAAAGCAGAAATTGCTACAGAAGACATTGACAAATTTCTTCTTGTTGATTTTGGCAAATTGCCAAATTATCAATGTTCGGTATCTGCCGAAGCTAAAGATGTTGGCCCTGAATATCACATTAGTCTTACTACACCGTTTGCTGATATCGGTAATGAATATAATAGCGGATTGACCTTGTCGGCCAAAACAGATGATAAAGATTTTCCTTCAACTTTTGAACATGGTGAGATTTATGTTGATGAAGTAAAAATATCAACCAAAAACATTACATGGAGGCTTATGGAAGATAAGAATTCTGCTAAAATAGTAATTCCAGGCAATTACGTGACTGGTGATATTCGGATAGTAGTTCCACTTGTAGATCAACAATAACAATACAATTAGTTCATTTTAATAAAAGCGCCACGTGTTTGGCGCTTTTATATTATGAGAAGTGCAAGATTGCAGCAATTCTATTTAACGGGTTATAATATCTTCATGCCAAACTATGAATTAAATGTAACTGTTATTAAGATACTAGAGACAGTTTATGAATTAAATGAAAAGAATTATTATCCGAATGCTCATGGAGTGTTAAAGATAGTAAATGGTGTCATTGATGAAGAAACTGCTCCTTTTATTAAATTAAAAACGTTCTCCACTTTAACTAGTGTTAAAGGTCGTCAGTTAGCGAGCGATATTCATCAACTTGTGCGATATGGTTATTTATCCTATCAACATAATAAGAGCGATGATCAAATGTATTTAAGAATTACCTTTAAGGGTGAAAGTAATCTTGAAGATTATTTAAAACATCACCGCGTTAGTTTTAAAAAAGCGAATAAAAAGAAAGCAGAAAAAACCATTGCGTTAATTAAATAATTAATTTCGTTCCCCCGAAGTAAATTATTTGTTTCATAATATTATTATGGAGCTCAGCAAAAGCCAAACGGTTAACCGCGCTTTAGCGCATTATGGGATTAGAACGTATCTCGATGTTTTAGAACACACTCCTAGGACTTACGAAGATATGAATCCAACGGAAAACGAAGTGATGATATTAGATAAGTCACGGGTGGTTTTTTATGGTTATATCACGCGTTTCCCAACCTTATCACATTTCGCTCGTGTTTCGTTGGTTCGATTTGGTTTTCGGACCTTAGCGGGTAATGAATTTAATATTGAAGCGTATAATCGCCCTTATTTAGTGAAGATTCTTAATAGTGGGGTTAAATATGTTTTAGTGGGTATCTTTGACCAAAAGAAACATAAAGTTAACTTAGTAAATATTTCTAAATATAACGAAGTTAGTTATACCGAAGCTAAGCCCGTTTATTCCTTACCAAGTGAAGTTGATCAATTAACCTACCGCAGACTTGTTAACCGGGCGTTTTCTTATTATCAAGAAAATAACTACGAGATTAAAGATGTTGTTCCGGCTTATTTCATGAAGAAGTATCGTTTACTTCCTCGGAAGGAAGCATTAGAACTACTTCATCATCCTAAAGACTTTAAAGATGTTCATGCGGGTTTACGAGTGCTTAAATACGAAGAGTGTTTAAAGTTTACTTTAAAGACCGAACTTATCCGGGAAGAAAATAAAAAGTTAGAAAAGAATAAGAAACAACATATTAATACGAAACTCGTGGATGAGTTTATTAAGACGTTACCCTATAAACTAACTAAGTCACAAGATGAAGCCTTAATTGAAATTTTATTTGATATGAATAAGACAAGTCTTATGTATCGTTTATTACAAGGGGATGTTGGTAGTGGTAAGACGTTAGTGGCCGCCTTAGCTTTATATGGTAATTATCTAAGAAATGATCAAGGTGCCTTAATGGCCCCAACCGACGCTTTAGCTAGACAACATTACGTGACGCTATGTAACTTATTTAAAGATACCAAGATGAAGATTGCCTTATTAGTGGGGCAAACTCCATATAAAGAGAAGAAGGCGATTGAACTTGGTTTAATTAATCACGAGATTGATATTGTCGTTGGAACGCACGCCTTATTTTCCAAAAGTGTTGAATATTCTTCTTTAGGTTTAGCCATTATTGATGAACAACATCGTTTTGGGGTTAACCAAAGGTTACTTTTAGCCTCGAAAGGTTCTCACGCGGATTTACTCTTAATGAGTGCGACCCCAATTCCCCGTACTCTTGCGTTAACCATCTATGGTGACTTAGATGTCTCCACGCTAAAAGAATTCCCGTTTGATAATAAACAAGTTAATACTCTTATTACTGATAGTAACGATAAAAAGATTGATGAATTAATTAATGATTCACTCGCGCATCATCAACAAGTCTATATTATCGCGCCTTTAATCATGGATGATTTAACCGCGGATAAGGTAACAGTCGAAACACTCTTCGCCCGTTATTTACTTAAATATCCCGGTAAAGTAGTTTTATTACACGGTAAGCTCACGCAAGAAGAGAAGCTCTACGCTTTAGAGAGTTTTAAAAAGAACCAATACCCAATTATTATTTCAACCACCGTGATTGAAGTAGGACTAGATGTTAAAACCGCTAATCTTATGATTATCTATGATGCGAGCAGTTTTGGTTTAGCAAGTCTTCATCAATTACGCGGTCGGATTGGGCGTGATGGTAAGAAGGCAAATTGTGTCCTCATCTATGATGGTAGTGAAGAAAGTGAACGCGATAAGCTTGAAGTTTTAGTCCATTCTAACGACGGCTTTTATATCGCGAACGAAGACTTAAAGCGGAGAGGTCCGGGTGAGTTAGGCGGATACCGGCAATCAGGATTACCATCCTTTAACTTTGTTAATCTGATTGATGACTTTAAGATGTTTACTTGCGCGCGTGATGATAGTAAGTTTATTTTACTCCATCGCTTAGAACCTGGTTTCCGTCGTTTACTTAAAGAAGCGAATGAAGAGATCAATAACGATAAGTTCACGAATGTTTAGATATATGGTTACACCACATTTAAACAGTTGTGCTAAAATGTAGTTATGAAAAAGACGGTATTAGTTACACCAATCATGTTTGGATTATTTTTGGTGAATTTAACTAGTTGTGGTGCGAATAACGATCACTTTGTTACTTTCGAATGTAATGGTGGAACGCCCCACATTGAAACCCAAAGAGTCAAAGATGGGGCGAAGGCAACTAGACCCGCTGATCCAACCGCTGACTTTGGTACTTTTATTGACTGGTATAGCGATGAAGAATGTACGCATGTTTATGATTTTAATACACCTGTTACAAACGATATCACTTTATACGCGGACTATGATACAACGGTTAGTTTTACCTTCATTGGTCAACATTGTACGATTAATAATCAATCCGAATTTGTCGAAACACGTAACTATAACGAATTTGTTACCTACGAAATTGCCGCCGAAAGCGTGGCCTATTCGATTGAAGATAGTATCGTTTTTCGTATTAATGGAGTTGAAAGTAAAGACTACACTTACGATTCACAGACTGGTCTTTTTTCCGCAAGTTGTAAAGGCGATGCTAGTTTAACGATTACGGCCAAAAAGATGCTCGCGACGGAAGTCTCGGTTCTAACTGAAGATACGATAACATCTGATTATGTTATTAAGTTTGATTACACGATTGAAAATGATGATGGCCCGTTCTTTGTCGATTGGGGTGACGGCAATATTGATTCAAAATGCATTCACCCTTACCTTGTCGCGACGAAAAATCCCAAAATTACCATTTATGGTAATGTCAGTAAAGTGTCATTCGCTGATATCGATGGCCCATATACTGAGGCTAATAAATGTGTAAACAAAATCGTTTTTCCTGGATGCGTCAACGATTTTCCAGATTACGCCTTTAACGGCATCGAAAAACTTGAAAAAATTCATTTACCCGACAAAATGAAAAATATTGGTGTTGGGGCTTTTAGTGGTACCAATTTAAAAGAATGTGTCTTTCCGACCTTAGAAAGTAAAACAATCGCCGCCAATACTTTTCTTAATTGTTCTAATCTAGAAACAGTCTTTATTCCTAACGGAATTACAACCATTGACACTGCCGCTTTTAGCGGTTGCACAAACCTTGGTGAATTAATTTTACGGAAAGATGTTGTATCAGTGAAGAAAGACGCTTTTAAAGAGTGCACTCTATTGCGGTTATTTTGTTTAAATGAAAAAGGAGTTATCATCTTTGAAGATTTTGATGAGAGCAGCATTGCCGAGATTGAATATGGCTGTGCGGGCAAAAACATTGACACGACTGGACAATATTCTTGCTTAGTCAAAAAAAATTCTTCACAAGCAAAAGAAATCACCATCTTAGAGTGTTTAAAATTAAATGATGATTCTGGCAAAGTAGTCATTCCTCGTGAATTAACTGTAAATGCCATTAATGGTTCTGAAACATTGCCAGTTACCTCGATTGGTTATCAAGCTTTTTCTAGCGAAACTGTCCGTGATTTGGTTAAGGAAGTTGACTTCACAATGAATCCCGGTGTTGTTCTTGATGTCGAAGCTTTCCGCGGGTGCCATAATTTAGCGACTCTAACTTTCGAAACTAGTTATGCGGCAAGAGGGAATAATTATCATTTGAAATTTGATGATCGCGCTTTTATGAATTGTTATGCTTTAGCGGGTGATACACCAGTGATTTTGTACTATGACACAATTGCGTCGATGGGTAGTGATGTGTTTAAGATGGACAATGGAAAAGGCTGCCAAGTGTGGTGTGAAGAGGAAATTAAACCTGATACTTGGGAAGAGGATTGGAACGTTTCGGGCATTACCAATTACGGGCTTTGTTATATTGGTAATGACACGACTGATACATACAAGGTCAAATTGTATCACGATAATCAGAAAACAAAGGAGAGTAATGAAGATAAATTTTATATCAGCATCGTTAGCAAAATCAATCCAAAAGTGACTACCTGGACGGTTGAAGAAACATTAAAAATCAGTGGCTATGAGCGCGCTTCTGATCCTATTGAAGTAAGAGTTATTGATGAATCGTGTATGGCGGCTAACACGAATATTCAAACGGTTGAAGCGCCCACTGTTACGGTAATTAAACGAGCTGCCTTCAATGCATGCTCCAATTTAAAAGTTTTTAAGTTTTCCCCTAAGATTAAAGAAATAGAACATAGCGCGTTTTTTTATACCACGATGCCAGAACTTAATATCGATAAGGAAAATGCAGAAATGACCGTCCTTCACGATATTGGCGGTTCGTTTAGGAAAATAACTCTTCCAAATAGTTTAAAATCAATTGACAATGGGGCGTTTTGTCAAAAACCCTCGCTAGAGACAATTGATTATGATGCCGATAAATGCCAATTAGAAAGCGTGGGCGCAAGTGCCTTTTACATGGCCGAGTCGTTAAAAATTGATGAATTAAATCTTAAATGTGCCGAATTTTTGGGCGACGGCGCTTTCAATATGGCAAACAGTGTAACTACTGTATCTTTGCCTAATGCCGTGACTTGCGAAAATGCAGTATTTTATGCTTGCAATCTTATATCGATAACCTTCGGTCAACGTTTACAGGAACTTGGAACCAATATATTTGGTCAAGATTTTGATCTTGAAACAATTGATTTGAGCCAAGTGCAAAATGTCCCAAATGTTGTAGGCGATAACATTGGTATTCGTCCAGATGCGACATGCAAAATTTATGTTCCAGAGGCATTATTCGAAGATTTTAAAAAACATAAGTCGTGGAGTAAGTACGCGAATAAATTTGTGGTGGGGCCGCCACCAGCTCCTAGCGCTATATAACTAACAGTTAGATAAGTCAAAAGTCACCTTTCCTTCTTTTTAGTTATTGTATAATAATGGTTGTATGAAAATTGTCGTTGATTTATTGGGTGGCGACTTAGGTGTTGCTGCTACTTACGAAGGGCTAAACGCTTTTTTAAAAGCGCATTCCGATGTTAATGTGATTGCGGTTGGTCCTAAAAACATCTTAGCCCCGTTAGAAAATAAGAACGTTAAGATTATTGACGCCAATCAAGTGATGCCGATGGACGCGCACGCTTTAGACATCTTACATGATCAAGACTCGAGTATGGCGAAAGCCGTCAATATGTTAGTAAGTGATGAAGCGGACGCGATTGTTTCTTGTGGTAGTACGGGTGCTTTACTAACCTTAGCGAGTATCCGCGTGAAGAAGTTAAACGGGATTCTTCGTCCTGCTTTAATTTCACCGATTCCAACTTTAAAACCCGAAAAGAAAACTTTATTGCTAGATTTAGGCGCCAGTAACGAAAATAGCGTTGATGAATTAATCTCCTTTATTAAGATGGCGGTCATATATTATGAAGCGGTGTATCATAAGACACCGAACTTCGCTTTACTTAGTAATGGGGTAGAAGAAGGGAAAGGTAGTCCACTAGTTCAAGCAACAAGAGAAAAGATTGTTGAATTAATGCTGCCTCATTTTGCGGGTTATATTGAAAGTAGCGAAATCCTTCAAGGCAATGTTGATATTATTGTAACCGATGGCTTTACGGGTAATATTGCTTTAAAAGCGCTCGAAGGAACGGGTAATGTTGTTAAAACATTATTAAGAGAAACCTTTACTAAATCACTCTCTCATAAACTCGCTTACTTACTGGTTAAGCGTGATTTAAAGAAGAAACTTAATATGCTTTCATCTAAACCTTTAGGGGGCGCGATGTTTATTGGCATGAAGAAAGTGGTAGTGAAAGCGCATGGTAATAGTGATGCCATCGCCTTTAAGAATGCGTTAGAAACCGCTTATATGTGCGTTAAGAACGATTTAGTGAAGAAAATCAAGGAAGGAGTAGGGGATGAGTGATAAACGTCTTAAACCGCTTCTTTCGCGTTTTAAAGTTAAAGCCCATCACTATGAACTTTATCTCGCCGCTTTTACGCATCCTAGTGTTAATCTTGGTGAACATAAGGTTGAGGATTATCAACGGTTAGAATATGTTGGCGATTCAGTACTGGGTGCTTCGATTGCGACTTTATCATATAAACTCCGTCATGATTTACACGAAGGCGAATTAACGCGCTTAAGAAGTTCACTGGTGGACACCAATGGTCTTTCGCGTTTAGCCTATCAATATGAATTCGCTAAATATATTAAAGTGGGTCCATCATTTAAAACTGATTTAAATAAATCACCCAAGATTCTTGAAGATGTCTTTGAAGCCTTTATCGGGGCGATTTATTTAGACCGGGGTTTTGATTACACCTTTAAGGTGGTGGAAAGAATCTTTAAAGATAAGATTATTCACTTTAACTATGAAGCAAGTGTTGACTATAAAACCAAAATCCAAGAATTATGTCAGGCTGATCACCACACTGATTTATCATATCGCGTAATGAGTAAACATGGACCAGCGAATAACCCAAGCTTTAAAGTTGGCTTATATTACGATGGCGTCTGTTTAGGTTATGGTTTTGGTGGTAGCAAAAAGAAAGCGGAGCAAGCCGCCGCCAAAGCCGCTTTAAATAAATTAGCGAAAGGAAAGTAATATGGGTTTATTTTCTTTTATTAAAAAGAAATTTTCTCACGAAGCAAAATCTAGTGATAGTCTTTTAACCTACGATAAAGGTTTAGATAAAGCCAAGAAATCCTTTACCGATAAAATCCAAAAGATTGGTGAAGGAAACGCGCCGATTCCTAGTAACTATTTTGATGAACTCGAAGAGATTCTTATTGAAGCCGATGTTGGCGCGAGTTTAACCATGAAGATTATTAATGAACTCGCCGAACAAATTAAAAAAGAAAAGATTATGACGCTTGAGGCGGCCAATGAAGCACTCATTGATACAATGTTTCGTGACTATGCACCAAGTACAAGCGATAACGAAATTACCTTTAATCATCATCCTGAAGTTTTATTAGTGGTGGGAGTAAATGGGGTTGGTAAAACGACGACTATCGCTAAACTCGCTAATCGTTACCTTAAGCAAGGTAAAAGTGTGGTCTTAGGCGCAGCGGATACTTTTCGCGCGGGTGCTGTCGAGCAATTAAAAGAATGGGGTAATCGCTTAAAGATTGATGTTGTGACCGGAGCAATGAACGCTGATCCAGCGAGTGTTGCTTATAACGCCACTAAGTTAGCGAAAGAAAAGAACGCTGATTTATTAATCATTGATACGGCCGGGCGTTTACAAACAAAGATGAACTTAATGAACGAACTTAGTAAGATTGCCCGTGTCATTGCTAAAGATATTCCGGATGCTCCGCATGAGACCTTCTTAATTTTAGATGCGACGACTGGACAAAACGGGGTGATTCAAGCGAAAGCTTTTAATGAAGCGACGAAAATTTCTGGGGCGGTTATTACCAAAATGGATGGAACATCCAAGGGTGGTATTTTACTTGCAATTAAGCATGAACTAAATATTCCTGTTCGTTTTATTGGACTAGGTGAAGGGATTGATGATTTAATGCCGTTTGATCTTGAAAATTATCTCCATGGTTTATGTGTTGGTAAAGAAAAATGAACGCTAGTGAAAAACAACAACACGCAATCCTTTTACTTGAAACCTATGGTTCGCTTTTAACTAATAAACAATTAGCGATTATGAACGATAAATATAAATATGATTTATCGCTACAAGAAATCGCCGTAAGACATAAGATTACCCGTTCTGGCGCGCTTGATGCGATTAAACTTGCCACGAAGAATCTTGAACATTACGAAACGAAATTACATTTAATTAAGAAAAAAGCCACGGTGCTAAAGTTAATTAAAGACACAAAAGTAAAAAGTAAAATCAAAGAGATTTTATAAGGTATAATCTTGCTATGGCCTTTGAAGCGTTAACCGATCGATTTTCAAGTATCATCAAAAAGTTAAAAGGGGAGACCTATTTAACTGAGAAAAACATGGAGGAAATGCTAAAAAGCATTCGCCTCGCCCTTTTAGAAGCGGACGTCAACTATAAAGTTGTTAAAGAATTTATTAATAACGTTAAAGAGAAAGCGGTTGGCCAAGAAGTCTATAAGAAAGTTAATCCATCGCAGATGATTACCAAAATCGTCCACGATGAACTAGAGACTTTATTAGGTAGCGATCAAAGTGAGATTAAATATCCTTCGACGCGTCCACTTGTAGTAATGCTTTGTGGTTTACAAGGGACTGGTAAAACCACGACTGCGGGTAAACTCGCTAAGTATTTCCAAGAAAAACTTCACAAGAAAACTTTATTAGCGGCGTGTGACGTCTATCGTCCCGCAGCGATTGATCAATTAAAACAGATTGCGAGTCAAGTGCACGCTGATTTCTTTTCACTCGGAAAAGAAGATCCAGTGAAGATTGCATCTAAAGCTAAAGAAAAGACCTTTAACGAACATTATGATGCTTTAATTCTTGATACCGCGGGTCGTTTACAAATTGATGCGCCCTTAATGGAAGAGCTTAGTAAGATTAAAGCGGATGTAAAACCTGATGAGATTCTATTACTTGTTGACGCCGCGAGTGGACAAGACGCGATTAACGTTGCGTTAGCGTTTAATGAACAACTTGGTTTAACGGGTTGCATTATGTCAAAACTTGATGGTGACGCCCGGGGTGGTGCTTCTTTAAGTATTCGTCATTTGACGAATGTCCCGATTAAATTTGTCGGTGTCGGTGAAAAATTATCCGATTTAGATGCCTTCCATCCGGACCGCATGGCGGACCGAATCCTTGGTATGGGGGATGTCGTCACTTTAGTGGAGAAAGTCCAAGATGAACTTGACGAGAAGGCAATGGAAAAAGAGGCGCGGAAGATGATGTCCGGTTCCTTTACCCTTGATGATATGCTCCACCAAATGAAACAATTTAAACGGCTTGGTTCTTTAACTAGTTTATTAAAGTTTATTCCCGGAATGCCAAGTATTACCGATGAACAAAAAGCGAAAGCGGAAACCGAAATGAAAAACTTTGAAGTGATTATCAATTCCATGACCAAAGAAGAACGTCTCCATCCGGAAATTCTCAAGAATTCCCGGAAAGTAAGAATCGCGAAAGGATCGGGCAAAACGAATATGGATATTAACCGGGTCTTAAAGAAGTACGAACAAATGAAAGAAATCACCAAACGCATGAACGCGTATAAAAAAAGTGGTGGAAGAGGTCTACCACCCGGAATGAATTTTCCCGGAATGATGTAAAAAGTGGGGTATAATAATATTTCGCTAGGGGTATCGTACAAAGGTAGTACAACGGTCTCCAAAACCGTTTATGTGGGTTCAATTCCTACTACCCCTGCCATATAATCAATAAGTCCGTTAACGGACTTTTTTAATGCAAAAATTAAGTTTTCTTGAGCATTTTTATTAGCCAAGAAGTAGAAATCTTGCTCGCTTTTTCAGAAAACGTTTTAAAATCGATTCCGCTATTACCATCAGCCGTATCGGAAATACTTCTAATAATACAAAAAGGTGTTCCGTTTTGTAGACAAACCTGGCCAATTGCCGCGCCTTCCATTTCCGCGCATAAAGCACCTGGAAAGTTTTTCAGGATGTCATTTCTTTGCTTCATAGTGGAAACAAATTGATCACCGGAAACAATAATTCCTCTTTTTACATTAATTCCATCAGCCTTAGCCGACATAATTTTATCCGCTAATAATTTGTTGGCTCTCATTTCAACTGCACCAAGGGCGTCAATATAACCAAGTGGTAAACCAATCTTGCGTAAATCTAAGTCCCATTCAATTACCGAATCAGAAATGACCACATCGCCAACTTTTAAGTTTGGATCAAGCGCACCAGCGCAGCCGGTGTTAATAATATAATCCGGATGATAACCATCAATCATTGCTTGGGCACAAATACCAGCGGAGACCTTACCCATCCCACACTGCATAATAATTACTTCGTTATTACCTAATATTCCGGTATAGGCTGGTTTATTTAGTAAGGTAATCTTTTTCACATTCGAAAGTTCGGCCCGGAATAAATCTTCTTCGTATTTTAAAGCGGCAATGATTCCATAACGGATTCTTCGCGCGTCGGCTTTTTTGTTTTCGTGGATTAAACTCGGGAGAACAAGCTTACCACAAGTTAAATCATCGTTATCTTCTTCGTGCGTATCTTCAAACACGATGACATCCCAGCCGTTTTTAATAAAATCTTGTTCGAGTTTTTTAATTAAGGAAGTTTTCATAGTGCTAAAGCCATTGTCCACGGCGTTATAGGTGGTATAAATCGGCGTAAGCTTAATCATGAATTTTTGTTTATCAAATAATTTATTAATTTTTGCGATGTCGATGGTTAAAGTGTCACCAACGGCAAAAGATAGGGCATATTTCATACCCTTTGGGAGGGGCATTTTCTTAGCAATCTCGGCAATATCTTCAAGCGGTAAAGAGCGATCAGCCATTAAGAGGCTTCTTATCTTATTATCGGTAGTGTGAATACTAAATTGTAATAAGGCTTGACCATTATAGACTTCATTTTTAATTCGACAATATTCAAGAATAAAGCGCTCAACTTTAACCTTATTTCTTGGCAACATCGTTGAGACATTCGGCACAATTTGCTCAACATCGATTTTATTCGTGATGATTTTTCTTAAATCATATTCGATAAAATTAAGTAATTCATCGTTCATGGTCGGTTCACCCATGCGCATGAAGTTGATTTCAAAGTATTTCGTGTGCGAGAGGTAGTGGGTGTCTAAGATTACGTTTAATTGATAGGCGAATTCTTCGCTAGTGACGTTACCATGTAAACCAAGCCCTGGACAATCACAAAAGGCACAGGCCATATTACAGCCTTTTTGACAAGACAAAAGGACATACCACCCACGCTCATAATTAATTTTCGTTAGTTCGTTACGACCTTGGTAGCCTAAGAAATCCGCTTTCCGAATATGTTCTGGGTAATCGCCCGGATATGAGACGAATTCAATGTATTTTTTACTGTCGACATAAATTGTTCCGTGGCTTCGACTAATGATTTTTAGTCCCGCGTTTTTCTTAATGATATTGTGACGAGTCATCATCGCAATGATTGAAAGAAGCAAAATTGAATTGGTCGTAATGATTGTTACTCGATAAATGATCTGCCAGATTTTTGGTGTTTCTTCATTTTGGTGGAGTAAATAAACAACTAGAATATCTAGACCAAAAATTAGTAACTGCACTAACGAGGAAATGAGGATGATCATTTCGTTACCGGATAGTTTCCGTTTTCCTTTATGGAGGAAGCGCGAATACATGTGATCTAATAGAACCATTAACGGTAGGCCAAACGCTAGACACATGACAAAGTCATTAAGTCCGGCAAATAACGCTGTTTCCCATAACCCTGATCCGGAGGCATAGAGTTGAATTAAACCAACGGCGATACCAATCGGGATAGCGTTAAAGGCCATTAAAAGGACATAAGCAATCACTTTATATGGCGAATCTAAGCGTGTCCGCATTGAGATGGTTTTTACTAATAATTTCCAAATGTAGTAGGGCAATAATCCATAGATTAGTTGTGGTATAAACCCCATCAATGCCACGATAATTCCATAGCCAGAAACTAAATCAGAAAAAAAGTTGGCGAACGCACAACTAATTGCCGCGGGCCAACCATACGCCAAGCCTAAAACCGGGTTAAGAGCAGCGGATGGTCTTACATCAGAGACCATGTACGCGGGCAAAGTTTTGTTAAACGTTATCGTAATGGCAAAAAAGAGAATAAAAGTCGTTAAAAACACGATGATATTCTTTTTACTAAAGATTTTTTTGAATAGTTTTTCCATCATTTTCGCTCAACGATAATATTATAATATTATATCCGCACCTAATGTTAAAAATGAGCATAGATTTTTATTATTAGACTCGATTAGAGGCGAACTAGTCATAAAATGGATTATGATTGTTGTTATTTTGGACAAACCGATTGATATAAATATCAATTGAAATTTTCGATTATTTTCTTATAATTATTAATGGATTTAATCCAAATAATAAGGAGAAAATATATGGAATTAAAAATTAGTTATAAGAAGTTAGCTAACATTTTATTAGGTCTAGGGTGTTTGCTAACGATTTGTAGTATTTTTTGCTTTTTTGGCGCCGGTTTTAATGAAATAGTTAAGATCGAATCGGAATTTTTGCCTTTGCCTACATTTACTGTTGTTGGCCCTTCTATGTTTTCATTAATGTTTGGTGGCGTTTGGGTCGATGCGTTTGAGACTCATTTCGACGCTTATGCGGGATTAACCGCGCTCTTTGTTATTGCGATGATAGCTTTAGCCATCGCTCTTGTTATCATCATTGGGATTGTTTCAAAGAAGATTAATCAAAATGCAATAAGTTTAATTGCTATTATTATGTGTGCCGTTATTCTTGTTGCCGTCATTATGTCATTCTGCACGCTTAAATTATTAAACAATCTTGATGAACTAGAAATTGAAGGCGGCGTTATTAAATTAGGATCAGGCGCAATTAGCTATTCAGTGTTAGGTCTTATCGCTTTATTATCTAGTGTCGGCGGCGTTATTCTTAGCAAGAAAGCTGCTTAATTATCTTTCTAATTATTATTAATTAAATAGGAAGGATTTCCCTTCCTATTTTTTTTAAAAACATTATGCATTAGTAAAAGACTATAGTAAATAGTTTACTTTTTACTCTTGGGTTTACTTTCTTTTTCTTTTACTGCCGTTTTTACTTTCGGTAATAAACGAGCGATACCAAAGTCATAAACAATCGCACCAAGAACTGCACCAACGGCAGGCACAAATAGATAAAGAAGAGCTTGGCAATCGGGACCAAAGACTAAGCTTAGATCAGCGCCATGCGCGGCACCCCAAATTAAAGCGAATAAACGAGGGCCAAAGTCGCGTGTCCAATTAAAGCAAGCACCGCTATAGGGACCAGCAATTGTGACCGCAAAGGTGATATAAAGCGCTAAAACTAGTGGGAAGAGCGCCCGGCTTGGTTTATTAACGATTCTCTCATCGTTACTAGCAATGACAACGATAATTAAGAAAGCGGTAAAGATGAGTTCAAGCGGGATCGCGGCAAACCATTGGCCGGTATTGTAGTTACAATATAATAATTGGACAGCATCGTTAACAGCCATCTTACTGATGACGTTATAAAAGACGCCATACACCATCGCAGCTCCGCAGAACCAACCAACGAGTTGAGCGCCAATATAAGGAAGTAAGGTCTTTTTATCTTGGCGTTTAGTTATCACCATTGCAAGGGTAATGCCCGGATTAAATTGCGCACCACTTACAGGAGCAAAGATTAAAACCGTAAAGGCAATGGCTAAGCCAAATAGCATCGAGAATTCGTATTGATCGATTAGATGCTCTTGGGGACTAAGCAAGACTAAGCAACTTAGACCAAAGAAGCCGACTAAAAGCGAACAAAGAAATTCGCTGATACATTGTTTTTTAATTGAGACCATAGATTTACCTCGCTAATAATATAGTAAAGTCTTCGCCACAATAACTCAAGATAAGTTATAATAATGGTCGTGAAACGAGAAATAATCTTACGAAACATTTTATTTACCTTCGGTGTCATCTTGGCCTTAGTTTCAAGTACCGTTTTAGTTTTAGAAATTATTCATTTAGTCCAAGGTCCAATCATTGAAGAAACTTCTTACTTAGTTTTACAATTTGCGACCGTTATCTTTAAACTTATTCTTTCTCTTTACGCCATTTATGGCCTTCGGCGGATTGATGAAGTCATCAATCCTTTATTTACTTTTACCATCCTTTATATGGTATTCGTCACTTTCCAAACGATTTCGTTTGTGGGTAATGGTGGATTAGCGCATTTATTAGAGCCAACGAGTCTTAACGCGATTCTTGACTTAGTAGTGGCGATTATCTTCTTTGCCATTACCTTAACCTTTAAGATTGATGATTGGCGGAGTAGTGATAAGGAGTAATAGGTATGCAAAAAGCGATTTGTCCAAAATGTCAGAGTGTTATTAGTATTGATGAAAAGATGACCGCATTTACTTGCCCTAATTGTCACGAACAAGTCTTTACTGATTCCGCGCTTAAACATTTAGCGAAAACCACTAACGCTTATAAAAGACGGGGTGAAATTGCCTTACTTGGATCAAGTGATTATCCGAAAGCGTTTACCATTTATTCTTCGCTTGCGAAGATTGTCCCTGAAGACTTAACGGTTTTATTAAGCGTCGCGATTAGTAAACTTTATTGCACGAATCTACACGAGATTCATATTAAAGAGGCCACCGATTTATTGCTTAAGGGCAGTGATAAAGTAGAGATTGGCGAGAAAAACGCGAGTGTCTTAGGCGAATATTTAATGCGGATTCGTGAAGATATTAATAAAGCGATCGAAGCTTTTAAAGCGCATGCGCATGAATCTAATTATGCGCTTAATCTATATAAGACCGCTCTTAAAGAATATTTAGATTATCTACAAGCGGATTTATCAATTTATGAAGCGCTTAGTAAATATCGTCCTTCTTTCCTAGAGAATGACAAAGTCATTAATGAAGAGATAAAGCGAGTGAATGATTTATTAAAAGAAAAGATTACGGTCAAAAACGCTAGTAATGATAAGCACGATTTTTATAACGCGAAAGGCGAAGTCATCGTCGATATTTATCCTAACACCAAAAAGCTTTACAAGATTCGGATGTATTTATATGGGGTGGTTGGTTTAGGCATAATCTTATCGATAATTGGACTTATCTTATTAAGTATTAAAGACATGAATCCATTAGCGACTTATCTTGTCTTAGGGATTGGTTTAACCTTCTTTATTGGTGGTTACTTTGTCGGTCACCATTTACGTAGTAAAAATTACCACTTAAATTATTAAATTAAGTTATTAACTTTTAAAGTTGTCACTAATTTTTTACACGCTTTCGCGCGGTGGGAGATTTCGTTTTTGCGTTTACTTCCTAAATGAAAGAAAGTTTTACCATCGCTTTTAGCGATAAAGATGGGATCATAACCAAAGCCGACTTCTTTAACATCATAGTCTCTAGCGATACTACCTTCAGCAATACCTTCAAAGACTAAAGGAGTTTTCGCAAGATTCACTAACACAATCACACAATGAAAGGTCGCAGAGCGATCTTTCCCTTTAAGCATCTCAATAATTTTTTGGTTGGCTTTGACTTGATTCCCGCATTCAGTTACAAAGCGTGCTGTCTTTAAACCAGGAAAACCTTTGTAGGCTTTTAAACATAAACCAGAGTCATCCGCCATAACGGGCATATTAACAATTTTGGCGGCCGCCAACGCTTTGATCGTTGCGTTTTCCTCAAAAGTCTTCCCGTTCTCTTTGACTTCTGGTAGCGCTAAATTAAGATCTTTAAACGAATATAAAGTAATGCCGTGTTTACTAAGTAAAGTGCGGTATTCTTCGACTTTATGTTGGTTGCTTGTCGCTAAAACAATTTCAAAATTCATGAGTTGGAGCAGGTGGCGAGAATCGAACTCGTGTAATCAGCTTGGAAGGCTGATGTTCTACCATTGAACTACACCTGCAGCAGGTTTTATCTTACCACAAATTAATTAACGAATTTAGCTAATTGTGGGTAATCCATGTAACCAATCGCGGTCCGGGTAATTGAACCGTTTTGAAAAAGGATGAAAGTGGGGACACTAGTGATGTGATACATCGCGGCGGCAATATGAAATTTATCAATATTAATTTTTAAGATTGTTAAGTGGGGGCATTCTTTAGCAAGTTTTTTTAGATGTGGATCAATCTTTTTACAAGGCTCGCACCAATCCGCGTAAAAATCGACCAAGACTTCCTTTTCTAGCTTAAGCATATTGAATTGTTGTCGGCTCTTATATTCGTAAATCATAAATTAGAGTCCGGGTAGATAGCCAAATCCTAAGAAGAATCCTAACACTATAATCCCTAAGTGAATTGGGTAATAGAGATAGAAGCTTAACTGTAGGTATTTGTTTTTATACCCCCTCTTACCATTATAAAGAAGAATTGGGATAATTGCGAATAAAACGTACGATTGAATTGGCATGGAATAAATGTCGAAGTGGTAATTAATAATACTAAGGAGCCAAAAGAAAAGCGTTAACAGCAAAAGATAAACCGCCCAAAGGATATTACTCACACTTCGATAATAGCTAGATGAACGTAGTTCCGCTAGCGGTCGTTCGTTTTTATGATCTTTCGCGACACTTAATACATAATAGTCGCTCACTTGGTATAAGAAATAGAAACCAACCATCATTAAGAAACCGTATAAATCATATTGGGGACGTAAGAAAGTGGGCCACCATAAAACATCCGCTTCGTTAAAACTACCAACTAGATTGGCGGTAAAGCCCATAATGACAACGATTAAAGGAATGATTGCTAATACACTCTTCTTATCTTTTCGTTCGATGAGTAAGATAAAACTCGCAGCGCAAACAAAACTTAAGAAAATATTATCGAAGTTAATATGCCAAACAAAATACATGATGACTTCGGGGATCATAATAATCATGGTCATTAAGCCCATCTTCGCTAAATATTTTTCTTTATCGTGACTATGACGCATCGCTTCCGCAAACAAAAGGGCGAATAAGGGTAAGGCTAAGCGACCAATACAACAAAAGATATGACCAGTAAGACTAAGGGGACTAGTAAAGAAAGCGGGATCATCAACCGTTAAGCCGCTATAAGTCATTAAAAGTAGACCGATATGGTCTAAGCTCATCGTGAAAGCGGCAATAATTTTTAACGCTAAGCTATTAAGTAAATGGAAGTTTCTCTTTTTCATTGAATAGTTAAAGCTAAAGCGAAAGTCACGAGGTTTACGAGTACGTGAGCATACACCGAAGCACTAAAGCCTTCGTGTTCATATAAATAGCAATATAAGAAAGCAGGGACAAGATGAATCGGAATGTTTAAACATTCGTTAATCGGATTAGAACCCATAAACTGAACCCGGATTAAGGTATAAACAAGGATCGGAGCGATATAGGCGAAAATCCGGTTCCGTTTTCTAACGACCGTAAATAAACCTAAGCGGTAAGTAAATTCTTCGGCGATGGGTTCAAAAAGCGCAAAGATAAAGAAAGCCATAATCGGTTGATTACGAATGATAGCAAGAATCATTGTACGGTTACTATCTGGGACAAAGCCAACATTAGCGGCGAGTAAAATACCTTGATAGGCAAAACAAAAACCGATTGTGACTGCACAACCAATGAGTCCGGCAATAATCGTCCGCCACTTCCGGGCGCCTTGGATAATTAAGCCAAAGTCAGTCCAAAGGATTGATAGGGTAATTCCATAGACAACGCCATACGCGACAAGGTTTTGGATCGCGGACTTTAAGATATCATCAAACCGTAGGGTTGATAAACCGAGTTGCATTAGATAAGAAAATAAGAAATAGCCAAAGAAACCAGCGACAAATAAAACGACTTCTTTATAGTCGCTTAAAAAAATCATTCGTTCAAACCGGGGCTCTAAAGGAAAAGTTTTATTGCGGGCATTACAGGTTGGACAGTTACTTAAAAAAGCATCATATTCGTTTCGGCATTCTGGACATTTATGAAACTTTTTCACGGAAAATATTATAACATATAATAAGAAGTGCAATTTGATGTTTATCCCTGCTCATAATGAAGTCTTTACCCTTACTTGCGATAAATCTAAATTTATCGCGTGTCTTTTCTTTGTCAGTTCAACTGATGAGGTAAAAGCGCGTTTACTGGAGTGTAAAAATCTTTATCCAAAAGCACGTCATTATCTATACGCTTATAAGATTAAAAACCAGAGTAAAAGTAATGATGATGGTGAACCGGGTGCGATTGCGAAAGGTTTCCTAAAAATTCTTGATGAAAAGCAGTTAGATCAAACACTCATTATTGTGGTGCGTTATTTTGGTGGCGTGAAATTAGGTGCTAGTCGCCTTTTACGGACTTATCTAAGCGCGGTAACTAGTGTCATTAACCAAACTAAAACGAAAGAAATTACTCATGTTTATGTTTACCAAATTGAAACGGATTATGCGACTTTTAATAAATTAAAAAATGCCGGTTATCAACTTGAAAATGTTTCCTATAATGATACAATTAAACTAACCATAATTGCGAAGCAACCACTCGATAATGTGCTAAAAACTTATCGGGTAAAAAACTTCACGGTGGAGGAAACTAATCGCGCACTATGAATTACTTAATTGCCCGGCGAAAGAAATTACTTAACGCTTTACCTGATCACGCATTACTTCTTTTATCATCGGGTCAAATCATTAAAGCGAGCCAAGATAATAATTATCCGTTTTATCTCAACCGTAATTTCTTTTATCTTGCCAATATCAAACAAGTTAATTCTTTCTTTTTAATTGATAAGGACCGCGCTAAATCCTATTTATTTATTGACGCTTATGACCGCCATCAAGAAGTGTGGTTTGGCCGGAAATTAACCAAAAAAGAAGCGCTAGATGCATCGCTCGTTGATGAAGTTTTCTTAACGAGTTCCCTGCGTGAAGAAGTTGACCGCTTAATGAGTCATAATCGGACACTATATTTAGATTATGGGGCGGATAGTTACCAAACTTTATCGGCGCAATTTCGTGATTATAAAATCGCGGATGTTAATCCAATCTTAACTTCAATGCGTTTAATGAAAGACGAAGAAGAAGTCGCGTGTATTAAAAAAGCGATTGATATTACTAATATTGGCTTAACTAAGATTACAAGCCTTCTCAAAGAAGGGAAATGTAACCGTGAAGTCGAAATCTATAACGCTTTTAACCACGCCATCTTAGATGAAGGCACTCACGAAATTGGCTTTCCTAGCATTATTGCTTCGGGTATTCATGCATGCTGTTTACATTATCCAACGCCTTATGACCGACTAGATAAAAAAGGCGTTTTGCTTTGTGATGTGGGGAGTGGCTATAACTGTTATAGCGCGGATGTCACAAGAACGTATCCAATCAGCGGAAAATTTACGCCCCAACAAGCTTTAATTTATCAAATTGTTTTAGATGCGAATAAAGAAGCGATTAAATTAATTAAACCAGGAATGACTTTTAAGTCACTCCAAACTTTTACGAAAGAATTTTTAGCCGCTCGCTGTTTAGAAAAAGGTTTAATTAAAAAGCCGGATGATATCACTAATTACTACATGCACAGTGTTTCTCATCCCTTAGGGCTTGATACCCATGATGTGGGTGGACGCGATTTAACTTATGCACCCGGAATGGTGATTACCGTTGAACCTGGTTTATATTTTGAAAAATTAAAAATCGGGGTGCGCATCGAAGATGATGTCTTAGTGACCGAAGAGGGTCACCGCGTCTTAAGTGCCCAAATTCCAAAAGAAATTAAAGATATCGAAGCATTATTTAAATAAGGAGAAGACTTATGAAGAAGTATGTGATGGCCATCGACCAAGGAACCACCAGTAGTCGAGCAATTTTGTTTGACCGCCAAGGAAAACCCGTCCGGATTGCCCGACGGGACATTAAAACCTCCTTCCCTCAACCCGGTTGGGTGGAAGAATCCGCGAAAGACATTTGGCTTTCAGTGGTGGGTAGTATTGAAGAAGTCATGGAAGAAGAAAACGTCCAATGGGACGAAATTGATTCCATCGGGATTACTAATCAACGTGAGACGACAATTGTCTGGGATAAAAAAACCATGCAACCCGTGTATCCGGCGATTGTTTGGCAATCCCGCCAAACCGCGAGTCTATGCGACGCAAGAAGTAAAAAATCTGATTTTATCTTTAGGCGGACTGGCTTACGCTTAAATCCATATTTCTCGGCGAGTAAGATTCGCTTTATTCTTGACCATGTTAAAAACGGCCAGAAGCGGGCGGAAAAAGGTGAATTATTATTTGGCACGGTTGAAACCTGGTTAATTTATAAATTAACAAATGGTCATTCACATGTGAGTGATGTCACTAACGCCAGCCGCACCATGTTATTTAATATTCGGACAAGAAAATGGGATCCTGAACTTTTAAAGATTTGGAATATTCCGCTTAAGATGTTACCCAAGATTTCTCCCACCGCGGAAGACTTTGGTCAAGCCGAATTCTTTAAATCCAATACCCATATTTGTGGGGCGATTGGTGATCAACAATCCGCGCTCTTTGGACAAACCTGTTTTAATAAAGGCGAAAGTAAAAATACCTATGGTACCGGTTGCTTTATGCTCATGAATATTGGTGATAAACCAATTTTAAGTAAACACGGTTTACTCACCACCGTAGCCTGGGAAATTAATCATCATGTGACCTACGCCCTAGAAGCCAGTGTCTTTATGGGTGGAGCGACAATTCAATGGCTCCGCGATGGTTTACAAATTATTAAATCTACGCCCGAAAGTGAAAAGTTAGCTTTAAAGGTAAAAGATACCGATGGCGTTTATCTAGTCCCCGCCTTTGTGGGTTTAGGAACTCCCTATTGGGATAACGATGTACGGGCCGCTTTCTTTGGTTTAACTCGCGGCACTAGTAAAGAACATATTTGTCGGGCAGCGCTTGAAGGCGTGGCTTACCAAATTGCTGATTCTTTGCGCGTAATGCAAGATGAAACCAAGATTAAACTCAAAGCGTTACGGGTTGATGGCGGCGCAAGCGCTAATAATTTCTTAATGCAATTCCAAAGCGATATTTTAAATACAAAGGTGCAATTACCCGTTTGTGTTGAAACCACGGCGTTAGGGGCGGCTTATATGGCTGGCTTATTCACCGGTTTTTATAAGAGCCAAACCGCGATTGCGAAAAACCATCGTTACCAAAAGATTTATACGCCCAAGATGGATAGAAAACTGGTCGCACAAAAATTAGCGGGTTGGGAACTCGCGGTCGCTAGTGCCCGGAACTTTAAACCCCATAAGTAAATACTTATTTTCATGAAATTAATTACCCGTAGTTTAGGTTGTAAAGTAAACGCATACGAGACAGGAGCGGTTGCCGCGAAACTTTACCAAGCGGGTTTTAAGCGTGGTGATGATAAACATTTTGATGTCGCTCTTATTAATACTTGTACGGTGACCCATGTTGCGAGTCAAAAATCGCGGCAACATATTCGTCAACTAAGAAAACTTAATCCAAACGCGATTATTGTCGTGATGGGTTGCTACGCGAATCATCATCCGAAAGAAGTATTAAAAGAATGCGCCGCGGATATTGTAGTAGGGGTTAATGAACGGAAGAAGATACCGACCTTAATTAAAAATTACCAAGCAAAGCATAAGAAACAACAAGCCGTTCAAACTATTGATTATCTTCGCCATAAAGTTAAATACGAGGAATTAGGGATAGCGCCATTATTTGAAAATACCCGGGCCTACGTTAAAATTAGCGATGGCTGTAATAATTTCTGTTCCTATTGTACTATTCCAACCACCCGTGGTCGTTTACGGAGTCGTGATCCTCACGCTATTCTGCTTGAGATTCGTGAATTATTAAAACGCGGCTATAAAGAAATTGTTTTAACCGGAATTGATACATCAAGTTATGGGCAAGAATTTAAACATTATCGTTTTGCGGATTTACTGAAAGATATTCTGATAAAATTCCCAAAACTATATCACTTACGGATTTCTAGTATCGAAATTAGTGAGATTGATTATCACTTTTTAACGCTGTTAAAACAATATCCAAATATTGCCTCGCATTTACATATTCCACTTCAATCAGGATCAGACCGGGTCTTAAAAATGATGAACCGTAAATATCTAACAAAAGATTATGCAGCAAAAATAAACGCGATTCGTCGTATTCGTCCTGATATCGCAATTACCACTGATTTAATTGTCGGTTATCCTAATGAAGACGAACAAGCCTTTAAAGAAACTTTAAAATTTATTCAAAAAGTTAATTTCGCTGATATGCACGTCTTCCCTTTTTCTCCGCGCGAAGGAACGGCGGCATATCTTATGAAAGATTTATCGCCACTAGTCAAAAAAGCGCGGGTGAAGAAAGTGATGGATATCGCTAAAGCGATGAGAGCAAATTATATAAAACGTTTCCTTAACAGAAAACTTGAAGTGCTCTTTGAAACTAATGATAGCGGTTTAACTAGTAACTATCTGCGTGTCTACGCGCACCATGCACCAAATTCAGTTCATAAGATTAAACTAACAAAAATTAATACTAAATAATCAGTATTTATCGTAGTTATAAAGGAAAAACTATACAATGTCTAATTTTGCTTGTCAGGGGCTTTATTTATCTACTATAATATTTAGCGTTAACTAAAGGAGAATACTTATGGCCGTTCCACAACGAAGAACTAGTAAAGCTCGTAAAAGATTAAGACGTACGCATTTTAAACTAAGCGCGAAAGGCTTAGTCGCCTGCCCACACTGCGGTGAAATGATTCAACCACACAAAGTGTGCCCCTTCTGCGGATATTATAATGGTAAACCCATTGTCGTAAAGAAAAATAAAGGCGCGAATGCTGCACCCGCTAAAACTGATAAAAAGGCGAGCAAAAAAGACGAAAAGAAAACCGACGAGAAAAAGAAGTAATTAATGGAAATTAACCGTTACATTGATCACACTTTACTTAAGGCAAACGCACTTGCTAGCGAAATTAGTAAGCTTTGCTTAGAAGCGAAACAATATCATTTTAAAAGCGTTTGCGTAAACCCGGGTTTTGTCTCACTTGCAAAAAAAGAATTACAAGGGAGCGATGTTTTAGTGTGCACCGTGATTGGCTTTCCGTTAGGTGCGACTACTTGTGCTTCGAAAGTTAGCGAAACCAGTAACGCTTTAAAAGATGGCGCGGACGAAATTGATATGGTGATTAACATTAGTCACGCGAAGATGCATGACTATCAATATATTGAAAACGAAATTAAAGCGATTAAAACGGTTTGCCAAAACCACACTTTAAAAGTTATCTTAGAAACTTGTTTATTAACGGATGAAGAAATTGTTGCGACTTCTTTAGCCGCCAAAAACGCGGGAGCGGATTTTGTTAAAACCTCAACCGGTTTTTCAACTGGCGGAGCCACTATCCACGCGGTGAGCCTTATGCGTAAGACTGTTGGTGAAACGATGGGCGTTAAAGCGAGTGGCGGAATTCATACTTACCAAGAAGCCCTTGAGATGATTAACGCGGGCGCTACCCGGATTGGAGCGAGTAGTGGCGTTGCGATTATGCAATCGTTAAGTAAATAAAAGTGCCGAGCAATCGGCTCTTTTTTATTTTTAATAAAAATTATCAAGAAATTTGCTATAATCATTTTTGTTTATGAGAGCACAAGCCTTTGACATGCGCAAGTACGTCTTGGTCCAACGGCGGGCCATCGAGAAGCGGATCAAAAGTTTTGGCGACAAACTTTATCTTGAATTTGGCGGCAAGCTCTTTGATGATAATCATGCCTCGCGGGTCTTACCCGGTTTTGAACCCGATGCAAAATTAAAACTACTTTTAAGTTTACGGAAACAACTAGAAGTTGTTATCGTTGTGAATAGCGATGACATTATTTCTAATAAAGCGCGGAGTGATATTGGTATTTCCTATCAAGACGAAGTGAAACGGTTAATCGACGCGTTTAACGATGTAAAGATTTATGTTTCGAGTGTAGTTTTTAGTTTCTATAAAGAAAACGATGCGATTCGTAATTTTAAGCATTTCCTAGAAACCAACAACGTAAAAGTTTATAAACATTACGAGATTAATGGTTATCCGGAAAACGTTAGTTTAGTCGTGAGCGAAGACGGCTTAGGGAAAAACGAATACATTAAAACCACTCGTCCATTAGTGGTCGTGACCGCGCCGGGTCCAGGAAGTGGCAAGATGGCAACTTGTTTAAGTCAGCTTTATCACGAAAACAAAAACCATGTCCGAGCGGGTTACGCAAAATACGAAACTTTCCCGGTTTGGAATTTACCATTACGTCACCCCGTTAATTTAGCCTACGAAGCGGCCACTGTCGATTTAAATGATCTTAACGTGATTGATCCATTCCATCTTGAAGCCTATCACCGGATGGCCACTAGTTATAACCGTGATGTCGCGAGTTTCCCATTACTCCAAGCGATTTTTAAAAAGATTTATGGCTCTTCGCCTTATAAATCCCCAACCGATATGGGTGTTAACATGGTTGGTTTTGCGATTAAAAATAAAAAAGTGGCGATTAAAGCGAGTAATGATGAAATCATTCGTCGATATTTCCAAACTATGAAGAGTAACTTCTTAGGTAAGTTACCAGATTCAGCGGTGGAAAAAGCGCGCATTATTATGAGTGAAGCGAAACTTTCAGTCGATGACCGGAAATGTGTAAAGCCGTGTAACGAAAGAGCTGCCCAAACAGGTGTTCCGTGTATGGCGCTAGAAAAAGGGAACAAAATTATTACCGCGAAACGCAGTCAACTTTTAGGTGCCCCGGCCGCCTTATTACTTAATACCTTAAAATCATTTGCCAATATCGAAGATAAACAATTAATCTTGTCGCGCCGGGTGATTGAACCGGTGACGGATTTAAAAGTTAATATCTTACGCAACCATAACCCACGGATTCACGCGGAAGAAGTTTTGATTGCCTTAGCTTTACAAGCTGACACAAATCCGTTAGCGGAAGCGGTCCTTAAACAAGTACCGAAACTCCGTGGTCTACAAGCCCACTCAAGCGTGATCTTACCGGTTGTGGATATGAAGACCTTCCGTAAATTAGGAATGAATGTGACGGAAGAAGCCAAGAGTTACGCGGGTAAAATCTTTACAAAGTAGTTGCAAAAGATAGTGATTTCGATAATAATATTGAAAGTTTTAAGGAGGTGAAGTTATGCCGAAGACAGTTGTTCGTGAAGGTGAAACGCTTGACGAAGTATTACGTCGTTTTAAGCGTTCGGTCAATAAATCGGGCGTTCTTTATGATGTACGTCGGCACGAAGCCTTCTATCCTAAAAGCTTACGTCGCAAAATGAAAAGCGAAGAGGCTCGTCGGAGACGTTACTAATTAAATTAACAAGAAAGACCAGGAGTAATCCTGGTTTTTTCTTGTGCTATAAAAACTTTAATCGTGTTTGTGTTATAACAGGAAAGTAAGATATTGCGGAATAGTTAATATCTTAGAATTTTCGCTGATATTCGCGTCCTTTATTCTGATTAATTTGTGGACATTGGGATATTTTTCTTTGTCTGATAGAACCACATTGGCCGATTTAGTTCTTCCGTCTTTAGCCTTTACTTCAATTAGGGTAACATCACCTTTATATTCGGTAACAAAATCAATTTCGAGTCCTGAATCCTTATGGTAGTAATATAAATTATGATTATTCTTAATCATGGAATCCGCCACCAAGCCTTCGTATATTGCTCCACGGTATATCCCGTATTTATCACTTATTAAATTAATCGATGAATCTTTGTTTAGCATCGCCATCAAAAGACCGATGTCGGTCGGATATAATTTAAAACAATTATCAATCTTATTTCCGCTAAAGGGCTGTGATAATTGACTGAGGTTATAGCATTTTTTGATAAGTCCGTATTCCACTAGCCACTGGATGGCAGGATCAAAAACTGCACTGCGCCCTTTTTTCATAATTTGTGCGTAAGCAAATTTATTGTTTTCCTTAGCAAGCTGGGAGGGAATCGAATCAAATACTTTATTGATATTATTCAGTAAGTGTTTGTTATAGATAACGTCTTCGTTTTGATTTAAGTGCTTACCAAAATCATCCTTGAATTCTTCGAGCAGATCGTTTTGCTCTTGTTTAGCTAACGAAAAAGAGTTAGACAAAATATATTTTTTTACGACGCGTGGCATCCCGCCAACGATTAAATATTCGCGGTATAAATCTTTAAATCGATTATTGATTACCTCTGGCACCGTTTCTTTATTAGCGAAGCACTTCTTGATTTGCTCGATGGTAACCTTATTAACCTTTTTAGCATATAAAAATTCTTCAAAATCAAGCGGATGCATAGTAAGAGAATGCTCAAATCCAACTGGAATACTTTTATAATTTGGATTATAGCCCTTAATGCCAAGTAGCGACCCGCTCTCAATAATGGCGAAGCGGCCGTCTTCGATAAAATATTTAATTGACGCTCTAGCAGCGCTACATTCTTGGACTTCGTCAAAAATAATGACCGTTTGGTTTGCCACAAATCGATACGAATCATCATAAGAAGATAATTCTCTAATTATTCGGTTAACATCAAAATCGCCTTTAAAGACAACTTTAATTTGTTCGTTTTTAATAAAATCAATATAAACAACATTTTTGAAATGTTGATGCGCAAATTCTTTAATAAGCGTAGATTTACCAACTTGTCTCAACCCTTTTATTAGTAGAGCCTTTTCCTCTTTTAGGTTATCGAACCAGTTTTGAAATTCAGTCTCTAGCTTACGTTTAAATATTATTTCTTTCTCGCTCATTTATTGCTCCTTTCGTAATTACTTTACACTTTTTATAGCGAACTTTCAAGGCGTTAATACACTTTTTCAAGCGAACTTTATTGGCTTTTATGCATTTATTAAGCGTTAAAAACACATTATTCCGCGCTTGTTAACGATAATAAGAACACGAGCAGAACAGAAAAGAACAATTGAATGTATCGGTTTTCTATATTTATAAATAAATATAAAAATAAATTCGCGTCAGGTGGTAAAAAAATACATATTTTAATGTAGGAGGAAAAGAACGATGATAAAAATAATAATCTTAGTAATCTTAGCAACCGTAGTTGGACTAGCGGTTTTTAACGCAGTGGATAATGCGACCGGGGGTGGAGGAAGCGATCCGACTGAACCAATTGGTAATACCATTACCGTGAGTATCACGGGTGAAGTCAATAAAGTTGGGACTTATTATATTGATACCGGGAGTAGTCTTGCCGATTTAATTGCCGCGGCGGGCGATGTCACTAGTAATGCGGATCCCAAAGCCTATAATTCAACTTTCGTTTTAGCGAACAAACAAAGTTTTTACATTGCGCCAATCTATCGGAGTAGCGAAACCTGTTCATCGGAACCTATCGAAAAGGTGAATATTAATACCGCGAGCGCCGAAGAGATTGATGCGGTTAAAGGATTTGTCCTTAATCAAGGCGTTGCCGACAACATTGTTGAGTATCGAAAAAGTAAAGGCGCCTTTGCACGGATTGAAGAACTAAAAGACGTAAGCTATATTGGCGCAGCGACGTTTGAAAAGATGAAAGACTATGTCACCCTCAAATGAGATTATTATTAGTCTTTCTTGGTTTATTCCTTGGCTTAACGATTGTTGGTGAGCATCTTATCGCTTTAACAATCGTGACGCTATGCGTCGCTATTTTTATTTTTTGGCGTTTTCCCAAGAAATTCGGCTTAATTTTTTCCGTAGCGGTTGTTGTTGGTGTTGCTTATTCATTTTTTAATTTACGTCTTAATCCGATTGAAGGTAGTTATCTAGGCATCGTTATCGAAGCCCGGAGTAACTACTATATCGTGTGGTGTAAATTTGAGCGACTCATTGTTTACGAAAATAATAACAGTAAAGAAATTGGGGATATTATTCGCTTTTCGGGTAACCTCAACGAACTCGTTGATACATCACTAGAAAGTGAATTCAATTTTTATCATTATCTTCGTAATTTAGGCGTGAGTCGTGAACTAGTGGTAAGTGGGAGTGACGCTATTTTTAATAATTTTATTAAACTTAAAGCGTATAAGTTAATGTTTCTTAATTTATTTGATAGCGGGGCACGCGATTATATTGATGCGTTACTTTTTAACGTGAAAAATTATGACAGCGAATCACTTCAACTCGCGAGTTCTCTTAATCTCATCTACTTATTTTCTAACGCCGGAATTTATTTAAGTCTTCTTTTTCGGATAGTTGAATATTTTCTTTTTCTTCGCTTTGATAAACGCGGCAGTCGCATTGGTTCACTTTTGATTTTATCGTGGTATTTAATCTTTACTTTACCAAAAGTGGGGGTGAGACGTATTTTGTATCTTAAAGTCTTTTCGTTAATTAACGAAGGGAAACTAAAAAAGCGGTTTACTTATGTTGAAGTGATATCGCTAGTAGGAATCACGATGCTTCTTTTTAACCACTACCTAGCTAGACAATCTAGTTTCTATCTTGGTTTCTTATTGTCACTTACTTTTCTTTTAGTTCGCTCGACTCTTAACCGCGGGAAACGATACCAAGTTTTCCTTAAAACAAGCGTTTTCCTCTTCTTTTTTCTACTCCCCGTTTCCTTAATGGACCAACACGAGTTTCATCTTTTAGCCATTCCCTTTCAAACGATTTTAACGCCAATGATGTTTCTTTTAATGTTCTCGGGTGTGATAAGTTTCTATTCTTACCCGATTAAACCTTACTTTAACGCTTTAACTAGTGGCATTAATTACACCTTAAAGGGTTTTAGTTATATTGATCTAACGGTTAACTTCAAAGATTTTAACGAATATTATTTAATCATTTATTATTTGTTGTTCTTTTTAATCATCTATTACTTTGAAGCGTTTTATTACGCGCGGTCGCGATTATTTACATTTATGTTACTCGCAACTTTCTTAATTCAGATTGTGCCGTATGAATATTTATACGCTGATTCAATTTGCTTTTTAAACGTGGGGCAAGGCGATTGTTGTCTTGTGCGACATAACGCTTATAACATCATGATTGATACGGGTGGTCTTACTTATAAAGACATCGCAACGGAAGTGAGCATTCCGTATTTAAAAAAGAAAGGAATATATCAATTAGACTATGTCTTTATCTCGCATGATGACTATGACCATTGTGGTGCATTAAATAGTTTAAAGAATAACTTTAATGTTAAACATATCATTGATAATCAATCTGCGTTTAAAATTACGATTAGTGATTTAGTCATTGAAAATCTTAACGCCTGGGCAAGTGAAGCAAAAGATAGTAATGATGCCTCTCAAGTTTTATTATTGACCGCAGCGCACCGCCGGGTCCTAATGATGGGGGATGCATCAACTAGTGTTGAAAAGAAATTAATGAATGCCTATCCAAAAGGATTAAATATCGATTTATTAAAACTTGGTCACCATGGATCAAAGACTTCAAGTAGCTATGAATTTTTAAAATGGGTTGATCCAAGTGACGCGATTATTAGTGTTGGAAAAAATAATTATTACGGTCATCCGAATAAGGAGGTCTTAATGAATTTAGAAAGTCTTAAGATTCCTTACCATCGGACCGATGAAGTTGGGAGCGTTATTTACTATGGAAATAACTTCTTACGCGCATAGTTTTCATATATAATATGAAGTAATGATTTACGTCTATTATAGCGAACTACAAAAAAGCTTCTTAAAACGGGAAGCCCGGAAGATTATGAAATCCTCTTTAGGTGAACCTAATGACTTTAACTATGTCCGGGTGGACGCGAAAGAAGTAACGGTTCAAGAAATCGTTAATCATTGTTTAGAAGTACCGATGCTTGAAAATAAAAAAGTGGTGGTCGTCGAAGACGCTTTCTTTGTCGCTAGTAGCAAAAGTAAAGAAAAGATTAATAAAGATAATGACTATGATGTTTTACTTAAGTATCTTACTCATCCAGTTGAAGAAACTGATTTAGTGCTTTTAGTTTATGCGGATAAACTTGATGCGCGTAATAAAGTGTTTAAAGCGTTAAGTGAAGCGGGCGCTCACTTTGCTGGGTTTGCGCCACTAAAGGAAGGCGAATGGTTACGTTATACGGAAGCATTGGTCGAGAAAAGCGGTTTACAATTTGCTAGTAGCGCCGTCCGTGAATTAGCGCGCCGTACGATTAATGACCGTGACCGGTTAATTAACGAAATTGAAAAACTGGGTTTATATAAAAAGGATATCTCGATTAATGATGTTGTTACATTAGTAAGTGAACCATTAGAAGACCGGGCATTTACTTTAACTAACGCTTTACTCGCTGGTAAAACTGATGACGCTTTATTTATTTATCACGACTTAATTACTAAAAGTATGGACCCCAGCGCTTTGTTAACGATGATTGCCAATCAATTCCGCTTTATGTATATCGCTAATTATCTTAATCGTCACGACCAGGGGCTAGGAGAGATTGCAGAGCAATTAAACGCGAAAGAGTTCCGGGTAAAGATGGCGCTAGTAAACGCAAGGGCAGTTAAACAAGTCGGAATCGCGAAGATTCTTGATGATATTTATGTCGTAGATAAACAAATAAAAAGCGGTCGGGTGGACCGCTTTGTGGCGTTTAGTTTATTTATTACTAACTTCGCTCGTAATTATTTACTTTAAAGTATTATAAAGTTTTTGAATTTCCGCTTTTTGTCGCGCAGCGGTATTTTTATGTTCCGCATGGGTACTAACTGCTTTATCGATTAAGCGCATCGCACTTTTAAGTGCAGCCGTCGCGGCCGCTTTATCTTTTTTCTCAACCGCGGCTTTGACTTTTTTCATCTCGGTCCGTAACGCACTCCGCGCTGAATAGTTCCGTTGCCGGGCCTTTTCATTGGTGATGATTCGTTTCATTTGTGATTTAATTTGCGCCATAAGATTACCTCGTTTGACTTGATATAATATAGCAAATTATTACCTAATTTACAATGAAGAGTTAATTTACCTTATTAAGCGAGTGAATATATAATTATATATAGGATGAATATCGCCGATTATCGCTTAATCTATATGGGCACTCCCGGAATCAGTGCCAAAACTTTTGAAGCTTTAATTAAAGCGGGTTTTCATTTTGTCGCCTTGATTAGTCAAGAAGATAAAGAAGTGGGGCGGAAGAAAGTTCTAACGAAAACACCCACGAAGATTGTCGCTGAAAGATATCATATTCCGGTTTATCAACCTAAAAAGATTAAAGAAGACTATCAATTTGTTGAAACGTTAAAGCCCGATTTAATTATTACCTTTGCCTATGGGCAAATTATTCCTAAAGGTTTATTAAATATTCCGCGTTTTGGTTGTGTGAATCTTCATGGTTCACTTTTACCTAAGTATCGTGGAGCGGCACCTATTCAAAGAGCGATTATCCATGGTGAGAAAGTAACTGGTATTACTTTAATGCGCATGGTTGAGGCGATGGACGCGGGTGAAATGTACGCTAAAGAAGAAGTAGTGATTACGCCTAATGATACTTATACTTCGTTATCCGATAAATTAAGTGTAGCGGCAAGTAAAGTTGCGATAACTTATATACCACAACTACTAGAAGGGACTTTAAAAGGGACAAAGCAAGATGAACAAGCGGTAAGTTTCGCGCCGAAAATCTTGCCGGAAGAAGAACATCTTGATCTAACTTTACCCGCGGAAACCCAGATTAACTATATTCGCGCTTTAGCGGATAACCCCGGCGCTTATCTTTTTCTTGGCGAAGAAAAGTTAAAAATTTATGCCGCCAAAATCAAACAAAGAACGGTCCGTTATCCAGTTGGTCATATTGCTTTTGTTGAAGGGGCGTTAGTCTATCAAGCCAAAGATGCACTAATCGAATTAATTAAAGTTAAACCCCAAGGGAAAAATATGATGAACGCACTTGATTATAAAAACGGTCATCCCTATATTATCGGTCAGAGCCTAAAATAGTTGCTATAATATAAATATATTAAGGAGTATTTGTATGGGTTTATTTGATCGGTTCAAAAAAAGCGACGCAGATCCATTAACTATCTACGCGCCTATTTCTGGTAAAGTTGTTCCGCTTGAACAATTAGCGGATAAAACATTCTCGAGTAAAATCATGGGTGATGGCGTTGCCATTATTCCAGCCGAAGGCAAAATCTTCGCACCGGTTAACGGAACCATCAGTGCTTTACTTGATACGAAACATGCCTATGGCATTACCGCTGAAGGTGGTTATGAACTTTTAGTTCACATTGGTCAAGACACTGTCAATTTAAAAGGTGAAGGTTTTACTACTAAAGCGAAGCAAGATAAAAAAATTAAGAAAGGTGAATTACTAGGAACCTTCGATATCGACTTTATCAAGAAGAGCGGTTATGAGATTGCGACTCCAGTGATTCTAATGCAGGGTGATTACAAGATTAAGAATAGAACTGACGCGGCCGAAGTTAAAGCCGGCGACGTTTTATTTACCGTCAGTAAGTAATAATTTGTTTGAGATAAACCCGATTTGTTGAACACAATTGTTATATCTTTGTATCACGAGTTTTTGCTAATTCTTACGAATTATACTCATAAAATGCATCATAGTTGACGAGTTAGTAAATAGCGTTATAGGTCTAGTAAAGTTTATATTTAGATTAATTAAGATATAATGTAAAAGATAAGTTTTAAATAAAACTTTGGCGAAAGATTAGATAATTATGAAAACTAAATGGACAAAAAAGGCCATCAATGAATGGTATAAATCCTTGCCTTGGCTAACCGGTACGAATTTTTTACCGAGTAACGTTATTAATCGTTTAGATATGTGGCAAAGTTACCATCGTGAAGAACATTTACTCCGAGCCGAGAAGGAATTAGCGTTTGCCGAAAAATTAGGTTTTAATACGATAAGACTATGGGCCAATTTTGATGTTTATTATAAAGAGCCCAAAGAGTTTATGAAAACGCTATCGCGTTATATTGAATTAGCGAGAAAATACCACCAGAAAGTTATGATGGTATTAGCGTATGAAGAAGATCTTCCTTTTGGCAATAAATTCGTTGCCAAAAAATTAGGACCCCAAAAGCTATACTACAATCATTTTAATCGCGATTATGTCGAGCGCGAGGAGCACTTAAAGAAGGGAGATTACAAACATTATTTAGAATATAAGGAAACTAGACCCCTATTCTTAGAAATGGTTAAAAAGATTGTTCTAAAGTATAAAGATGACAAGATTATCTTCGCGTGGAATGTAATGAATGAACCTGGAAATACCTTAAAAGCTAAACAGGCTATGCCCATTCTAGATACTTTATTTGAATTTGTTAGAAGTTTAAACCCGAGTCAGCCTCTCGCCGCTGATGTATGGTCAACCGTGACTAAAGATGGTA
This sequence comes from Bacilli bacterium, assembly GCA_024408655.1. Lineage (GTDB taxonomy): Bacteria > Bacillota_I > Bacilli_A > RFN20 > CAG-826 > UB1719. Next base: position 67,375 of record JAKSUV010000004.1, read on the forward strand.
AACCCGCTAACAAACTTGAACAGCACGCTTTCGATCTTTCCGATTTTTGTTCTTTCCATTCATATTTAAACTTTAAAGAATTTAAAAGAAATGTTTTAGCGGCTAAATCTTGGGGTAAACCAGTTATTGTTACTGAGTGGTTAAACCGCGTAAATCATAATGAATTTTATGATTGCTATCCTTGGCTAAATAAGCAGAAAATCGGTTCCTATATTTGGGGATTTATTCAAGGTTTAACCTATACGACCGAACCTTGGGAATCAATATATTTAGATATGGCTAAAGGTAAAGATATTTCAATGTTTAATATCACTAAGTGGCAACATGAATTATTTAGAACTAACTTTCGTCCATATGATTATAAAGAATTCGCAACTCTCTGTAAGGTTAATAAAATAAAGTTTTTAATTAAATAGATAAACCGTATCGTTTTTTTAGAAATACACAATCAATAATGAGTACACATTTTGATTTGCGATTAAAGGACTTTTAATATAGTATAAAACTGAAAGGTTTTCATGTAATGAAAAAAGGTAAACTCCTTGTTGCAGTTTCAATGGTCACACCCCTTTTAACTAACTGTGGTTGTAGCAACGACGATTGTTTTATTAAATTAGAAAACTCCACTAACTGTGAGTTACGCGTATCGCCTGATGCAAAAGCGGTTGACTCAATTAAATTCACTAAAGGTGCTAAAAATCTCGAATTCTATATTTACCCAGCCGACGCTGACATGGATAAACACATCCATGTTAATTCGATTACTACTGGGAAAAAAGATTTTAGTGGTCACTATGAAGTAAAAGATTCTTTCCATTTTATAACCGACGACACTAAATTAACCGACGACTTAATCATTAGCGCTGATGCGGTTAATACTTTTACAGTCACTTTCCATGCTAACGACGGAAAATATAGCGATGGGACTACAACTCGTAAAGTAAATGATGTAGAAAAAGGTGAGAAATTTGGTGAAGTGCTAAAGCGCTTAGATGAAAAACCGACTCGACAAATAAAAGATTTGCTTGAGGGTTGGACAGATATTAATAAAGCGCCAGTTAAGGATGACTTTGTGATTAAAGACGATCTAACAGTTTTTGCTAACTTTGTGACTTATACTAATTACGCTATATTCGAAGATATACACGAACACATTGACACAAGCAACATGCAATTTTATGAAGGCCAAGCTTACACTGCATTTAATGCTGCTTATGGTTTAAAATTTAATTTTTTGTTTGAAATCGGATATGAACTTTATAGTGAACAGTATCTTGGGATAGAAGTTTTAGATATTACTATGCCAGAACGTAAAATACCATACACTCTTGTTGGTAATTCATTATCTATTATGTCAAAAGACATTGGGGATCATGACATTATTATTAGGAATATTAGAGCCAGCGCCATACAATATGACGTTTATAAACCCAGTAGCCGTACATATTTAGAAGGCATTGATGATAGTGGAACTCCAAAACCAACAATTGAATCTGGATACACAGCAATCATTACTTTTAAAGATGGCTATCGGGTGCCTAGTCGCCAAATGGTGGTCGTAACGATTGGTGGGAAGAAGTACGAAAAATTTTCTTGGGATTTAGATCCTGACAATGAACACCAAATTAAATTTATTATTCCGCCAGGAGATGTTGCGGGTACTGTATCATACGATTTCTATTCTTATGAGCTCAGAGTAGCAGGGTCTGTTTGTGAACTTGGAGAAGATGCGCAAAATCCGGTGGCGGGGATGAAAGTTACCTTAATTTCAGTTAACGGGGCATATAGTGAAACGACTTCAACCGATTCAGCCGGATATTATAAATTTGAATCCATTGATCCTGATGTTACTTATGAAATTAAAATTGATTTAAGCACCGGATGCACTGCCGGACAAACTTGGGTCTCTAATTACGATACACTAACTATTTCTCCTGAAGAAATTAGAGATGAAGTTAATAAAGATTTTTATGTTGCTAATTATGATGATTTAGATGATAAACCTTTAAAAATAAAGGTTAACGATGGTTATGCTAATTATGATATTTCCGCTTATAACGGGAAGGCTAAATCTACTTATGATGGTTCAACCTACTACGATATAGATCTAAAAGAATATGACACTAATTTGCTGCTAAAGTGTAATCTTCGTAGAACTAGCGTTGAAGAGTTTTATATTTTAGACATGCCGACGATAGTTGCTCCTATTGATATATCGGAAACAGGCGAAGTGATAGATTTAAATATTGGCGCTTATAAGTCTTATCTTACTCTTTGGTGCTGCATGATTCCTCAAGTCTTCTACCCGGGTTGTGGGATTGCAACTAGTAGAGCGAACGAAAATTTTGCATTTATGATTCATTCATCTACTCTTAGAAGAGATGATTTAACCTATCAATTTGCTTTTACAACCGATAATACGAGTTCTACATTAAATGAGCGTGTTTTTATTGTGAATTTTACTACTTCGGGCGAAATTATATCAATAACCGATGGGGTTGGGAGAAAAGTCAATCATCCTGAGCTAGTCCATGTATATTATCATGACGCTACTAAAGAAGGCGCTTTCCCAGCGATTGAAGTTAGCACTACTGCTGATTTTATTAGAGCGCAAGGAATATCGATGACAGACGATCAAGACATTTATTGCACGATGCGTTCATCTTGCGCTGGCTACTATGGAGAACTTATTCCATTACCAACAGAAGAAATTAAACTAGATAATCCAACTACATATCCATTGCTCAAAGCTGACGGTTCTTTTAATCCGCCATCATTCCAAGACGATGGTTCTTTTGGTTCATTGCAATAAGGAGAAAGTTATGAATAAAATGTTATTAGTTAAATTACTCATATTAGTATCAGCGGCGGGCTCATTATCTTGTGGGAGTGCTTATGGTTTAAAACCTAGCGAAACCATTGCTCAAGTAGAACCGATTGTTACCGGTAACCTTCAAGAATTTAAGATGGTATCTCCTGGTGTCGACAAGCATTTACAATTTTTAAATATATCCATTATCTATAATTCGGATACTAAACAATTATATTATTCGTTAAAAGGAAACACTCAATCTGGTAGTTACGAAAATAACCAGTTAGGATTTATCACCGGTGATAGAGAAAAACCCGAAAACACTAAAGATAATTTTTATAATTCTTTTCAATCTGTAGAAATGCTCGGTCCGACAGAAATACACGACGCCTATAATACACGTTCAGGCAAAAGAGAATGTGTCGATTACACCTATAATTCTTATACATTAACTGCAACAAATGCATCTAACAAAAAAATGCAAATTGAATGTCGACTATATGACACCGGTTTTGCTTTCCGTTATAAATTTGATTCGGATGGAATAGTTAATGATAAAGAGGATACTAACAACACTGAGAAAACTACTTTTGCTGTTTACACAGGCGATAATTGTCGATATATCTATCAACAAGGGGATCAGGGTAAATATGAAGAGGATTACGAAAGACTTTACGAAAATTCTAGTTCACTTAATACCCACACCTATCGAGTGTTTCCGTTTTTAGAAACAAAAAAAGGTGAACCCGCCATCTTATTTGCCGAAGCGGGGTTAAATGGAACTTATAGCGATTCGGGATTATATAGTAGCAAAGGTAGCCCTAACCTCCAGGTTATGCCAACGAAGCAAGAACGTACGTGGGAATTTAATTTTACACCTAGAACGATTAGCATGAATAACTTTGTTTCTCCATGGCGAGTGTTTATTATTGGCTCTTACGGGGATATTATTACATCTGATATTGTTGACCATCTTAATAATGAATGCGCAATTGAAGATACATCTTGGATTCAACCAGGCACCTGCTCTTGGAGTTGGAAAGAAAGCGAAGATAAACAAGCCGATGAAGAATTTATTAAGAAATATGTTGATTTTGCTTCCGAAATGGGATGGAAATATTACATTATGGATGCCGGTTGGCCAATGAAAATTGAACTATGGCTAGCAAAAGATGTTGGTCTAATTGATACAAGTCATCAAGATGATGATCATTTGTGTAATGATTATATGCTTTCTCCGCAGCTTTATTCTAACAGACTAGTCCAATACGCTAAGGAAAAAAATGTTGGTTTGATTGTTTGGATTCATAATTCTCAAATTTGTGATGCCACCGACAATTATGCCAAAATGGACGGTTGTTTAGCTGCAATAGCAGCCGCTGGATATAAAGGAGTAAAAGCTGATTTCTTTGAATACCCATGCCAAAACCTTGATCGACAACTTATGAAATTATATGAATATGCTGCGAAATATCATCTAGTAGTTAATGTGCATGGTTGTAATTTACCAACCGGTGAGAGAAGAACGTATCCTAACGTAATTAATCGCGAAGCAATTTTTGGGCAAGAACACGAAAAGGGCAGTGATTATATTAATCCAACATTAATTCTTTCTAATGCTTATGCCCGTAGCGTGGTCGGACCGGTCGACTTTACCCCTTATGTAAATGCTGGGAAAGGCACTAATATGAATTTGGTCTCACAAATGGGCATACCGATTGTTTTGGAATCGGGCTGTACTTGTATTGCATCAAAGCCAGATGTTTTTGAGAGCGTCATTAACCCAGTGGCAATTAGACCTCACGTAAAGAATTTTTACCGCAATCTCCCGTCTAGTTGGAAACGGACTGAATTTATTAGCGGTTCTCCTAACGTCGGTGATGATTTGTCGTTAGTCCTTGCTCGTCAAGCTCGCAATGGGGATTGGTATATAAGCGGCATCTTTGATGACGCTAAAGACTCTTATACTATTAAATTTAGTGATTTTAAATTTTTAGACACTGGTGCAACTTACTGTTGTGATATGTTTTATGAAGATGGTGATTCATCTGTGTCGAAAACTAACGCTGCATATGAATTTCTTTACGTAAATAGCAACACCGAGAAGACAATTAAGATTAACGATAACGGCGGATTCGTGATGAAACTATCCAAAGAAGGAAATAAAATTAACATCACGAATACTCCAAATGTTGAAATTAAAGCTTATCGTGGCGGTACAGAAATTGTATCAGGAGAAACAGAAACTGGTTATGATACTAAACTTAACTTAGTAGTTACTACTAATGGTAAAGATCCGTTGCCTGAATATGTTTATGTTAATGAAGAACCTTTTTATGTCATTCCTGATCCAAATAATCAACTTATGGGTGTTGTGAACGGAATTAACGAAATACGTCAACAATTAAATATTAGTGCTATCCCTTCGTTTATAAAAGACTCCACGAGAACTATTGATGTATCATCTGATTCAGGCGGATCGATTGCTGTGTGTGATGATTTACGTAAATATTATCGAAGCGGTGATGTTGTTAAAGTAGGTGATCATTTAACGGTTAATTTAAAATATGATGAAGATGTTTACACGGCTCAACTTAAAATCGATGAAGATGATCCAATTTCAATCACCGGCGCTACATATTCTTTTGCTGTTCCTCCAAGCACTGATGGCGGTACATTAAGCATAAAAGCAATTTTTACCAAAAAAAGCTGATGTGAATAGACAATTTTTCAAGTACATATGAGCAATATTAACTAATTAGAGGTGAGGAGAGAAAAAATACATGAGCAAGACAAGATTATTAGTAGTATTACTAATGATGGTTCCGTTCTTCGCAAATTGTGGTGGCGAAACACCGCCAACTCCCGATCCTGAAAAATATGATGTTACTTGTAACAAAGGGGTTGAAGTTAAGAATCCAAGCGCTATTCAAGGCGAAGAATATATAACTGATTTAGTTGCTATAGACGGATATATTATGCCTAGCGATTCAACTAAGATAAAGGTATTTATTGCAAGCGCTGAATCTAGTAATTACCATTACTCAAGAAAATCCGATAATGAGGCAGAATTTTCCATTGATGCCGAGTATGTTGTTGGGAAAATAGATATTGAACTTAATTTTGATGCGTATTCAGTTTTTGTTACAAAAGGGGCAAAGATTGAAGTCGGCAAAGAAACCGCGATTCCTAATACAGCATACGCAACTGTTTTATCATCTGATGGCGCTTTACCTAGAGCACCTACCAGCGTTAAAGTTGGCGATATTATACTTACCGAGGGATATACCTACTCTCTTGTTGAAAATACATTATCTAAAGCAAATTTTTCAATCGATGGCCAATATGTTACTGGGCCGATTAATATTGATCTCAGTATAACTTTTACTGTTACCGTTAATGCCGCTAAAACCATTGAGTATAAAGAAATCGCAATTAGCGGTTCTAAATATCAGACTTCTTTTCGCCTTCCAACCGGATCTAGCGGAACTTTCCCAAGCGAACCTACCAGTGTCAAGATTGGTAATACCACACTTACTGAAGAGCAATATGACTACATTCTTGAAGAAAAATCATCAGTAGCGTATATTTCAATTGAAGCTCAATATATTACAGGGCCCGTTTATATTGATTTATTAGTCGGGAATATATATACAGCCGAAGCCTTGGTTTCCGATGGGTCAATTGATCTTACGTTAAGTAAAACGTCCATTAATACTTTAGTAGATTATGAGACTAAGATTTCCTTTCCTGCTGACGTAGGTGATACTTATCATGGATATCGTTTACAAGATAAGCCCACCTCCGTTACAATAAACGGGAGTCAAATTACTGATTACACTTATACCATTGACCCTCTACGATTGAACGAAGCGACCTTAAAAATAGATAAAAAATATTTAACCGGTGCTGTTAAAATCGTTTTTGCGACATTAATCGCTAATACTAAATGGTATGAATTCCCGGATTGGTGGAATTATTGCTCTACTAAACAAGGGGATATTCCAATCGCCAATGAAGGAGAAATAGGTAAAATCGTTGGTGTTAAAGTTAATGGGTTGCTTCATCAAGTACGATTAATTGATATTAATCATAAAAACGCGGAAGATGCCGAGCCTGAAGCGCATTGTACTTTTGAATTTGCTAACGTCATTACCAAGAGCGATGGAGAAATACTTACTACTTGCTGGAACCATGAAGATGGGGATATCTCAGCTAATTATCATTTCAATCTTTCCACTCTTAATAAGTTCTTAAACGATAACGATGATTCAATATTTAAAAAATTACCAGAAAGCTTACAAGGAGCTATCAAAGAAGTCACAAAGCCGGTTGCTATGTCTGAAGTTCATACACCAACTTTACTGAAATATGAAATCACTCCGTATACGACAAAATTATTTCCACTTTCTTATCGCGAAATTTCGAAGCAAACCGGAGTAGTTGGTATGCAAGAAGAAGGAATGATTTATAAATATTACGAAGATTACTTATATGAAGAGGCCATTCGTGAAGCGAGAATCAAAACTGCGTTAGGTGACGATGTTGCACAAACATATTGGCTTCGTTCGCCTTATACAGATTTCGGAAAATATGCCTGGTATGTTAGTGATGGGATAAGAGGTGAAGAAGATCCTAAACCTCAACCCGGCGACATTCGACGTGAATGTGTTCACGAAGGTTTGACTCTCGACAACCAGCTTCCGGTCGCGCCTGCTTTCTGCATTTAATTATAAATTAAAAAAATAATAAAAAGGAACGATGGGCTAAGGGGCGGTTTTACTAAAATCTTCATAACTCCTCGTATGTTCTTGATAAAATTGCGGCATTTATTAATTTAATATAAAATTTTTTTGGAGGATTTTATCTATGAAGAAAATGTATCTAAACAAATTGTTACTATTTTTAGCATGCCTACCGTTGTGTAGTTCATGCGCTAATAAACAAGAACAATTAGGGGTAATTGATGTCGCAAATTATGTCGATATCACCGGAAAGGCACCCTGCAGCGACAAAATTCAGTCGTTGATTATTAATAACCCGCATCGCACCCTATATTTCCGCGATGGAATCTATCTGCTAGATAAACAAATTAGAACACCAGGCGATCCAACTAAATCGGTCGATTTAAAATTATCGAATTATGCTATTTTAAAAGCGGCGGATAATTACCAAGGTCTTCGTCCAGATGGCGAAAAAATAGAAGAGTGGCAAGATGAGTATCTATATATGGTATCCTTAGGTGGCCTTGACCGAGAAAACGACACCACAACACCGGGAAGTGTTTACGGTTTAACAGGCGGAATTATTCAGGGTAATAAAGATAAAAGAATCGGCGGCATAGAAATTGCCGGTGGAAGAGAAACCCGCGTGCAAAACGTTTCGATGAAAGACGTTGAGGTTGGTTTAAAAATCGCTCGTGGTGTTAACTCTAGATCCAGTGATGCTGATGTAACGGATATTGATATCATTTGTAACGAGAGCGAACATTCGCTTGGAATGTGGGTGGCTGGTCATGACAACGCCATCACCAACGTGAGAATTGGTCACACTCGTCACGGAGTTTTAATAACCGGGGTGACTAATGTCCTACGAAACATTCACCCTCTATTAGATGGTGATAACGCTTTTGAAGATTACGAAAGTAGTTATGGTTTCTATGTTCGAGCACAAAATGTGCTTGATTATTGCTATGCGGATAATTTCGCTACGGCTTTTAAGATAGAAGGAATAAAAGATGACGATTTAGAGCAAAAATGCGCAACTCGAGCGATTTTTTCTGATTGTTCGACATGGTGGTGGAACTCACAAGGTAAGTCTTATAACATGATTGAAAATTACGGAAATTTTAATAGTGTGTTTACTAACCTAACTTGTGGTTTCGCGGCTGAACCAGATAAAACTAAAAATCATTATGCTTCAATTTTAAAAATTACTGGCGGTGGTAAAACAACATACGAAAGTAATCCCGTAATAGAAGGGAGCCACGGTCTAATTGAAAACATTTTTATTAATAACCGAGGTTATTTAGGTGATCCTGATGATTTATATAAGCCTAATCACGATGATACTAGTTTCTTTCGCGGAGTCGACGCAGATTTTTAAATAATCTCTGTATGTTTTAAATTATAGTAAAAATAGCTATTAAAAATCGATATTCCTATTTTGTTACGTCCATCACCATCGAGCCGCATAAACAAATAAAACAATTAATGAAGTTAATAACTTAATCAAAATAATTGAAGTAATTATGGTCTAGTTGCGATTTCTTCTTTGATTAAGTACAATAGGTATTGAGGTTTTTTGTGAATAAAAATAAATTAAGTTTAAGATACTGGTCATCTTTTATTTTTGCTGGATTAATTGGCCAATTTGCATGGGCGGTTGAAAATAATTTCCTTAACTTGTTTGTTGTTGATGCATCTCATAGCACTATGTTTATTCCGATTATGACTGCAGCGAGTGCGGCGGTTGCAACACTCACCACCATCTTTATCGGTGTTCTTAGTGACCGACTTGGAAAAAGAAAAATATTTATTTCGTGCGGTTACATCGTTTGGGGTATAACAATTATCGCTTTCGCCTTTATTATGCCGAATAATGGCGAATTATCTTATTTCCCGATTGGTTTACCAATAACTGGCAACGTATTAGTTATTAGCGGCACTCTGATTGTGATTATGGACTGTGTAATGACCTTCTTCGGCAGCACGTCTAACGATGCGTGTTTTAATGCTTATGTGACTGAAAAAACCAATAATCAAGTAAGAACTAAAGTCGAAAGTGTTTTATCAGTCTTACCTTTATTGGCTATTATTGTAACGCTTTTCCTTCAAAGTACTTTAGTCCGTAGCAGCGAACATAAGCCGTATTGGGATATCTTCTTCTTTATGCTAGGTGGTATTACGATTGTTTCGGGTATTATCTTCATCTTCTTATTACCGGATGATCAAATTAAACCGAATAAAAGTCAATCATACGCGCAAAACTTAGTCCATGGATTTAAGCCATCGGTAATAAAGCAGAACCCGATTTTATACCTATCATTAGTTGGTTTCTTAATCTTTAATATGGCCGTTCAAGTGTTTAGCCCATATCTTATGGTATACATTGAAAAAACTTTAGGGATTCAAAATGAGCAATTCACTTTAACTATTGGTTTAATTTTAGGCATAGCATCCGTCTTAACAGTCGGTTTTGGTTTATTCGTAGATAAAATTGGCAAAAACAAAGTAATGATTCCCGCTATTGCTGTTGCGATTGTTGGTGGCATCATTATGTTCTTTGTAACGAACCAAATCGGTGTTATCCTTGGTGGCATTGTCTTATTTAGCGGTCACGTTTGTGGAACAGCTGTCTTAGGCGCAAAGATTCGTGACTGTACTCCAGAAAGCGAGGCAGGATTACTCCAAGGCGTACGAATGGTATTCGTTATTTTAATCCCAATGGTTACTGGTCCTTATATCGGTCAAGGCGTGAGCTACATTGATGCTCGTTATTATGAAGACGGTTCTTTGTTACCGAATAAATTTGTTTTCTTATTTGCTTCGATTGTCTTTTTGTTTGCTGTTCCAGTCATTATTTATATGATCAAAAAAGAAAAAGAATTAGCAACTGCTAAACCAGTTAAAAAAGAAATTTCTACGGCCAAACACGAGAAAAAGTAATTAATAAAACAAAAACCCGCTCGTCTGAAGTGAACCCCAAAAGTTGGATGATCAACTGGAGGGGTTTTTCTTTATAAGACGGTCATAGATATTGTAAAAATGTTTATGAAATATATTTCATCAAATTTGCAAAGACGAAAACGATTGCATTAATGGGGGGGGATTGCAAAATGTGGTTGTTAATCAAACGCAAAAAGCGGGTGCAACAGCGTACGGAGTATCAACATAATTATGCCAGACGCTGCCGTTGTTTTTAACCATCAGTCCAATATTGCGTGTAACAGAGCTTAATTCAGGCGAGCGAAGCCAATAGGCGGTAAATTGCCCACTGCCAGCCGCTCCTTTTTTGCGCTTATCATCATCTGCTCCTTTATAATATTGATAGCTTGTGCTTAAATCGCCATTAATTTCGCCAACGGAAAGTGGAAATAATTTAGTATCGTAATGCCCATCCTGCCATTTATCATTTTGATAAATGTCGACTACCTTATCGACTTGTTTAATAACACTCATAAGATCTGGTGGGATTCTTTTATAAATAGCACCTTCTTCCTGAAGACATTTATTTAAATCGGAGTGTTCAATATAATTACGATTATTATTAACGTCATCACCCCAACGTGTTTCAAAATTGCTAATTATGTTAGCGAACTCAAAAGTAATCCCAGCTTGCTTAGATAAATCAGAAGATAAATTATCCTTGTTAAAATCGATAATTCTTACTTGATATATTACTCTGTTGATAACAATATCTTTAGTGTCACCAATATCAAATAATGCAGTTGCATAGCCTCTACCAGAAGCTCGGTTAATTTCGTTCCAATTGGTTGAGTTTAAAATTGAAACGCTTTTTGCACGAGCCACGACGTTGATTACATTAGTGGTCGCGCTAGTAATAGTGTTACCTTTAATATGTAAATAATATTTGTCATTAACTGTGTCGTGCTCAAACGTTACATCATCACTACTAGATGTACTGGGGGCAATCCATTCTTTTCCTCTACCATCTAGATTGACAAAAACGTTTTCAGCGGTTAATAACTCATCGTTTTCGTTACTATCATTCGCTGCGTAAAATTCGAAAGTAGCTTCACTATCGTATTCAAAGAACGTGTCTTGAATTTCTGGTTTTCTAAGACCGATTAGATAAGGAAATCTCATTTGGTAGTAATCTTCGTGTACACCATCGCCTTGAATAGCAATATCACCGACAACATAATTAGCATTAATCGTTACTTTCTTTAATAGGTTTTCATATTCGCCACTTACCGGTTCAATCGAATAACAGTCGTCCTCTACCTTGTCATTAATCTTGATGGTAAGACTTGTTGGCGGAATATATGATTCACTGTTTTCGTTGGTGTTCTCTTCGCCAAACATATAAAAAACAAAATCTTCATTTTTCTTGACTTTAACAATATCTAAAGGCACTTCTAATCCACTGTCTTTGTAGTAATGGATATGTTCACCACTAGTAGAAACATCAAAATACTTTTTCTCTGGCTTAATAGTAATATCAATACTATTTTCACCTTGTGTTTTAGCCGTTCTATCTTCGTAAGCGAAACTTAATGTACCATTAATTTCTTCGGTAATATCGCTATTGAAAGTAATAGTTACCGGCAATGGTCTAGGATCGTCTTTTTGATCAAAGCTGGGTGTAATTTCTTCACCTGATTGAGTTACAAAAGTAAAAGAATTAAATTTAATCTGATGTCCATCTGGTTGCCAATCAACATACACAGTAGCGACTTTACCTTCTACCTTTGTTGGTTGTTCACTTGAAAGCATAAATTCTACTTGTTCTCCTTCGCCGCCGCCGTTATTACAACTTACAAGAAGTGATAAAGTCAATAATGGCATTACAATAAAACTCAGTTTTTTCATACAAAAAGTCTCTCCATCTACAAACTATTATATACTACACAAACCGAAAGAGATAAAACTAGTGATATAAAAAATATAGCAATTGTGTCAATAAGGATTAATGCCAATTATAAATGAAATTTTGGTTTACTATACACTAATTTACCGTTTACATAAGTCTGGTAAACATTAAAGTCTTGATCAATAATCACAAAGTCAGCGTAATAACCAACAGCAATCTTACCAACTTTATTTAACTTTAAGTTATTCGCGACGTTACGGCTCGCTAAATTAATCGTATCTTCTAGACTAAGATTAAAAATCTTCTTCGCGTTTCTTAAGGCAACATTCATTTCTAAGACCGAACCAGCAAGTTGCCCGTTTTTTAATACCGCGCGACCATCTTTAACATAAATGGGGAAAGTACCAAGATGATAGGTGCCACTTTTTTTATAGCGGGCTTCCGTCGAATCGGTAATTAACACTAATTTATCCTTACCTTTATTTTTAAATAAAAGTAGGGCGGCTTCTTTACTCACATGAACTAGATCAAGAATTAATTCACTATAAAGTTCATTAAGTGATAAGGCGGCGCCAGTCACACCAATATCCCGGTGATGGAGCTTACTCATCGCATTATAAGTATGTGTGGTAGAACTAAGCCCGTATTGAAGAGCGTCTTTCACTTCTTGATATTTCGCATTGCTATGACCGACTGAGATAACAATCTTATTTTGTTTTAAGAATTTTAAAAATTGTGGACTAGCTTTTTCCACCGCAAGGGTAATCATTTTAATTTTGTGATTACTCGCGTTAATAAATTCTTCCATATCTTTGATATTCGGTTTAACGATATATTTAGCGTCCTGAGCGCCTTTAAATTCTTCGGCGATAAAGGGACCTTCAAGGTGAACACCGATGATTTTGGCTTCGCTTGGTTCATATTTTTTCTTCGCGATATTAATAAGCGCTTTTTTAATTGCGTCTTTACTCATCGTCATTGTCGTGGGACAAAAAGAAGTGGTGCCACTCCGTGTGATACTTTGCGCTAAGTTATGTAAATCTTTCGCGTTAGGATACATAGAATCACTACCATTCGCACCATGGATATGTTCTTCAATAAAGCCAGGAACAATAATATATTTACTTGGTAAAGTAATGCCTTTCTTAGCTTTAAACGAAGTGAACTTATCACCATTAACCACTAAATCACTCTTAATAATCTTGTGGTTATTTAAATAAACATTAACGTTTTTAAAGGCAATCATAATAAACTTGCTGCATCCTTATCCGCATAAATGGTGACACTAGGATGTTTATTTAAAATACTCGCTGGGAAATCAGTCGTTACTTCTTTACTCATTAAGCGTTTTAAAGCATTTGCCTTATTGCTTCCGGTAATAATAATCACAATCTTTTTGGCGTTCATGATACTTTTTAAACCCATGCTCACCGCTTGGGTTGGGACATCGCTAATACTCGCGAAGAAACGCGAATTATCTTTAATGGTAGATTCTTTTAAACTCACGATGTGGGTTAAGGAATTAAAATCAGTACCGGGTTCATTAAAAGCGATGTGACCATTACTCCCAATCCCGAGGATTTGGAAATCAATACCACCGTGGTCTTGAATCTTTTGATCATAGGTTTGATAGTAGTCTTCGCTATTTTTATCGGTGCTTGGTACATGGGTTTTACTTTTATCGATATTGACGTGGTTAAACAAATGTTCATTCATAAAATAACGATAGGATTGATTATGAGTAGGCGCTAAACCTAAATATTCATCTAGGCTAAAGGAAGTAACATTACTAAAATCAATGTCACCCGCTTTATTCGCTTTAATAAGTTCATCATAAACACCAATAGGTGAACTACCAGTGGCTAAACCTAAAACCGCGTTGGGCTTACGACGTAATAACATTGCGATTTCATCTTTAATCGCTGCATAGATTTCTTCTTTATTAAGTATTTTTAGTTCCATAACAAAACCTCATTTATATTATAAAACAAAAAGAAGAACGCTTTAGTCTAAAGATTCAAAGTTGGTTAAAAAATCTAGTAAACTAATTCGATAAAATCCTTCGTTAGTGTAGTAAGGTTTTCCTTCTTCCTTAACGATAATAACCTTTTTAAACGAATCAGGAATATTTCTTAAGGATTTATATTCCTGTTCTTTTTTCTTATCACTATCAATTCTTAAAGCAACTTGTACGTAAACCGTTTTCCCGCCTTTATTAGCAACAAAATCGACTTCAACATTTTTATCAACATAAATCGGCTTTTTGTTTTTGTCTAACCGATTGGTCTTTTCTTTAATCACAACATCCCCAACATCAACATTGTAGCCACGGTATCTTAATTCATTATAAACGACGTTTTCAATTAAATCGGTCTCGTCAACTTCACGAAAATTCAAAATTGCGTTGCGAATGCCGACGTCTTCAAAATAAATTTTATAAGGAGAACCTATGTATTTTCGCCCTTTAATATCGAAACGATTAACGACGTTTAACAAGTACGCTTCCTGGAACCATTTAATGTAATTAGCAATTACGTTGTTTGATAATTTTAGGCGATAAGTACTCTTAAAAGTGTCTTCAATCTTCGTTGGATTAATTAACGATGAAGTCATCGAAGCGATTACTCTAAGTGTCTCGTCAATATTCGATTCAAGCACTAACGGATGACGATCAATTACATCTTTTAGATAGGTTTCCTTATAAATGCTGATGGCCGAAAGGCTTTTGTTTTCATCGGTTTTTTCAAGTTGCACAAGCGGGATACCACCATACCGTATATATTCATTTAACGCCGTTGATGGACTAGAATTACTATTAGCGAAATATTCATTAAAAGTAAGTGGTAACAAATGAATGCGTATCGCACGACCGCGAAATTCAGTATCAATATCACTTGAAAGAAAACGAGAATTACTACCAGTAACATAAATATCGTAATTGTCATGGTTCTTTAAGCTATTTAAAACTTGCACAAAACGATTAAGATTTTGGATTTCGTCAAGTAATAAATAATATTTAATATTGCTTTGCTTGGTCCGATCTTTAATGAAATTAATGAATTTCTTTTCGTTAACTTTTTCGTCTCTAATAACGCTAATTCTTGTCGGTTCTTCAGGTATATACTGGTCTAACAACATAATGTCTTCAACCGAATCAAACGCAAACATGATAATTTGCTTTTCTTTTATCCCGTGGGCAAGTAAATATTTTCGAAATATCGTATTGAGCAAATACGATTTCCCGCTTCGGCGCACGCCCGTAACGACTTTAATCAAATGATTGTCTTTGGCACTAATTAGTTGGTTTAGATATTTTTCTCGTTTAAACATACACTTACTATTTTCCTCAGTTCTGATATTTTTGTCAAGTCTAGAAAATAACAGGCTTGATTGATGTAGATGTTTTCTATGTGAGCTAAAGCCGCATAGTCGACCGCGAATAATATTTTCTTCCGCCTAATTGTTGTAAAATATCTAGTGATATGAATATCACTAAAAGTTTAAATCTTAGCGTGCACGATTTAGTGGATTTTTTATTACGGACGGGCGATATTGATAACCGGATTTATAACCAAGATACGATGAGTCGTGGGAGTTTAATTCACGCGACTTACCAAAAGAAAAGAGTGGGAGATTATTATCCCGAATATTATTTAAAGACGACACTCAAAGTTGAAGGTTTTACGGTAACGATTGATGGTCGAGCGGACGGAATTTATCTAAAAGATATCCCGGTGATTGAAGAACTTAAATCAACAATTGAAGATTTAGATATTTATTTTAAGAAAAATGAAGCGTGGCATTTAGGCCAAGCAATTTGTTACGCTTATATGTTTTTAAAAGAACGAAGAAAAGAAAAAGCGATTATCGAATTAGTTTATATATCGCAGGTCGACGAAAAAAGAAAGAAACACCAATACGAATATACTTATCAAGAACTCGAAGCGAAAGTTATTCAATATATTCATGATTATCTAAACTTTTATCACATCATTTACGAACATAAATTAGCCCGGAGCGAAAGCGCGAAAGCTCTAAAGTTTCCGTTTAAAAGTTATCGGAAAGGACAGAAAGCGTTTATTAATCTTAGTGAAGAGATTGCTCAAAACGGCGGGGTCGCTTTTATTGAAGCGCCAACGGGAATTGGTAAGACTATGTCCGCTTTATATCCACTCGCGAAGTCCTTTGCGACGACGGATAACGATAAAATCTTTTATTTAACCGCGAAGAATACTGGTAAAGAAGCTGCGTATCTAGCTAGTTCATTATTAGTTAATAATGGCTTAGATGCGGGGGCGATTTATATTACCGCGAAAGAAAAAATCTGCGCGAAACCTGGCGCGAGTTGTAATCCCGATGAATGTCCATTCGCTCGTGATTATTACACTCACCTAAAAGACGCATTAATTTATGCGATTAAAAACCAAAAACTTTATCATACGGAAATGGTAAAGAAAGTGTCGGATAAATTTCATTTATGTCCCTTTGAATTTAGCCTTGATCTTAGTTTATATATGGATATCGTGATTGCCGATTATAACTATTTCTTTGATCCGATTGTCCATCTCGAACGTTATTTTGATAATGACGCTCATCGCTATTTAGTATTAGTCGATGAAGCGCATAACTTACTAGACCGGGCGAGCGAAATGTATAGCGAAAGTATTAGTTACGCTTTATTTAAAGCGTTTAAAGCCGATTATCGTTACGCAAATAACAAACTTAAACGCGCGATGAGTCGCGTGAAGAAAATTTTTGAGTCACTATTATTAGTGCATGAATTAGGCGATAGTTTAATTGAAGATATTGATCACGAAACCTTCTTAGCGTTCACTAATTTATCCACAAATATTAACGAATATCTAAAAGATAACGCTTTTCATCCAAATGAAACATCGATTGATTTTTCACGCCGCCTTAATCGTTTCTTAAAACTCTATGACTTACGGCAAGATAGTGATGCGCTTTTTATTAGTAAAAGTAGTAATGATGATTTATCAATTAATCTTTTGTGTCTTGATCCAAGTAGCCGAATTCGTACATCGCTTGATTTAGTAAAAGGCAGTGTTTTATTTAGCGCTACTTTAACGCCGCTTGATTATTATCAAGAAGTATTAGGTGGTAAAAAAGAAGACCATTCATTAGTGTTACCTTCACCTTTCCCGAAAGAAAACTTTAAATTAATTATTGCTCCCGCCGGTTTAAAGTATAAGGAGCGTGACGCTTCGTTAGAAAAAGTTTTAAGTTATCTTGACGCTTTCACTAGTAGCAAAAAAGGTAACTATCTCATCTTTGCCCCAAGTTTTGAATATCTTGATAAGATTACTCCACACTTTATGAATAAAGAAAACCAGGAAGTTTATATTCAAAGTCGCTCCATGGATGAAAAGGAGAGACTTGCCTTCCTTGAACAATTTAAAACTAAAAAGAGTCGGAGTGTTATTGGTTTAACCGTGGTCGGAGGAGCATTCGCTGAAGGCATTGACCTTGTCGCGGATTCTTTAATTGGCGTCGCGGTGATTGGGGTTGGTTTACCAACTATCTCATTCCGTCGGAATTTAATCAAAGACTATTATGACCAAAAAGAATTACATGGTTTTAGTTACGCTTATAAACATCCGGGTATGAATAAAGTTAGTCAAGCGGTGGGGCGCCTTATTCGGAGCGAAGAAGATGTCGGAGCGGCGTTACTTATCGACGACCGTTATCTAACGCATGAATACCGAAAACTTTTTAAAGCAGAATGGCAAGAATATGAAGTCGCAACAACACCAAGTGAGATAAAAGAAATACTCAAAGCGTTTAATAAAGGGGTAAAATAACTACGTTATGGCCTTTGATCGTTCGCACATTCGTAACTTTAGTATTATTGCCCACATTGATCATGGTAAGTCAACTTTAGCGGACCGTCTTTTAGAATCGACTAACACGATTAGTAAACGCGAAATGAAAGAGCAAGTTCTCGATTCGATGGATTTAGAAAGAGAACGGGGTATCACCATTAAATTAAACGCGGTGACTCTTTCCTATAAAGCGGATAATGGTGAAGATTACGTTTTTAATTTAATCGATACGCCAGGGCACGTCGACTTTACTTACGAAGTAAGCCGGAGTTTAGCGGCATGTGAAGGGGCACTTTTAGTCGTCGATGCTACGCAAGGGGTTGAAGCACAAACATTAGCGAATATGTATTTAGCGGTGGATAACGATTTAAAGGTTTTGCCGATTATTAATAAAATTGATTTACCAAGCGCTGATATTGACCGCGTTAAAAAAGATATTACAGACCGGATTGGGATTAGTGGTGATGAGGCTTTATTAGTGTCCGCTAAAACCGGACAAAACATTCATGATGTTCTTGAAGCGATTGTGCGCGATGTACCCGCACCAACGGGCGATGATAATGCTCCGCTTAAAGCGCTTATCTTTGATAGTTATTATGATTCATATCGTGGAGTCGTTATTTTATTACGGA
This sequence comes from Bacilli bacterium, assembly GCA_024408655.1. Lineage (GTDB taxonomy): Bacteria > Bacillota_I > Bacilli_A > RFN20 > CAG-826 > UB1719. The sequence continues at coordinate 86,217 of JAKSUV010000004.1, forward strand.
TTAAAGAAGGACACGTGAAAGAAGGCGACACGATTCATCTCATGGCGGCCAATAAAGATTATTTAGTGACCGAAATCGGTATCCGTACTCCAAAAGAATTACGGGTTAAGGAACTTCATACTGGCGAAGTCGGTTATCTTGCGGCCCAAATTAAAGACATCAAAGATGTTCATAGTGGTGAAACCGTCACTTTAAAAGATCATCCGACCGCAACTCCATTACCTGGCTATAAGAAGTTACAACCAATGGTGTATTGTGGCTTATATCCAGTTGATTCTAAATATTATGATGATTTAAAAGAAGCGCTTGATAAGTTAAGTCTTAATGATGCAAGCTTAGTTTATGAAGCCGAGACTAGCCAAGCCTTAGGCTTTGGTTTCCGTTGTGGCTTTTTAGGTTTACTTCATATGGATGTCATTCAAGAACGACTTGAACGGGAATATCATCTTAATTTAATTTTGACTGCACCAAGTGTGATTTATCACGTTAACTTATCAAATGGCGAGAAGATTAAAGTTGATAATCCATCAAAATTACCTGATTTATCTAAGATAAATTCGATTGAAGAACCTTACGTTAAAGCCGAAATTATGGCACCCAAAGAATATGTTGGGGCGGTCATGGAACTTTGCCAAAATAAACGGGGCATTTATCAAGATCTTAGTTACTTTGATGATACCCGGATGATTATTAAATACGCGATGCCGTTAAGTGAAATCATCTTTAATTTCTTTGATAAACTCAAGAGCTTTACCAAAGGCTACGCTAGTCTAGACTATGAATTAGATGAATATAAGGCGTCCGATTTAGTGAAGATGGATATTTTATTAAATGGCGACACCATCGACGCTTTAAGCACGATTGTTCATCGTCCGAGTGCATATAACCGTGGTGTGGCGATGGTAAGAAAGTTAAAAGAAATTATTCCGCGGCAACAATTTGAAGTGCCCATTCAAGCCGCGATTGGTGGAAAAGTTATAGCGCGCGCCGATGTTAAAGCGGTAAGAAAAGACGTTTTAGCGAAATGCTATGGTGGCGATATTAGTCGAAAAAAGAAACTACTTGAGAAACAAAAAGAGGGTAAAAAACGGATGAAACAAGTGGGGTCAGTGGAAGTCCCACAAGAAGCGTTTATGTCAGTTCTCTCTTTAGACGATGATTAATCTTTAATTTATTGATAAATTAATTATAAAATTTAGTAGTTTTTTAGTGCTTTCACATGCGTATGTATATATAATAGTGGCATGAGTGATATCACGAATAAAGAAGTTGGTGTTCGCTTCACGGATGATAAATACGCGAAGAAAGAAGACGTGAAAGCGGAATTAAATACAACTCTTATTGATCCAGTCTGGGTAAAAATTTATTCTTACCGGACAAGATTTAATAAACCAATTCCTTTAAATAACATTCTGAAACTTAATTATTTTGTTTGTAATACACCAGCGATTGTTCAAAAGATGAATGAGACCAACGCCTCACTTTTACATTGTCTTACCGTTTATAACGATATGGATGCAAGTGGACAAATTCGCGTAAAGAAAATTAATAAACAAGAAATTGTCCGGAACGTCGCTTTATATTATGGCGAGACGATTACAGAAGCGGCGATTAACTCGGTAATGAATAATGGGGTTAATAACATCCAAAGCGTATCGGATGCCAAAAAGAAAGCAAGCCGTTACTTCTTAGTGCACGAAAATAACGCGAACATCTCGCCAATGATTAACCAAGACTATTTAACAAAGTTATATGTTGATTTAACCGGGCAAGAGATTACGACTTTATACCGCAATTTTAATTTTGAAAACGCGGATCAAAAAGTTAATAATGGGGTACCGTTTACCTATATTGAACGGATGATGGATAATTTCTTCCGTTTCCTCCAAGATACTAGAACTCCAACACTAGTGAAAGCGAGTGCGGCTTATTTCTTTATTAACTATGTTAAGCCGTTTGCGAAAATGAACGAAGAAATTGCCTTATTAACTTTTAAAGCGGTATTAGCTAATGACAAATTAGAAACGATTAGTTATGTCTTACCCTTTGAGCTTTTCTTAGTCAAAGAAAAAGAATTTGCTTTAGAGTTTAAAGAAGTTGCTAGAGGAAGCGACTTAACTTACGCACTCATTAAAACGATTGATGTGATGAACACGGTAATGAAACGCTTCTTACATAGTTGTACTGAAGAACACGTCACAAGTTTAGAAAATGATTATCGTCAAGAAGTAGTCGAAGAAACTAAACCAAGTGATAACCAGCCTAACGAACCAAATAATCATGAACCGATTACCACTCCAAGTGCGCCCCACTTAACCACAAGCGTCGCGCCAACGATTGCGATTAATAAGATTGAAGCGAGTCTAGATGAAAAGGACGCAAATAAATTTGAACGTTATTTATTAGAAAAAGATCCACGTTTAAAACCAAAACAAGCGCATTTCTTAGCCCGCCATTGTACCTTAGGTAGCTACTATAGCATCCAAATGTATAAAAAGAAGGAACGGGTGGTGTATGAAACCGCACGGACTAGTATGGATGCTTTAACTAATCTAGGCTATTACCGGAAAGAACAAATTAAGAATAAGTTTGTGTATACACCAAATAAAATAGAGGGAAAATAATTATGAATGTTACGTTAATTGTCATCTTTGGTCTCTTAGGCTTCTTCGGCTTAATCGTTTTAGCCGTCATTATGGTGAAACGCCATTCAAAGTGGTTTAAAAAGGACGATGATAAACCAACTGAAAGCCAAATCGTTAAAGAAGAACTTGACCGGGTTTTAGAAAAAGTTGATAACGAAGAAACAATCAAAGCGATGGCCGAATATGATCAACAAAAAATCGTTAAGAAAGACGAAAAAAGCGACAACGCCAAACATTAAGGCGTTATATCTACATATCCCTTTTTGTCACGCGCTTTGTCCATATTGTGATTTCCCAAAACTCTTATTAATTAAGCGTTACGTTAAACAATATATTCCTTCTTTAATCAAGGAATTAAAAAGTTTAAAGATTAATCATCCGCTTAAAACTATTTATATTGGTGGTGGAACACCCACTAGTATTGATTTATTACCCTTATTAAAAGCGTTACAGCCTTATATTAGTCGCGATACCGAATTCACAATTGAAGGTAATGTTTTAGATTTTAATCCTGATTTATTAAAACAATATCAGCAATATCATGTGAACCGGATATCGCTTGGTGTCCAAGCGATGGATAATCGTCTTTTAAAAGTCTTAGGCCGTGATCATTTAGTTATTGATGTAATGAGTAAAGTAGCACTAATTAAGCGCTATATCAAAAATATTAATGTCGATTTAATCTATGGATTTAACGAATTAAGTAACGATGCACTTAAAAAAGAATTAGCGGTATATCAAAAACTAGGGGTTAAACATATTTCAACTTACGCGTTAGAGATTCATCCGGGTACAAAATTTTATTTAAAGCATAAAAAGCCGATGGATTCCGCTAAAGTCCGAACCCAATTTGATATTATTTATCGTTATTTAACTAAACATGGTTATGTTCGTTACGAAACTAGTAACTTCGCAAAACCAGGTTTTATGAGTAAACATAATTTAGTCTATTGGCGCGACGAAGAATATTATGGTGTAGGTTTAGGTGCTGCAGGTTATGTTCGTGGCTACCGCTACCAAAATACCCGTAATATCGAAGAATATATTAAAGGACGTTACCGCTTAAACAAAGAAAAAGTAACCAAGGAAGATGATAAAAAATATTATTTAATGTTGTTACTACGTACGAAAGACGGAATTAATTTAGCGGATTATAAGAAACGCTTCGGTACGAATTTATTACTTGAAAAACCCGTAATTACTTCTTTAATTAAACGTGGTTTATTAACGAAAAATAAAACGCATTTATTCACCACTTACGAAGGTAGCATGCTCCTTGATATAATATTAAGGGAGATATTCTGATGAATATTGCGCGCTTTGAAAAACGAATCCTCAGTTACTTAATTGATTTCGTTTTACCAGTTGCTTTAGGGATCGCGGCAACGACACTTTTAATTATGCGAGCGAAATTCCCCTGGTACTTTGCGATGCTAATTGGGGCGGGCGCTTGTTATCTACTTTATTTATTACTAAATACGATATTTTTGTGTTCAACACATGGCTACACTTTAGGTTCACTCATCTTTGCGATTAAAACCGTTACCCTTCAAGGCGAAGATATTTCTTGGCGAATTGCCTTAGTAAAAAATCTTTATTTAGGACTTATTCCCTTCGCGATTGTTAATGCGGTTTATATGCTCGTGGTGCACACTGAACGAACTGTTTTTGATAAGATTACTGACACCATTGTGGTGGACGTAAAAGAGAATTAAAAGGCAAAAATTTTAACTTTTTTATAAAATCTTACTCAAAGAGTAAATAAATAATTTTTTAATTTTTGGCACTTTTTATTTGACAGTGCTAATTTACTTCCTTATAATGTTGTTGGCACTTAAAAAGAAGGACTGCCAAAATATGACAAGAAAAGAGGAAATCTTAAAGTTAATCGTTCAGCACTTCATTCGGACCGCTGAACCCGTTGCGAGTAAGACCTTAATTGAGCAATATGGTCTAGATTTTTCGAGCGCAACGATTCGGGCGGAAATGAATGAACTTGAAAAAGAAGGTTTACTAGAAAAGACTCACACCTCATCTGGTCGGATTCCGAGTAAACAAGGTTACGAATATTATTTATCGCACTTACGCGAGAACAATATTAATAACGAAATTAAAATGCGTTTACAAACCGTGATGAATCAAAAAGTCGCATCGGTGGAAAACGTGATTAAAGAAAGTTGTGAGATTTTAGCCAAGATGACGAATCTAGTGAGTGTCATCTCCGCGAATAATAGTAATGATGAACATTTAATTAGTATTCAAATTATCCCGATTTCGCAAAATAGTGCGACCGCGATCTTAGTGACTGATAAAGGGTATGTTGAAAACCGGACCTTTGTCTTTGATAACGATGTGAGTGTTGATGATATCACTAACTGCGTAAAACTTTTAAACGATCGTCTAAAAGGTACAAGCATCAAAGACTTAGTGCCGAAGATGGAAGCAATCCGTCCCATCTTAAATGACTATGTCATTGAGCACGATGTGGTCTATCAAGCTTTATTTGAAACTTTCTTACGTTTCGCAAGTGACCGGATGGCCTTATTTGGGAAAGATGAATTATTAAATCAACCCGAATTTAAAGATAACGCGGACCGTTTAAAGAAAGTGATTGAACTTTTTGAACATCCCGAAGCGCTTAAAAAAGAAATTAGTAAAGCCACGAAAGATATTGATAGTAACGTAAGCATCCACATCGCGGATAAAAATAAGAAGAATGATGATATGAGCGTCGTGAGTGCATCCATTAATATCGGTGATAAATCAACCGGGACGATTGCCTTATTAGGCCCAACCCGGATGGATTATGATAAAGCGGTGAGTCTACTTGAATATGTAAGTAGCGAACTCAACAAGCGATTTAAAAATGTAGGAGGTAAAGAGCATGGACGAGGCAAAACTAGCCAAGAAGCAAGCCAAGAAAGAAAGCAAGCTAAGCGAAAGCCTTAAAATTGAAATTGATAAGTTAAACGAAACTATTCGAAAGCTTAATAGTGACGTCGACCACTGGAAGAATTGTTACTATAAAGCCTACGCGGATACCGAAAACTTACGGAAGTCGATTGAAAAAGATCACCACGAAGCGATTAAATATCGGGCGGAAGGATTCGTTAATAACTTATTAAATGTTCTCGATGGATTTCATCTCGCGCTTGGCGCCGAAGCGAAAAGCGAAGAACTTAAGAACTACTTAGTGGGTTTCACTTATATCTATAACAACTTAAAGAAAGTGTTAGAAGATGAAGGCGTCAAAGAAATCGAACCCAAAATTGGTGACGACTTCGATGAACGGACGATGGAAGCGATGGAAACGGTCTATCAAGAAAACGAAAAACCCAATAAAGTGGTGAAAGTTAACTTAAAAGGCTATGCCTTAAAAGAACATTTGGTCCGACCCGCAATGGTCGTGGTCTCCACCAATACGAAACCAAGCGAGACAAAGAAGGAGGAAATTCCGAAAGACGCTAATTAATGTTAGGCGACAACGTTAGTCGTAAAAACGAATAACTTAATTAATAAAAGGAGAAAAATATTATGGCAAAAGAAACAATCATTGGTATCGACTTAGGTACCACCAACTCAGTCGTGAGTTACTTACAAGCGGATGGTAAGGTTAAAGTCATCCCTAATCCGGAAGGCACCAATACGACCCCAAGTGTCGTCGCCTTTAAACCCAATGGAGAAGAAATTATTGGTAACGCGGCGAAGCGGCAAGCGGTCACTAATAGTGACACCGTCGCGAGTATTAAACGCAAGATGGGTACAACCGAAAAGGTTCACATCAACGCGCTTAAAAAAGATTTCACCCCGCAAGAAATCAGTGCGAAAGTCTTAGCGTACATGAAAGAATACGCCGAGAAAAGCATTGGTCATAAAGTGAGCAAAGCAGTTATCACTGTTCCCGCCTACTTTAACGATGCCCAACGGCAAGCCACGAAAGACGCTGGTACAATCGCTGGCTTAGAAGTAGCGCGGATCATTAACGAACCAACCGCGGCTGCTCTTAGCTATGGCATGGAAAGCAAGAAAAGCGGCAAGATTCTCGTCTTCGATTTAGGCGGCGGAACCTTCGACGTGAGTATTCTTGATATCGGCGATGGCACTTTCGAAGTCGTCTCAACTAGTGGTGATAACCATCTTGGTGGCGATGACTGGGATAAAGTGGTCGCGGATTATATCAAAGCCCAAATCAAAATTGAAAAGGGTGTTGATTTAAACGATAAGATGGCGATGCAACGTT
>JAKSUV010000005.1 GCA_024408655.1 Bacilli bacterium
AGGCACGCCGCCAGCGTTCATCCTGAGCCAGGATCAAACTCTCAAAAAGTTTATTCTAGTTCAAAATTAAATTATCTGGTTTGTGTTTTCAAAATAAAAAACAAAAATAAAATTGACTTTATTTGTTGTACATCTGTTCAGTTTTCAAAGATCAATGCACGTTTCTATACTACGTATAGGGACCACCCGAATTGGGTGACGTGCCCTTCAATACTATCACTTTGCCTATTTTGTGTCAAATAAAATTTCGCATTTTTTCTAATCACCTTAAACACTCGATTTTATCGAGTGTTTCGGTTTTTTTACGTTCACTTTTTCTTCCTCGTTTTTTGCTACCAAATGGAAAAAGCGCCCGTTCGCGCGAGCGCTTTAAAAACTAATCAAGGAGTTATTTAATCAATTCAACTGAGGCGTGGAAAGCCAAGTCAATCGTTCCGGCTTTTGTTATTTCTTGATCACTTACGCCATACTTAATATCAAGCATAACCATGAACTTCGCTGAAGCATGATCGGAGCTTATTTTAATATGGTGAAAGTAATAATTAACATCGGCATAATAAGTATCAGAGCCGCTCCCTTTTTCATAATTATCGACATTTCTCATTGCGCTTATCGTGCGATTGATATCGCCGGTGATTTCAAAATCAGGGTGAATATAGCCGGTAATAACTTTATCGCTGCCGATCGTAAACGCTCTTGAACCGTGATATTCATCATCTGTACAAGTAATAGTGTTATTGAATTTTTCGTTTGCTTTGCCGGCAGCGGTTTGAATAGTAGCTTCATCAACCGCCTCATCTTTAAAGCAATATAAAAATTCATGGTTCACATCAGCCTGCTTAGCGGCCTCAGATATAGCATCTTTAAATTCTTTACTAATTTCTCCCACATCAATCTCGGGGTGTAGTGTAAATTTATACTTCTCGATTGGTTGATTCTTTCCACAACTAAGCAAAAAAGTAGCGCTTATTAGCGGAACAATTAATTTGTTTAATCTCATAGATTAATACCTCACTTATTAAGATTATACAACAATTAAAAAAAGATGTAGCGAACTACATCTAATTTTCTTTTGGTGAACCGCCGGAGACTCGAACTCCGGACCCATTGATTAAGAGTCAATTGCTCTACCAACTGAGCTAGCGGTCCAGCGTTTATATACTTTATACTAAGCGTTACTCTTTTGCAATACACTTTCGTTCGCTTTTTCGAAAGCAAGTTCTTCCTCTTCGTTTTTAAAGAAAACGGACTCGCGTTCATTCACGACACACGAGAACGCGACATAATCGTGAATCGCGCGTCGCTTCTTGGAAAAGAGGACTAAGCACGAAGAGAAGACGAGGGTTAAGCCAATCGTCACTACCCCACCAAAAACTTCTAATAAATAGAAGGCGAGATAACGAATGATGTGTTTCCACTTCGCGTATTCATAACCATCATCGGTTAAGACGATTAAACCCATGGCAAGTTTACCAACGGTTTTCCCGTTTCGTAAACATACGGGCACGATTAAATAAGGAATAAGAGAACCCACAATAGAAGCGTAAATTGTCGCACGGACTTTCCCCCAACTAATCGCGACCATATTTTCGTGAACCTTTGGCGTATTAGTTAGATCAACCGTTGCGGTTCCAAATGTTCCTCTAAAGAATTCTAAGAAACGTGGTTCGTCAATACCGCTTTTACGTTCAAATGTTCCTTGTTTAGCATCCGTCCATTTATACAAGCGATTTTCTTCTTCGTAAGTTGGCTCATCTTCATAATAGCCTTCCGTATCTTCAAGATGAAGAACATAAACACCATACCAATATTTATCATAGTAGTGATCTTTTTTTGGCATTACCTTTGGTAAATAATCAGTATAAAAAGGCTCCACCGCTTCTTTCTCGATCTCCTCGCTCTTAGCGTCAGGATTCGCTTCAGTATAAGTAATAATTTGATCGCCTGACTTAACATAAAGATGACTATCGATACACGCTTGATTAATTTCCGCTTGTCGGGTATCAAAGTGTTGGACACTCGCGACGGCTTGGGAAAAACCACAAAAATAAAATAAACAAGTTAAACCCGCTAATAAGGCTAAATCAATAATGGTCGCGGTAAGGCGTTTACCAACGCTTGCGATTTGTACGTATTTCATCACTTATTATTATAAAGGAAAAGCCACCTACGAGGTAAGTGGCTCTTCTTAATTAAAATTAATTACTTCTTTAAAGCTTGGTAACAGGCAACCGCACAAGCGACCGTCGCACCGACCATTGGGTTATTACCCATCCCGATTAAGCCCATCATTTCAACGTGAGCGGGGACGGAAGAAGAACCCGCGAATTGGGCGTCACCATGCGTCCGACCAAGGGAATCGGTAAAGCCGTAACTGGCTGGACCAGCAGCCATATTATCCGGGTGAAGCGTCCGACCGGTTCCACCACCGCTAGCGACGGAAAAATATTTCCGGTTATTTTCGTAACACCACTTTTTATAGGTGGCAGCAACTAGATGTTGGAAACGAGTTGGGTTCGTACTATTACCAGTAATTGAAACACCAACGTTTTCGCTCTTCATAATTTCGACACCTTCGGTGACGTCATTCGCGCCATAGCAACGAATTTGTGCCCGGGGGCCTTTGGAGAAGGCGACTTTCTTCACAACGCTTAATTTATTTTTCTTAAAATCAAAATCGGTTTGGTAATAAGTAAAACCATTAATTCGACTAATGATATAAGCGGCGTCTTTTCCTAAACCATTTAAGATAACTTTTAAAGGCGTCTTACGCGCTTTATTCGCGTTAAGCGCAATTTTAATCGCGCCTTCCGCGGCAGCGAATGATTCGTGCCCCGCTAAGAAACAGAAACATTTCGTTTCATCGCGCAGTAACATCGCCCCTAAATTACCGTGTCCACGACCAACTTGACGGATCTCGGCGACACTACCAGGAACGCAGAAGGCTTGTAAACCTTCACCAATAAGTTCCGCGGCTTCCGCGGCGGTCTTGGCTTTTTTCTTTAGCGCAATCGCGCAACCAAGGGTATAAGCCCACTTTGCGTTTTCAAACGCGATGGGTTGGGTTTCGGTGACAATTTTATAAGGATCAACTTTGTGCTTTAAGCATAAGTTATAAGCGTCTTCTAAGCTTTTAAGGCCATAAGTGGTTAAGCACTTAGTAATGCCAACTTTCCGACGCGAAGAATTTTCGAATACTGCTTGCATAACTTACTCCTTTCTCGGGTCAATCGTTTTGACCGCATCTTGATAGCGACCATAGGTTCCAATCGCTTTCTTATAAGCTTCTTTTGGATCAGTACCACCACGAATCATTTTCATCATTTTGCCTAAATTCACAAATTGATAACCAATGATTTCGTGATTTTTATCTAAGCCAAGCTTTAAGACATAGCCATCGGTCATTTCTAGATAACGTGCACCGGTTTTAACACTACCAAACATCGTGCCGATTTGGCTTCGTAACACGCCACCTAAATCTTCGAGGCTACTACCAATTGGTAAACCGTTCTCGCTAAACGCGGTTTGGCTCCGACCATAAACGAGTTGCTTAAAGATTTCGCGCATTGCGACGTTAATCGCATCGCACACTAAATCAGTATTAAGCGCTTCTAAGATGGTTTTACCTTGTAAAATTTCAGCCGCCATTGCTGCCGAATGCGTCATCCCTGAGCAACCAAGTGTTTCCACTAAAGCTTCTTGGATGATACCGTTTTTCACATTGAGCGTTAATTTGCACGCGCCCTGTTGGGGAGCGCACCAACCAACACCATGGCTTAACGCACTAATTTGGGTGATTTCCTTAACTTTGACCCATTCGCCTTCTTCAGGAATTGGAGCGGGTCCGTGATCACAGCCTTTCTTCACTGTGCACATTTTCATAACTTCCGGGGTATAGATTAATTTTCCCATTTGAAAACTCCTTTTAATTAGTTAATATCTTACCACAATTTATTAAATATAATCATTACGATTATCTTTTTTATAATTGGTGGGCCTGACAGGACTTGAACCTGCATGGTCACCCATTGGATTCTAAGTCCAACGCGTCTACCAGTTTCGCCACAGGCCCGTGAAAGTATTAAAGCATAGAGCAAGGCGTTTCGCAATGCTCGAGGTGTTTTATTGAGTTAATTAAATCAAAGAAAAAAAGACCAATCGGTCTTTTGGTGGAGCAGACGGGGATCGAACCCGCTACCTCCTGCATGCCATGCAGGCGCTCTCCCAGGTGAGCTACTGCCCCAAGATAATGTGCTTAATTATTATCGTGATAAGTATATTTAATGTCAATGTTTTGTTTGGCGCGCCTAGGACGATTCGAACGTCCGGCCTTCTTCTTAGGAGGAAGACGCTCTATCCAGACTGAGCTATAGGCGCATCTTCTTTATTTTAGATATTTCTCGTAAGGAAACCTATCCATACTATCCATATCAACTTTAGGAATTTCTACTATGTCATTACCGTGATAATACCAAGTCTCAAGATGATTAATCGATGGGAAATAAATGAGTTCGGCTGGATCGGCGGGGATCGAAAATTCTTCATCCACCACCGAACGAACTAATTCACAGCTTACATCAACTTCAAATTGTAAATGGTTAAACATAAAGGGAACCGCTGGTTTTTTACCTGATAAATATTTCATCCGTCGTGCATAACGTTCAACACTAGAAGTGCCATTAAGATTCATATCTAATACATAGTTTTCGCCTTTTTTGCTTATCTTTGTGTAATAAGTAATATCTTTCCCGTCAATCTTAATCGTTACCTCATCCTCCCCCATTGTTTCTTTTGCGACAATATAAAGGAAGGGATCATATGGATATTTATCAGGGCAGTCTTTTGTATAATGCTCTTCATCTGTTATAACTTTCTTTGATTCCTTTAACCATTCCACTTGTTCTTTCGCCGCAACGTTACCCGTATAAGAATGAACTTCAAATGGTTTCGCTTCATTGTAGAATTCTCGTTTGCCAACCCGCGGAACAAGATCAGGCATATCTTCTGAATAAGAGATTGATTCTTCCATGCATTCCACTTTGTGATCTGTTCCGCTTTGATCATTAGCCACTAAAGCGTTGTGCACCTCGACATGAACTTTGCCTTCAATAAACGGAGGAATACTAACAATCGTATCCGTATAGCCACGAGCGACCGCTAAATAGTTGCGTGGTTTGATGACTTGCTCTCCATATTTTTCATCATAATTTAAAAACTTATAAACTGCGACATTTGCTAAATCATAAATCGGTAACGCTTTATCACCTTCAAACGCTTGTGTAGGATGCTCGCCTTCATCAGTCGCTTCCATATAGCGCGCCATCACGCCTTCCCACTCTGGATCAGGTGCAGGTGGTATATATGGTTTTACAAAGTAACGACCAGTGATGTAACAAGAGACTGCTGCCATCACACCCACGAGGGCAACAAGTGAAGCGCTAATAATTGGCCAATGATATTTTTCGTGGTTCCGAATTAAATGCCGTGACCGTTTGAGTTTACCTGGTAATTGATAATAACGTTTGACTTTGTCAGGACCCACAATCACCCAATAAATTTGGTGATCATCCATTAACCACTTTTCTTCTTCGGTAAACGAAAGAATCTCACCTTTATCGTAATATTTACCAAAACGTTCAAAATATTCGTTTAAAGTATGACCCTTACGAATATCAAACTTTTTGGCTTTATCTTTTTTCATAATTAAAAGCGAGAGAGTAAAGACAAAATCAATACTTTCTTACTCAAATTATAAGATATTTTCATTGTTAATGAAATAGAAACTAATATGATACAATTGTATCTATGAAACGAAGTGAATTAGCTAAACAATATTTCTTAAAAGGTTATAACTGCTCTCAATCAGTTGTTTTAGCCTTTAAAGATTTGATTAAACTCGATGAAGCTACCATTACTAAAATCGCTTCACCTTTTGGCGGGGGTTTAGGACGGATGAGAGAAACCTGTGGCGCACTTAGTGGTGCGTTAATTGTCCTTGGTTATTTATACGGAAGCGATAACGCGAATGCGCAAGCAAAAGAAAGACTCTACGTCCATGTTCAAGCCATTGTGAAAGCCTTTAAAGATAAGAACGGCTTTGTGTTATGTCGCGATTTATTACATCTTGATCATCAGAGTGATACCCCACGTCCCGCGGAACGAAACGCCCAATATTATCATTCACGGAAGTGCGTTGAAATCGTGAGTAGCGCAGCCGAGATTTTAGAACAGTATCTCGCAACCCTTAAATAACTCGTTTCTTCTTTTTGTTACACTTTTTGACGCGATAAAAAATTGACGCCACCGAGCGTTTCGTCGTGCGAAAATGTTTAGCAATTTCCCCATTTGAATAACCTTTCTCTTTCATGGCTACCATTTTTTGAACCCGCGAATCGTTATGTCCGTGGTAAGAAGAACTTACTTTCTCACACGTATCTTCTAAGCTCATTAATTCTTGTGGTGTCGCGCCTTTATCAGCGAAAGTTAAAGCATCGACATATTTTAATTCATCAACGTCTTTAATCCCGCCATCGATTGAGACATAATCGGCAATCGGATCACGCGCAAAATCACGAATCCTTTGAATGGTTAGATTATTAAGAACCTTCCCAAAATAAATCCGAAAAGTTCCGCGACTTTTGTCAAAAGTCTTAATCGCGATCATTAACGCATCGTATAGCAAGGCGTCCCGCTCCTCGTATAAGGCGTTAAAGTAAGCAGATGTTTTTAAAGCTTGTTGCACCACCACGTAGCCATAATTCCGGTACCGATTATAAAGCACGAAGAAAATGGCAATCTTCTTTTGTCGGTGGAGCGCAACCAGACGTTCGTCTGAGTAACGTTCTATATTCATATTTCCTCCTAAAAATTTAGGAAGGAATTCGACAACTAATAATATGTGCGAGAATGACGCTCAAGGCGTTACTAGCGTTTAAGGAATTAACGTGACCAAACATCGGGATTTTAATGAGGAAATCACTATTATTTTTTACTAATTGTGAAATCCCCCTTCCTTCGCTACCAATCACTAAGACAAGTGGCAAGGCGTAGTCAAGTTTAGTATAACTATCTTTCGCTTCGCCATCGGTGGCAATGATCCAATAGCCAGCTTCTTTTAATTTCGCGATGGCGTTATTTAAGTTACTCACTTCGGCAACTTTAACATAGTTAATTGCCCCGGTTGAGACTTTCGCCACGGTAGCGTTTAAGGGCACTTGTCCATCTTTTTTCACCACCACGCCAACCACGTTGAAGGCATCAGCGATTCGTAAGATGGCGCCAAAATTATGTGGATCATTAATGCCGTCTAGCATAATAATAATCGGATTACTGATTTGCTTACCATCCGCAATTAAATCACTTAACGAATAATAATTATAGCCTTTTACTTCGGCCACAATTCCTTGGTGATAATCGTTTTTTACTAGACTCGTTAACGCTTTATGATCAAGCGTCTTAAGAGTCAGATGCTCTTGCTTAATGAGGTTTAAAAGTGCCACATCACGAAAATTTTTCGCGACATAAATTTTTTGCGCGGAATGTGATGTAATTGCGGATCGTACGGAATTCCTTCCGTAAATTAATAATGCCATAGATTATTCACTAGTGGGGAACTTTTTTACAATAAATGTTTCCTTAACAATTCTCCTCGTAACTCATCGCTTTTTTGGTAGTTCTTTTCTTTTCGGGCGGTTTGATAGTCCGCTAAAAGTTTTTTATCTTCATCACTTAACACCGGATAATCAATCGCTAAACCAAGCAGTTTAAACATCGTTTTAATCGCCACAAAGTTTTTAGTTAAAGTAGCTAAATCACTCGTCTTACTGCGTAAAGCGGAATTCGTATTTTTTAAAGTTTCGTGTAAATAAGTTAACGCGTTACTCACATTTAAATCATCCGCAAGTGCACTTATAAACGGAGTAATATCACTTGGATTCGCTTTTAATAAATCCGCACCGGCTTTTTGTAAGGCTAACGCGAGTTGCGAATAAGTCGTAGTGAATTTAGTTAGTTCCGCTTGCGCCATCTTAATTGTTGCTTCGGTAAATTTTACGGGCGCTCGATAGTGGGACGATAATAACGCTAACCGCACTACGTTACCACCGTATTGCTTAATCGCGTCTTTCGCTAAAATGACGTTCCCTAATGACTTTGACATTTTATTATCACCAAAGGTGACAAAGCCATTATGTAACCAATAATTCGCTAATTTATTTTTGTGGCTCGCTTTATGTTGAGCGATTTCGTTGGTGTGATGTGGGAACTTTAAATCAAATCCCCCACCATGAATATCAATGAGTCCGCCCGGAAATAAATCATCAATCATCACGCAACATTCGGTATGCCAACCCGGACGTCCTTCACCCCAAGGTGAAGACCACTTCACGCCATCCGTTGTCTTTTTCCAAAGCGCAAAGTCTAACGGTGATTTTTTCTTATCATCTTTTTCAACCCGCGCTCCCACTTTTAATTCATCAAGATTAATTTTGGCGAGTTCACCATAATGATCAATGCTATCGACTTTAAAATAAACGTCGCCATCAACCACATAGGCATGATTAGTTTCTACTAGCTTATTAATGTAATTAATAATGGGCTTAATATATTCACTCACGCGTGGCGTATAAGTTGGCGCTAAAGAATGAATATCATCCACCATTTGTTTAATTTCGGCAATGTAGCGATTAGCGATGACCATTTCATCAACATTTTCTTCGATGGCTTTCTTAATAATCTTGTCATCAACATCCGTGAAGTTACTGACATAGGTGACTTCATAACCTAAATAAATAAAAAGACGCCGTAACACATCAAACACCACGACGGGCCGTAAATTACCAATGTGGGGTGAACTATAAGCGGTCGAGCCACACACATACATCGAGACTTTATCTTTTGCGATACTTTTAAAGGTCTCGAGGCGGTTAGTTAAAGAATTAAATAGTTTAACTTCCATACTTCTATTTTAAATGCTTTAAAAGCTCTTTGGGATGTTTTATTTTAAAGATGGCATCATCTTCGCTAAATTTTCCATATTGGCCATAGCCGTATTTTACAAGCGCACTAGCGATTTTAGCGTTCTTCGCCGCCTTTAAATCAACTTCACTATCGCCAATATATAAACACTCATTCCGGTCTAATTGGTTACGACGAATAATCTCATTAATGACATAAGGATCTGGTTTCTTTGGCATCGTGCGGGTTTGGTAAACCGCATCTTTAAAATAATTTTCGCCGTATAAACGCGCAATCACACTCGGCCCCACTTCGACTGGTTTATTCGTGGCAATATAAAGCGTATAACCCCGCGCTTTTAATTTATTAAGGGTTTTTAATAAGCCATGAAAAATCTTCACGTCTTTCCTTTGGTGGGTGATGGCTTGAGTGGGTAGATAATAATCAAGTACAGTATCTAAATCAAGCGGAAGGCCTTTAAAAGCGCAATTAATTAAATAAGGCGTTCCATAACCAACAAAGTTATAAACATCTTTCTTTTTCCACCGCCACGACTTACGAAAATGTTTAAGCGCTAAATTCACGGCTTCGGTAATACCTGGCAAGGTATCAACGATAGTTCCGTCAAGGTCAAAAATTAAGTGTTTATACATACTTTATATTTATAAGGATTTAATTTTGAAAAATTAAACGGTTAAAATTTCTTTTTCTTTATTAGCTAATAAGCTATCAATGGTTTTACTTGTTTCGTCGACCGCTTTTTGAATCTCGTCTTGAATGCGTTTCTTTAAATCATCGCTATAGCCTTCATCGTCTTTTAAGAAATCAAAATATTCCCGCCGAATATTACGTAAGGCAACTTTCGCATCTTCACTCATCGCTTTCGCTTGCTTGGCGATTTGTTTACGGGTGTCTTCGGTTAAACCAGGAATCACAATCCGGATTTGGTCACCATCCACCGTTGGGTTAAGGTTTAAGCCCGCACTAGAAATCGCTGCGACAATCGCTTTTAAGTCGTTCTTATCGTAGGGTTTCACTAAGATTTGGCGGGGTTCAGGTGAAGTAATCGCCGCGATTTGGTTAATCGGCATCTTATCGCCATAATAATCCGCTTGCACTTTATCGAGCATACTTGGATTAGCGCGCCCGGTTCTAAGGGTCACAAAATTGTCTTTAAGATTTGCGATGGTTTTATCCATCTTTTCTTTTGCTTGAATGGTTAACTCGTCCATATAGTTACTCCTTTGTTAATACGGTACCAACATCGATACCTTTAATCACTTTAACGAAGTTATCTTCCGCCATGCCAAAGACATGGATTTTGATTTTGCTGTTATAAGCAATGAGGGTTGTTAAAGCGGTTAAATCCATCACCGCTAATTTTTTATCAACGCACTCTTGGAAAGTTAATTTCTTAATTAATTTAGCGTGTTTATTCTTTCGTGGATCAGCTGTATAAACGCCATCAACCCCGTTTTTCGCCATAAAGATGGCGTCCGCATTAATCTCGGTTGCCCGTAAAGCAGCTGCGGTATCGGTAGTAAAATAAGGATTACCCGTTCCACCCGCAAAGATAACGGTTACACCCGCATTAAGGTGGGCAATCGCTTTTAAGCGGAGATAAGGTTCCGCGACCGATTTAACTTCGACACTACTCATCACCCGGCACTTTAGACCAAAACGTTCAATCGTGTTACTAAGTGCAGTCGCGTTAATAATGGTCGCAATCATCCCCATATAGTCACCGGTAGCTTGATCAATTTTCATATTTTTCGCGAGTTTACCACGCCAAATATTACCAGCGCCAATCACAATACCAACTTGCACTTTATGAGCGTGGAGCTTTTTTACCACGCGGGCAATCTCTTCTAGCTTCGCTAAATTTAAAATAGCGTGATCTTTCTCGTCAAGTAAGGCTTCGCCTGAGAGTTTAATGAGGATTCGTTTATACTTCATAATGTCTCCTTTTTATATTATAAAATAAAAGCACCATTCGGTGCCTTTAATTTATTTGGCTTGACTCATGACTTCACTCACAAAGTCATCAACCCGTTTTTCGATGCCTTCACCAACTTGGTAACGGATGAACTTAATCACCGCCGCACCTTTTTCTTTTAAAACTTGTTCCACTTTCTTAGTGTCATCAAGTAAATAAGCTTGTTCGTGTAAAATCACTTCGCTTAAAGTCTTATGGACTTTGCCTTCGATAATCTTATCAATAATGGCTTGGGGTTTGCTCATGAGTTTTTGATCACTCTTGGCGGCCTCTAAAGCAATTTTCTTTTCGCTCTCTAACACTTCTTTAGGGACACAGTGTGGGCAAATATAAGTTGGGTTATTCGCCGCGATATGCATTGCGAGATTCTCAGCGAGTTCCTTATCGTCTTTATTAATCACGACAAGCACCGCAATCTTACCACCCATATGAATATAGGTACCAAAACATTCATTCACGTTTTTATTCACAATCTCGTAACGACGAAGCGAAAGTTTTTCCCCCATTGCGACGGTCGCATCCGCGTAGACACTGGTTAAACCTTGGGTCGCTTCTTCGACATTCGCTGGTTTATTTTTTAACAAATAATCACGAGTGTCACTTACTAATTTTTTAAACTTCTCGCCTTTAGCGACGAAGTCAGTTTCGCAGTTGACCTCTAGCACCACCGCTTCGTTATTATTTGCATTCACATCCGCTAAACCTTCAGCGGCAATCCGGTTCGCCTTTTTGGCGCTTTTCGTGATGCCTTGTTCGCGAAGCCAATCGCACGCTTTATCAAGATCACAATTATTCGCTTCGAGCGCTTTCTTGCAATCGTTTAAGCCAGCGTTAGTTCTTTCGCGGAGCTTTTTAATTAATTCAATGGTCGCCGCCATGATTACTTGCTCTCCTTTTTCGCTTCTTCTTTCTTTTCTATTGGTGCGGCTTTCTTAGTTTCGCTACTTGCGACAACTTTGTTATCATCAAGCCGATGTTTAAAGGATTCCTTTAAAAGGTGTTCTTGTCTCATCTTCTCGTAACGTTCTTGTCTTTCTCTCCGAGCGGCCCGAATGAGCGCTAATTTTTCCGCCGCTTCTTTATCAGCGATTCGAATCGCATCTTTCATGGTGACTTCTTCGCCTTCGTCTTTCGTGTAGGCGACCATGGTCACACCACCTTTAGCTTCAACAATCGCATCAGCGATCACACTTAAAATGAGTTTCACGGATTTCGCCGCGTCATCATTCGCCGGGATTGGATAAGTAATACCATCAGGATCAGTATTCGTATCAACGATACCAAAAATCTTAATACCTAATTTCTTCGCTTCGCGAACCGCGTTAGCTTCTTCAGTTGGATCCGAGATAAAGATGGCTTGGGGAATCCGACGCATTTCTTTAATGCCTTCGAGGTTCTTCGAAAGCTTTTCTTTTTCTTTCTTAAATTCCGCTTGTTCTTTTTTACTTAGTTTAGCGATTGTACCATCTTCTTCTTTCCGCTCTAAATCTTTAAGATAACGAATGCGGTTTTGGATGGTCCGGAAGTTCGTTAAAGTTCCACCTAACCAACGGTTAGTGATATAGAAAGAACCGCTTCTTAAAGCTTCTTCAACAATATTTTCTTCGATTTGTTCTTTCGTACCAACGAAGAGGACTTTACCACCTTCGCGCACGATGTCACGCATCGCAATATACGCTTCAATGACTTTTTCGACGGTTTTATTTAAGTCGATAATGTAGATGCCGTTTCTCGCGCCATAGATGTACTTCGACATCTTGGGGTTCCATTTTCTTGTCGTGTGTCCGTAGTGGCATCCCGCTTCAAGACACTTCTTCATCGTGATAATCGGTAAACTTGTATCGTGTTCCACGACGACAGCTGATTCTTCAGCCGGTTGTTCGGTGACAACCTTTTCTTCTTTGTTTTCGCTCATAAAGAGCCTCCTTATTTGTTAAGCCTCCACCGTTTCGAACAATCACCCTACTACAAAGTAGTAGACTCGGCACTGAATCCGCGGTGTGTGTATTCTCTATGTTGATAGAGTCGGGTTATATTATAGCATGAATGAAATTAGCTGCTCGACTTTTTTGCGCGGGGATGAGCTTTTAAATAATCTTCTCTTACACTTTCGTCAGTAACATGTGTATAAATACTTGTCGTGTTAATGTTCACGTGTCCTAGTAACTCTTGGATGAGACGAAGATCTGCTCCACCTTCTAAAAGGTGTGTGGCAAAACTATGACGAAATACATGTGGGTGTAATGCGAAAGGTAAAGCGCACTTGGCCTCCACTTGCTTCAAAATATATTCAAGTCCCCGGCGTGTTAACTTATGACCATTCGCGTTTAAGAATAAATGTTTCTCGGTAGCGCCTTGAATATTTTTACTAAGCAAAGTTGGACGAATGTCTTTAACGTAGGCTATAAGCGCGCGTTGGGCGCTAGGGGAAAAAGGAACCATCCGCTCTTTTCGTTCCTTACCAAAAACCCGCACCACTCGGTTACGATAATCTACGCTTGAAATTAATAAATTCACGAGCTCTGAGGCACGAAGGCCACTCGCATAAAGTAATTCTAAGATCGCTTGGTCACGGGGCGCTAACGCGTCGTTTCGCTTACTGTTTGCTTCAAGTAAAGTCTTTACTTGTTCCTTAAATAAGACCTCGGGTAACTTCTTCTCTTTTTTGGGCGTGGTAATCGTGTCGAATGGATTACGGGTAATCTTTTTATTAGTAAATAAATAGGTATAGAAATGACGGAGTGAAGCGACCCGTCGTTGACACGATGAACGCTTAATATTATTCATGAGTTCGGTCGTTAAAAAGTCACGAATCACATCGGTGTTTACTTCTTCAAGTAAAACGCCCTCATGGTTAATGAAGGCGTAAAACTTTTCAATGTCGTAGGTATAAGAGGCGATGGTGTCATCGCTATAGTTACGTTGATATTTAAGATAATTTAAAAATTGGCTAAGTTCCTGTGTCATTCTTTCTTACTTGGATCATACTCTTCGATATGACGACACTTCGGGAAATTAGTGCAGCCTAAGAAGAAACCTGGTTGTTTTTTTACCTTGTTCCAACCTTTCCGCACGACAAGATTACCATCTTTACACGCTGGACACTTTTTAATAATTTCGAGTTTCTTGGGTTGTTCTTGTTTACCTTCGATATAGCGACACTTTGGGAAATTAGTGCAAGCAATAAAGACTTTGCCTTTCTTGTTCGTCCGTTTAATTAATTGCGCGCCACACTTTGGGCACTTCTTATCTAAAAGCTCTTCACTCGCTTTGGGTTCTTTCTTTTTATAGTCACAATCAGGATAACGGGAACAACCGGTAAAGGAACCATACTTCCCTTTGACGCGTACTAAAGGTGCACCACACTTGGGGCAATTACCAAGCGCTTCTTTCATCGCTTCATCAACTTTTTCCATAAAGTCTTTGTAATAATCCTTTAAGGTTTCGGTCCGGCCTGAGGCACCCGCTTGAATCTTATCGAGTTTATCTTCCATTTCGCTTGTAAAATGGGCGTCCACAAATTTAGTAAATTTCTTCTCGAGGAACTCCACCGCTTTTTCACCGTTCTTCGTCGGGACAATCGCACCTTTTTCTTTCACAACATAAGTACGGTTTTGTAAAGTCGAAATCGTGGATGAATAAGTGGATGGACGACCAATACCTTTGTCTTCCATAAGTTTAATAATCTTGGCTTCACTATAGTGAGGAGGTGGCGTGGTGCTCTTCTTTTCGCTCACTAAGTCCACCACTTTTAAACTCGCCCCTTCTACTGGTACAAAGCCTAAGTCTTTATGTTCACCTGGACCCGTTAAGACTTCATAACCAGGATAAATGGTTTTGTTACCACTTACTTTGTAACTTACTTGATCGTTACCAATAATCACGTTCGTGGTTTCTTCTTTTTTACTGCTCATTAAGAAGGATAAGGTCCGATTATAAATTAGTTCATAAATCTTAAAGTGCGCATTCGTGAACTTCTTATTTTGTTTTAAGACGACCCGTAAACTCGCAGGTGTTCGGTGGTTACTGGTTGGACGGATGGCTTCGTGTCCGCTATTAGCGGTATCTTCGCCTTCGTCTTTTAATTGTTCCATATGGCCAAGATAATCCGCACCAAAACGTTTTTGAATATACTCTTTAGCGCGAGTCACGTAAGTATCACTTAAGTGGGTGGAGACAGTTCTAATATAGGTAATTAAACCAGTATGCTCACCGTTTACATTAATACCTTCGTATAAGTCTTGTAAGATGTGGGAAACCTTTGACGCACTTAAACCAAATCGCGAAATGGCTTCTTGTTGTAAAGTCGAAGTTTTAAATGGTAGTTTTGGATTAATCGTCCGCACGCTTTTTTCAATCCGCAGAATTTTTAATTCTTGTCCGGTCGCTGCGCTCACCTCATCGACGTCGTGTTGGCTCGCGAGCTTCGTGATTTCCTTATCCTTATATTTATATATAGGCGCTTCAATCGTGTGTTCGCCATCGTTTAGTTTAGCGACAAGGGTCCAATATTCTTCCGGAACAAATTTCCGAATTTCGCGTTCATGATCAACGATAAGTTTTAAAGTCGCACTTTGGACACGACCACCACTCCGTAAGTTATTTTTACGTTGCAAAACGTCACTAAGTTTAAAGCCCACAATCCGGTCTAAAATCCGGCGCGCTTCTTGACTCGCGACTAATTTTAAATCAATTTGGCGCGGGTTCTCAATCGCGTGTTGAATGGCTTCTTTAGTAATTTCGTGGAATTCTAAGCGCTTGTTATTCGCGGGTAACTTTAAGACTTCCGCTAAATGCCAGGCAATCGCTTCACCTTCGCGGTCTGGGTCGGTCGCCAGAATTACTTCGTCGGCTTTCTTCGCGTCCGCTTTTAAATCGTTCACAATCCGCTTCTTATCGCGCAAGATAATATAGGTAGGAGCAAAGTCGTGCTCACAATCCACGCCTAATCCGCCTTTACCCGATGTGGCTAAATCGCGGATGTGCCCTTTGGTCGCGACTACCTTATAGTCACTCCCCAGGTACTTCTGGATTGTTTGACACTTATTTGGAGACTCAACAATTACGACTTTCATAATAATCAATGCACCAAATGCAATGTATCTAAATATAGAGAGTTAATTTCCAACTGTCAACCCTAAAACACCCCAACGCTTTCCTTAAAGAATATATCTTTAAAATAATTACTTTTTTTATTTCATTAAGTACAAAACGTCATCCGCCGTCTCCACTAAGGCCGCTCCGTCTTGAATGAGTTTGTTACAACTACTCGCTTGATCGGCTTCATAAGGGACTGCCATCACGTCTTTTCCTTGCTTTAAGGCGTATAAAACGGTGATATTGGTCCCACTATTTTTATACGCTTCGGTGACTAAAAGCTTATCACTAAAGCCCGCGACAAGCCGATTTCGTAAAGGAAAATAGCTTGGTTCTGGCTTGGTCTCACCTGGATATTCACTAATTAATAAATGATTTTTCTTAATCGCGGCAAAAAGTTCAGCGTTCTCGCGAGGATAAATCACATCGATCCCACAACCAAGCACCGCGATCGTTTTGCCTTTCGCGTCAATCGTAGCTTGGTGCGCAACCGCATCAATTCCCCGGGCAAGCCCACTTACGATGATGACGCTTTTAGCGACTTCGCTCACAATGCTCTTGGTCATCCGGCGACCATAAAGACTACAATCGCGACTCCCGACGACAGCTAAACGGGGGGTGGCGCTAGTAAGTAATGAGATATCACCATAATAATATAAAACGAATGGTGGCGTTGGAATCCGCTTTAAACTTTCCGGGTATTCCTTATCAATAATTGTTAAGGTGTGACACTTAATTTGTTTAACCGCTTCCTTCACCGCTTCTTCTTCCACGGTTTCGCGTTTTGTAATCGCTTGGTAAATCTTATCGTAGTTACCCGCATACTTAAGGCTTAAGTATAATAATAAATTTCGTCCGTCCATTTTTTCTCCTTTTTTCGGCTTCTATGGCCGCTAATAATAAATAGAGAAAAAGCGGGGTGATTGACGCGAATTTTTTTCTATATTTATTCTAAATATAAAAATTCACTAACAATTAAATAAATCGAGTTGTTCATAGCCAAGATTTTTTACTGGCTTATAAGAAAAACGGTAAATCCCTTTAATCGGTCCATATTGTTTTAAAAGTTTTAGATGTAAAGGAGTTGGATAACCTTTATGAACTTTAAATTGGTATTGCGGATATTCTTTATCAAGTTTTTCCATGTAAGCGTCACGCGCGGTCTTAGCTAAAATAGAGGCTGCGGCGACCGCTAAAACTTTCGCGTCCGCTTTAATAAGCGGAATCACGCGACACTTCTCGTGATATAACTCCATCGCATCTGAGATCACTAAATCATATTTTACTTTTAATTTATGTAGCGCTTGTTCCATCGCTAATCGCGAAGCTTCTAAGATATTAATCTTGTCAATCGTTATGGCGTCAATAAAGATAATCGCGTAGGCTAAAGCGTCACGCTTAATGACCTCCGCTAAAGTTTCGCGCGTCTTCGCGCTTAACTTCTTCGAATCATTAATTTCTTCGTTTTGATAGTCACGCGGAAAGATCACTGCAGCGGCGACTACCGGACCTGCAATTGGTCCCCGTCCGGCTTCATCACATCCCGCAATTAATTTAACTTTTTGATTATAAAAACGCTTTTCGTAATCTAACATATTTAAGCAAAATAGATGCGCCCAATCTTACCATCGCGAATCTCTTTTAAAAAGAGTGAACGCGCCGCTTCATGATGAATGGTCTTATCGTTTTTAATGCCGCGTTTATTAGCAATCAGAGCAAACGCCTCGTTACTATCCTTTTTAATCTCGCCATAGCGTTTCTTAAATAATAAAGGGTAGTGTTTAGCAATATAGCTATAAGCGTAGTCGCTTAATTTAATCACTGGGAGAAGTTCAATCTTCACTGCGCCAATGAGGGCTAAAACATAATTATCTTGGTCGTAATTACTCGGAAGAATACCAGGTGTATCTAAGAGATAAAAATCGTTATTTACATTCACCCACCGTTGGTTTTTGGTAAGACCTGGTTTATTTTCGACCTTCGTAATTTTCTTTTTCACTAACGCGTTAATTAGCGAAGACTTACCAATGTTAGGAATTCCCACAATCATCGCTTTCGGTGGTAATGGTTTTATTCCCCGTTTCATTTGTTTCTCGGCTTTGGCGCGATAAGCGTCGGTAATTTTTTTCGTTAATTGTTTAAGACTATGTGGGTCCTTAATTGACACGAAAATCCCGTTTGTGGGTAACTTCACCGCGCTTAAATCCGCTAGATCGCTTTTCATATAAACTTTGACACTTGGTTTATCGTGAATAATTTTTTGGAAAAAGGGATTACTCGTTTGAATGGGCGCTCGAGCATCCACTAACTCAATAACCACATCAACTAGTTTTAAAGCCTCTAACATCTTGTTAGCGGCCTTTTTCATATGGCCCGGATACCAATGGATAATGGAAGTAGCCATATTTACATAAAGCGATAAACTTTATCGGTTCCTTCTTCCACCACTTTAAGGACACCCTTAATCGGTGTTAATAAAGCGTCGGTGACAATTGTGTAAGGAATATGACACATCGTTTCAAAGCCACTCTTTAGTAAGTCCCAGGCCCGGGAAACCCCACCACCGAAAATAATTTGGTTAAAATGATCCTCTTGTTGTTTCTTGTTAAGCATTTCCGCTAACTCCATCCCAACAAAGGTAAAGATATTAGCGATTTTTTGATCACCCTTATGAGCGAGGTCAGCCATCTCCGCCACGTTTTTAATTTGGGGATAGCCAACGTTATGGGCAAATTTAACTAACGCGGTCGCCGAGACATAGTCTTCGTTAATGCTATCGCGATATTTGATGTTATAGATTTCGGTATAGGGAAGTTGGCTTTTGTTTACTACGACTCGGCCATGGTCCGCTAGCGTATAACCTAGACCAGTACCAATGGTGACACAACACACTAAATCATTATTAAATTCGGGGTGGTCTGATAGAACCCCTAGCATAAAAGAAACCGCATCGTGCACAAAAACGATTTTCGCTTCGGGATGAATTTTACCGAGTAACGCTTTTAAATCGACTTGGTAAAGCGAAAGAAGTTTATGTTGCATTTGGCTAATCCCGTTATAGTAGTCAAATGGTCCGGGAATTGAAAAACCGATGGCCTCTAGTTTTGGATATTTTTTGATAAATTCCACTAACGCACCAGGCATATCTTCTTTTCCTAATGCATCAACAACCGAAAATTGACCAGTTGTAAATTGTTGGTTTTCGTATAAGGCGTATTTTACGTAAGTACCGCCGACATCAAATAATAATTTAGCCATAAATCCTAATGTTATTATAACAAAAAAAGAGGCCGCTTGGCCTCTTAATTATTGCTATGAAATTAAAGTTCTTCTTTAATTCGAGCACTTTTTCCAGCGCGCTTCCGGAAGTAAGTAATTTTGTTCCGCCGCACTTTACCTTTTTTCACCACTTCGATTTTGGCCACCACGGGTGAATGAAGTGGGAACGTTCTTTCGACGCCCACGCCACTTGAGATCTTCCGCACGGTAAAGGTGCTACTTACGCCAGAGCCACGACGTTGCATGACGACGCCTTGGAAAACTTGAATCCGAGATTTATTATTTTCAGTAATCTTCACTGAAACTTTCACCGTATCACCACTCCGAAAATCAGGAATATTGGACTTAAGTTGCCGATTCGCGATTTCGTTAACGAGACTGGTATTCTTCATGTTTCTTCCTCCTTTTAGTCATTCTTTTTCACTTCGTGTTCATACCGAGACTTTGGTAGCGGACCACGCGTTACATGATTAAATCATGCTTAGTTATATTACTCTAGTCAACAAGAAAGTTCAACAAAACTTTCTAGCATTTACTGTGTTATAAAAGACACATTCTTCCCGAAAAGTTTATTGTCATTATCTATTACTCAAGGGTAATGATATCAGCGTAAACTCCCCATTGGGGATCGGTCTTATATTGTTCTAATAACTTAGCCGGAACAAGAATCTTCTCCAGCGGACAACCGGTGAATACTTCACCACCTAATAATCTAACCACTTGATTCGCATTGACGCCTCTTAAATCAACAACTTTTAAATTCGTGCACGAAGCGAAAGCGTTATCACCGATAAAAATTAAATTCTTATTCATAACCACTCTTTCTAGCGCAGTGCAATTAGTGAAAGTTGCGCGATTAATCGAAGTCAATTGAGTAGGTAAAACAATCTTCTCTAAGAGAGCGCAATTCATAAAGGCCTCTTCTTCAATAACGAAAACATCGTGAGATAAAGCAAGAGATTTAATACCCGAATTTTGGAACATTGATTTATGTACAACACACCCATCACTTGATAAATGGTGCGGAAGCACTACTCGACTTAACCTTGGCATATTTCTAAAGGCACCTGGCACTAAAATTGGTGGTAAATATTCAAACATGCTTGGCGTATAGGCGAAAGGATAGACAAAGCTAGTAATGTATTGATTACCTGGTGCATATAATGTGCCGCTTTCATCGTTGGTGGCAAAGGAGATATCACCGAGCACGCTAAATTTAACGTCAGAGCCTGGAACGTAAATCCGGATACAATAATCGCCTTCGTTAGCGTAAGCATGCTCAAGATCAAGACTATCGGTAGGCTCAGAAATTTCAATAACATCTTCACGACCATCATCCCAGTTACAATAAATGTTACCCATAAATCCATCAGGAACACGACTATAATCTAAATGAATCTTGATCTTTCTTTCTTCTTCTGGTAAACCAGAATCAAAGTGAACCGTCGAGAAGGCCGCTAATTTAGCAAAATTATACTTAGTAGTATCAACTAGTCGATAGACGTATTTCGCGTTATCACCCAAATTATTGATATAGGCTTGACGAGCGTCGTATTCAGGACCGCCTTGACCAGAACTTGGGACGAAGAAACTGGTTTCTTCAATTAAGGAAGAACAATTATCGAACGCCGTTGGATCAATGGTCGGAACCGCAAACGGTTCGCCTTCGCTCTCTGGTCGACCAACCATCACAAAGTTAACGACGATTAAATCCGTGCAATCTTTAAAGGCAGAAGCCCCAATCTCTTGAATATCGTGGCCTAATTCTAAATCCGCTAGTGAACTACAACCTTCAAAAGCGGAATCCCCAATTTTCGTAACATGGCCAAAGTCAATATCCGTTAATGAATCGCAACCTAAGAAGCATTGGGTTGGATATTCAACTAAATTAGGCGCCTCATTAACAATCGAAGCGAGATTATTACAATTAGCAAACGCCCGCACACCGATTTTATTAACTTTACTAGTAAACTTTACTTCATTAATTAAACCGCAACCACTAAAGGCTGAATCAGCAATTTCCACATAATCACCAGGAATTAAATCAAAGTCCACATCATCACAACCGTAGAGTAAAGCGGAAAGACCGCCGGCACCTTTACTAACAATGTAATTAGCTTGAGCCCCATTAATATCGCGGCTCGTAAAATATGAGTTGTTATCGTGAACGATTAACGAAGTTAAGGCAACGCAACCGTTAAAGACACCAGTACCGATTTTCGTAATCATTGGCGGCATTTTAAAACTCGATAAGGCGGTACAACCGTTAAAGGCATCAGAGCCAATTTCGGTGGCCTTCCCTTCCACTTCGGCAAGATTAGGTAATGCGACTTCTTGTAAATGAGTAATACCTTTAAAAGCGTTAGCGTCAATGCCCGGAGTCGATGCGCCGTTAAAGAAACTCGTGTAATTATGATATACCACTTGGGTGAAGTAAATGTTATTCGCCGCTAAAGGACCATTTTCATCCGACAAGTTAACTTTACTAATATCGCCATAAAGCGAGATCGTATAGGTTCCAGGATTAGTGAAGGTGTGAGTTAATAAAGTATCTTCACCGCTATCATCGCCCCAATTCACTTGAACATCGCCATTTGCTTCACAGCCTAATTGCACATCGGTCGAGGGATCGTCCGTGGCGTAGGTTAAGATGATGGCGGCATTATCAGTCGCAGAGACTTTAATATCGGTATCACCCGTCACCACAAAATGGAGTTCGCTCGCGCTCGCGTCAAAAGTGTAACTTTCACTCGGTTCATCATTAACCATAAATTGATCAACATCAGTCGGTAAAGCATAATAACCTTCAATGTCGTTAAGAGCGAACTTAAATACTACCTCACTACTTTCCGGCACTTGTACATCAAAATTTTGGTGGTAGGTCGGTGAATCATTAAAACTTGTTACGCAACCCACACATTCAATATGAATATTCTTATTCATATGTTTACTACGTTCATAATATTGAGCCATGTAAGTGACATCACTAGTGACCGGCGATAATTTACCCCAACCATTGAAGAAATATATTTTATCGTCATCCTCTGGTCTAGTTGGTTCCTGTCCTTCATAAGATGGCGCGGCACCATACGGAACATTTGTATCAGTTTCTAACACGGTTCCATCATAATTTACCCAAGTGACCGTAAATGTATCTTGCTCAACAATTTTGTATGAAGCGTAATAAGTAGTATCGCTAAGGGCTAACGAGATGGCTGGCATCCAACCAGCAAAGTCGTAATGATAACCAGCCGCATCTTGTTTCATCGGATGATCTTCAGGTGCTTGTGGTAATGTTCCGGCCGGCACCTCGATTGTTCTTTCCGTTGAGCCATCCGCCCAGGCGCCATCGGCCGCATTGAAAGTAATCGTGTATGTTTCATCGTCACTAGAAGGATTAATCGGATTATTAAGATGATACGAATAGGATGAAATATCGCTAACACCAAAACTAGTTAAAAAGAACAAAACTCCGAAACTAAATAATTTTTTCTTTTTCATACCGGAACTCCTCCAACAATTATGCGCACATTACCTTTAGCGTGATCAAGATGGAAGTGACCCGTTAAAGAATTATAAGTATATTGAGAAACATCAAGTAAGACGCCATCAACATAAACCTCAATTGTGTCAGGTAAGCGATAACCAAAGTCGGCCACGACCGTGAAGTCAATCGCATCGTCAAAGTTAAGAGTGCGGTGGACCTTGTATAAGCCGTTAACCGTACAGTTAACGCCTTCGAAGCTCATTGATACATCTTCGTTATAGACCGCGGTGAAGGTTAAATCATGATCAGTGACCGCCACGATTTCCTTATCCCAACCAATGAATTCGAACTGGTGCCCATCTTTTGAATAGGTTGGCGTGCCGCTATAATATTCAGGAACTGTTCCTGGGAATAATTCTTCGCATTGAAGTTCAGTGCCATCAATGTTTAACCAAGTAACTTTGTAGCGGATTTGTTCGCGTTTATATTGTGCATCATAAGTGGCGTCTCCCATAACGGTTGTTATTGTCGGTGAGAAGCCAATGAAGGTATAGTGATAGCCATCCTTATCGTATTCTTTAACCGTTTCGGGCGCAGTTAATTCATCACCGTAATGTTTATATTCAGTGATGGTGGTTGGTTGTCCCTCTGTGTCGCGAACATTCCAAGTAATGGTATAATCCTTCGGATTAGCTGTAAATTGAGCGATAAAGACAGTATTTTCCGTTATTGGTTGAGTAATATCTTTATCCCAACCCGCGAATTCGTATGTCGCATATGCGTCTTCCGGTGGGCATTCTGGAGTTCCTGGATCTAGCGGCGTATTTAAATACGAGACAGTTTGTTCATTAAATAGTGAACCATCGTAATTTAAGAATTTGACATTGTAGGGGTGTGGAGTCCATTTCGCGTACAAGGTAATGGGACCAGTGATTGGCGTATTTACAAAGTCAAATGCAGCTCCCGAGAAATCAGGGTTATCGTACCAACCCTCTAAATCGTAACCATACTTATGAACATCCGTCGGTTCGGTTGCATGCTCCATATACACAATGTCTTGTGGCGGGACATCACATTCTTCGGTATTATCGACAAATGTCACGCGATAAGTATCAATTAAATAAATAGCGTAAATGATTATATTATCATCCGGTAAGGTAGCATCTTTACCAACTTCTTGTTCGGGGCTCGGGTCGCCTTCAACATAACTCCAGTGATTGAAGGAGTAACCAGTCATACCTGGAGTATCGCTAATGATGCTTAAAATATTGGTGCCATATTCAACGTTTTCAATCACCTTTATCTTCTCGCCATCCTTGAACTCACCGTCCGATGCATTAAGAGTAATGTTATGGTGGTTAATATCAAATTTCGCATATAAGGTGATATTTTCAGTAATCGGGGTGGTATCAAAATTAAATGGCGTGCCTGAGAATTCAGGGTTATCGTACCAGCCCTTAAAGGTAAAACCTTCCTTACTTGGGTCGCCTTTCTCTGGTGGTGAGGCCATTTGATTATACTCGACCAGTTGCTCATCGTAAAACTCCCCGTCAGCAAGGAAGGTAACTTTATAAGAATCAATCTGCAAGTCAGCAATAAGTGTTACGTCACGGTCAGGCATTGTGTAATTCGGATCAATCGTCACGGTTTCATCTTTCCAACCGAAGAATGTGTGGCCAATCATTTCCGCTCGATCCGGAACATTTGGCAGTTCTGCGATTTTGGTACCGTATTCAACATTTGTAAAATACGTTTGAGCATCCGCCGGATACACTTGCGCACCTTCGGGTACTACGAACTCAAGTGTCCAGCTATTAATATCCCATTTAGCGTACAAGGTTAAATCACTCTTTATTGGCGTATCAAAATCAAACTTACTTCTAAATTCAGAATCTAAATACCAGCCTTTGAAGGTAAACCCTTCGCGTTTATCAAGATGAGGCTCATATGCATAATCACCATACGCAATATCTTGCGGACTAACCGTTTGACTACAATTAGTGACAAAATTAACCGTGAAATACTTAATCGTCCACTGAGCGTAAGCATCAGTTTGACTTAAATCTGTATAATGTTCACTTAAATCTACCGGGAAAAGCCCAACCGGATCTAGCGAATAATAATCAAAATTGTAACCAACTCGGACTGGTTTTTCTTTGTCATCGCCAAGAATGGTCGACCATGGATCATCGAACCTAATTTCGCGTATAATGACAGGATCTCCATGCCAAGCACCGCCGTTGCCGTTGATGTAAATTGGGTAGGAGTTAGGCTCCCAAACCGCATAAACGCTAGCGTCACCAGGCGGCATCTTCCAATCATCAGGAACCTTTGGCCCGCCACGAGTAGTTGACCAATGTAAAAATTCATAACCTAATCGTCCCGGTGGTTCAGGCTTTTGAATCGCTCTCCATTCCGTATTATATTCTACATCCTTTTCCGCATAGACTTCAGGCTCGAACCAAGAGCCTTCATAATAGAAGGTTAATGTATAAGTATTAATGGCATAAGTGGCGGTAATGGTTAAATCATCGGCGGGCATTTTATCTTTATCGGTAACCTCGTGACCATTGACGAACCATTTATCAAAATGATAACCCGTCTTGTAAAGTTCAATGCCTTGCCGCTCAATAGCCTCAAGAAGTGGTGTATCAAAATCAACAATTTGTGTCGCCTCACCGCGCACGATTTCCCCATCGCCCGGATCAAAGGTTAAAGTGTAGTGACAAATATTCCAGTGTGCGTACAAGGTAAAGTCAGATTGTACAGGGGCGTTAAAATCGTATTCAACACCATCTTCGGTATACCAACCATCAAAGCCATAACCAGTGCGAGTAGGAGGAGCCGGAACCGAGACTGTTCCCTCAAATGGAATGTCTTGTGCATCAACGTCTGACCCGCCCATACTATTAAAGGTGACATGATAAATATGTCTATCCCAATAAGCGTAGACGGTTTTGTGTCCTTTAAACATATATGTGTCTTTGATTTGCGTGCTTCCTTCATTAGCCTGGAGCGTCCAAATATTATTAAAGTCATAGCCAAAACGCTCAGGAGACGCAGTCGGTAATCGTCCACTATCTTTTACATCTTTCCAGGTTTCACCATAGTTAATATCAGCAATAAAGCGAGTAGTTCCATCGAACCATTTACCACCGTTAGCTTCAAACGAAAGCGAATAAATCATCAGAGACGATGACCATTGGGCGGTATAGATATCAGTCTCATCACCCACCACTGGATGAATTTCTTGGTTATAACCATCAAAAGCATATGCATATTGTTGGTCATTACGACGAATCGGTTGACCAATATCAGGCGGCGTTTCGCCATAAGGAACTGTCACTTCGACTGTCGGAACAAGTTCTTCTTTGCCAGTCTCATCGGTCTTGATCCAACCAGCATTTGGAGTGCTACCGACGGTAAAGGTGGCTTTATAGATATTCGCTTCAAAAATTGGGTATAAATCAGTGTCACCCTCGACAAAATCATCAAATGCAACCGGCTTACTACCATCTTGTGTATATGACCAATTAAAGAAGTGGAAATGTTCAATAACAATTGATAATGCACTGATGTGGTCGTTATAGAAATCGGTGATATTAGTTAATGCAGAAATTTTAAATTGTTTTGGCACGGTATCGCCAGTAGCTTCCCAATGCGAGCCTTCGTGTGTAGCATCAATAACATGGAAAGTAACCATATAACGCGCTTTTACCCATTTCGCGTATAAGGTAATGTTATGATACACTTTCGCTTCTTCGAAATCATATGGTTCATAGCCTTGTGGATCGCGGGTCCAACCGACAAATTCGTAATATTTTTTCGTCGGTGGAGCGGGTGCGTGAGCATGCTCGCCTCTTTTTACCCATTCGCTATCAACTGTTGAACCATCTTGTGAGTCAAAAGTCACACAATAGTACTGAGTTTGCTCCCACCCAGCGTAGACAGTAGTATTTTGATAAACTGGCAAATTAAAATTAAATTCGTTACCTAAATCGCTATCCTTATACCAGCCTTTAAATTCGTAGAATTCTTTACTCGGTTTTCCTGGATCAAAAGCACAGCCGCCCGCTTTAATTTTTTGATACGGGAAATAAGTATCCCCAGTGTTAGCGAACACAACATAAACATATTCGGTATCCGCAACGGCGTTAATCACAACATCGCCCGTCATCCGGATTGTGAAATGGCCATTCGTGGAATTATAGGTATACTTACCTCGACCACTTTCACCACCAATTCTTACTTCAAGATCGCCTGGAAGATTATATTCCACACTATCCGGAAGGAAATTATATTCAAGATCTTCGTTACGGTCATGGGTTTCATGAATTTTGTGTTCACCGCCAATATTACAACCCTTACAAGTAATATCTAAAGTATAAGTATCGGGAGTCGGTGGCGTTGGCGGGACCGGTGGATCATCTGGATCAATCGGTGAAGTCGAACCACAAGCGGTCATGGCAAAAAATGGTAACACCAAGAGAAACTTACTAGCTATTTTTTTAAACTTGATGAATCTTGGGCTTAGCTCTTCCATAACCTAAATGCAAAATGCTGGTGCGCAATAGACCTCCAATTCGGCAACGTTTTTGCTTTCACATAAACCATTAGGATTTATCACTTCAACGGATGAAGTTGGTAGTATGCTTTCTTCAGTAAAGATAAATTCCGTACTTCTTGTCCAATAATTAATATATTCGGGTTGACCATGGTAACTCTTTAAGCGTTTACTACTAGGTGCATCAACATAATAACTATAAGTGTCGCCTTCGTGTTCATAGCATTCATGCGGAGTAGTAAAACCTAATTCTTTAAGTGACAATGGGAACAATAAATTAGATGAAGGAATATCAGCAGGAACAACCGGTGGATTATTAATATTCGAGGTCGCCGTAATCTTTTTCACCGAGCGAAGATAACTAGCGAATGGTAAATCAAGCGGTAATAGATAATTTAGATAGGTATAAATATAACTAAAAATATTATCTTCGCGGTCAACCTTGTAATAGACCGACATCCGATCATCATCACTAAATGGCAAGGTACGAATTGGTGAAGTAAATTCAAAGGTGGTTCCTAATTTCTGCTCACCAAGAATGCGATCTTGGTTAAAACCGATAATCCGCGCTTCATAGTCAAAACGGTCACTACCAATGTGGAACATCTTCGTGTCACCAACATTAAAGAATAATGGCGCATAACCCGCACGTGAGATTTCACTTATTTCACTCCATCTTAGCGTTTCTAAAATATTGGTGCCATGTGGCTTAGCCGTGAAAATAATTGGTCCAGTAATCGCTTCTTTTTGAACGGTCAGCACCATTTTGCTATCTTCGCCACGTTCGTAACGAGCAATGGCTGGTAAATTAACTTGCTTCCCATTAATGAGCATAGTGATATCTTCAAGATTGGGCGGATTATAACCATATATGGTTGGCGAGAAGGTTGCGATAAATTCACTAGTGCCAATCTCGATATGATCATCGAATGTACAATCAATCATTCTTTCCATACCTTCAGGTTTAATAAATTCAACCGAGGCTTGGTTATGCGAGACCGCACTTGCATTGATGGTTAAGTAATCAAAAACTTGACTGCCGAAAATAGTAACAGTTGCCACGGTGCCAGTTTCTTTTGTTACTTTGTAATAGCCAGGATATAAAGGTATTTTAGAAGAACCAACATAAATTTTTAATAAATCGGGTAATTTATATTCCAATAGTGGAGCGTCTAATTCCATTTTAAATTGATAATCCATTGCTTTCTGTGCACTAGGTAAACTAGTTTCGCTTGGATCAGTTGCGTAAAATTTTAAGCCCTTTGATTGCTCATCAATGATTACTGGATACGATGGAATAACCGCTTCTAGAGCGATATTAACTGTGCCATCAATTAAATTGCCTGGCACAACTAACAAACCCGTTTTGGCTTTGTATACACAACTACTTGAAATATCCTTTTTGTTAACAGTCACCGTCGGTGCTTCAAGTGATATTTCATAATTATCCACATATTCTGGCTTAACAATTAAGAAAGTAACTAAATCACTACCAGAAGTAACTTTTGTCGTTTGCGAATACATTGTCTCGCTTTGCATGTTAACGTCATAAATTTTTCGATCCGGGTTTTTTTGACACGCGGCAAAAACAGGTAAAGTGATAAGAAGAGTGATTACTTTAATCGCTTTATTCTGTCTCATCCATCAATCTCCTCAATCGCCCAATTATTTGGATTTAAGAAACGAGGATAATCTGCCCACCCAAATTCTTCCTTCAAACCCGGATAGCAATAAATTGTCCCCGCGGTGGCGGTCCCCATTAACCAATCAATCGCAGTGCTTACATATCCATTAAAAGTCTCTAAATGAATTTCCACTGAATTAAGCACCGAACAATTCTTAAACATGTAGCGACACGCGGTGAATAAATTATGATCAGTAATTGTTTGATGATATTGTCTTGCCTTAATAATCGGTGCCACGGTTAAAGAAGAGCAACCTTCAAACATGCTTTCGTAGCAAGCGGGAAATAAATCGTCAGCGGGTAACTCCGATCCAATTCTTTCTAAACTTGTGCAACCCTTAAACATGTTTTTATAGCATGAATCAGAAATATGAGTTGCAGATAAAGATGGTCCAACTTTTAAGGAAAGACAATTTTCAAACATGCTTTCGTAGCATGAATGGCAAGGCCCAGATGAACCACGAAGCCAACTGTAATTTAAATGAGGTGGCTCAACTAATTTAAGGCAATTTTTAAACATTTTTTCAAACGATGAATTAGCATTGATTTCGCTATATGGCTCACCTTCACCAAATGTTAAAGAATCCGCGCTCAATAGTTCTGAACAGCCTTCAAACATACTTGCGAAAGTGTAGTCGCCAGGAGTTATGCCACTAACCGGTTGTTCTTCCTTCGGAATCACAATATTCGGCACGCCGAGTAATCGATTACAATTAATAAACATGCCATCACACATCCAATCGGGCAGTTCTTCAAAATATAAAAGTAAATTAGAAGCATCAACAATCGGCGCGCCTTCAAATAAATGATAGAAACCATATTCGCGAACAGCGTTTGTACTAGCGATTGGACCGTTCACATTAAAATAACCGCCACTATTGCAAGTAAAGGAAAGATAGTCATTTGGATTTTCCGCAAAACTGACTTCGTTACCTTTCGTCGCGATGACAAAATTTTTTCCCGCTTCCGGCATAGCAGTTGCTGTCCATCTTGTCATATTCTTGACTTCATCGGTTGGGTTATAAGAAAAATATAGTTCAATATCATCCGCAAGAGAAAAATCGCCATGCGTAATCGCTTGAATTTGTGTATCACTAGTTAATGGCTCAAAATACACCCACTTTTCGTTTTGCCATTTAGCGATCAAATGGAGATCTCTCGTGACAATTCGTTTAGTAAAATCATAAGGTTGAGGGTTAAGTTTATTTTCGTACCAGCCCATAAATTTAAATCCTTTACGGGTCGGAGGAGTGGCGGGCTCTTCCGCACGGAAGCCCGGTTTCACATACTGAGTTTCTATCTCGCCCGTTCCCCCATCAGTATCAAAAGTAACTTCGCAAATAGTTTCCACAGACGCTAACGAAATAACATAAGCGTCTTCCATCTTAATGGAGAAGTTAGCGGTTTTGGCATCTTCGCTAAGCTGGTATTGATATTTAGTTGTAGGAACAACTTCTTTTACACTGTCATAAACCGTGATGGTATCAGGTAGATGATAAAACGCTTGCACAGAGTCATTAATTTTAATCACCCCATTGGCGGTCTCGTTATACTTATAATATTTGCCTTCAACATCTAATTGACACCACGTATCAGCAGCTAAGGTCAACGAATAATTTCTAGATGGATGTGGATCCTCGCCCCCACCACAAGAAGTTAGAGCAAGCGGGAAAAGAAGAAAACTAAGAGTCAATGTCCGCTTCATACATCTGCTCCTTTAACGCGGCTAAGATCAACTTTCCCATCCCACGCTTCTTTAAAATCGTCTATTCGGCTGTTAGGAACATAAATGGGATAAGTAGCCGAACTGTTACCATCGTTTTCAAAGGTTTTATTAGTGATGGCAGGAATGGCAGGAAGTTGACCATTAATCTCTTTATTAAAATTAACGAAGGAAATTGAATCATCATTTTCGTTTAATGAATTAGAGAACACATAATCGCCAAGATCGAGCGTTATATCAAACTTTGAGAAAAATGGAGCAGGAATATTAATAGTGCCTAAAGTCGGACTATTCGCAAACGCAAAATTACCAATGCTTTGTAAAGTTGAAAAACCATTGTCCGGGTCTGTCTCAAAATCAACACCATAATATTGATTGTCTACACCACAATTAGCGAAAGCATAGTCACCAATTATATGAGTGCCGTAAGGAAGGGGATGACCCACCGGGGATAATAGTCCTATCTTATTACATCCAATAAACGAACATGTCCCAAATTCAATCAATGATGGTTCAGAAAAATTTTGAATATATAAAGTTTCTAGTTTTTCGCAATTAGCGAATGCATAGTCACCAATGGTTCGATATAAGGAAGAGTTTTCGTGAATATGAATATTTACATGAGTGATATTTTCGGCACCATTAAAAGCATAATCGGCAATTTGTTTATCGTTAAAACGCCAATGAACGCTGGTTATATATTCGTTTGCTGGGTAAACTGGATTGGTCGACTTATTAAAAAATCTGATTTGGCTCTCTTCCCCAATTTTTGGAAAAATTGCAATTTGTTTTTCTTTGTTCTGTTTAACATCACTATAAATATGCGAACTATCATCATTATAAATAGAACTCTCTGGTTCTAGAGGGTTATTATTCCAATTGATTAAATATACAGGAGAAATCGCATTAAATCCGGCTTCGATTTCGCCTTCACATTCATCAGGAAACTTATAATCAATAGTGGTTTTGCTTGTTCCATAATCAAGTGCGTCAATTTCAAGATGAGTATCACCTAAACATGGCATTAAGAATTGACCAGTAAAGCGATTATAATCATACAAACGATCGCTTACTTTCTTGCCATCAACTTTCACAGTTATATTTTCAGGTAAAGCATAATCAAGCAAATGATCAATTTTTAAAGATATTTTTTGGTTGTAATACACATCGTCTATACTACCCTCTGTCTGATTGTTAATTCTACAATTAGTACACGTAAATGATATTGGGCACTTATTCCAGGTCGATTGATAGTGAGCGTAATAATCGGTATTGCTAGTAATGGGGCCAATCTTTGGTTCCCATCCATCAAATTCGTAAATGGCTTCCCTACCTTCTTTAGAAGGAATGACGCTACCTGTATATTGAACTGTCGCTCCATAAGGAACATCGGTGATGGTTTGTAGTTTAGTTCCCTCGGCATCCGTATTATAAAAATTAACCGTAAAAGTGCGGATGTTTGCTTTATAAGAAGCAACATAGACGGTATTTTTAGTTATCGGCACAACATTTGGTGACCAGCCAGTAAAAGTGTATGAATATTTTTCATCGTCGCGCGATGTTGGCTTTTTCCCATTATAAGTTGGGACGCTTCCTTGAGGAACGCCTTTATCAACTTCTAAAACACTACCATCATCATTAAGCCACATGACAGTGTATTTCTCTTTACTTTGGCACGCGATTAAAGAGGTTCCAAATAAGAACAATGATAATAAAGTAATTACTTTATTTTTCATCTTAGTAAAATTATAACTTTTTTTATTAGCTTTCCGCAACTTTAACAAAATGTTAATTAGATTAGTTAGTCGCCTCATTTTATTACTACTTAACAAAACAAAACACAAACTCATGCCAATTTGGTGTATGCTATTAAACGTAACGAGGTACCTTTATGCCAAACAAAACAAAGAAAAATGTTGCTAAAGAAGCAAAACCAGTAAAAGCGGAAGCCGCTCCCGTCAAAGAAGTGGCGCCTAAGAAAGGCCCTACTCCAACCAAGATGCGGGCACGTGACTACCGTCATAAGGCGATCGACATTGTTAAACCAATGAGCGGCGACTTTGCGGTGACTTATTTAGTCTATTCGGTGATTATCGGTGCCTTTAGTGCAATTGCGGGCGCACTTGCTCTCATTGACCCAATGAAATTTGATCCAGCGACTCAAACCTTTTCTGGTAGTGGCGTTGGGATGGCGATTAGTTCAGCTTTAATTGCGCTCTTCACGATTCTTACGACCGGCGCCTTTACTTATAGTTTGATTAATTTATCAAGACAAGCTAGAGCGAAAAAGAAACCAACCGTCGGTGGTATTTTCTATGGTTTCAAAGAAAGATACACCCAATCATTAGGGGTCTACGTCATGCAAACCATCTTCACCGCGTTATGGACTTTATTACTCATCATCCCTGGTATCATTAAGTCATTCTCTTATTCAATGGCGCTTTACATCGCGTTAGATAATCCAAACAAGACCACGCTTGATTGCATTACCGAAAGCCGCAAACTCATGAACGGAAACAAATGGAAGCTCTTCTGCTTAAGAATTAGCTATATCGGCTGGTTTATCCTTATGATTCTTACTTTAGGTATTCTTGGTTTCTGGGTGTTACCAAAGTTTAATCAAGCGCAATACGAATTCTATCTTCATATTACGCATAAAGACTAATTGAGGTATTAACAAAAGAAATCCCACGCTCGTGGGATTTTTCTTTATATAAAATAATTAATTTATTTAACCCAATTGCCGTTACGGAAAATGGGAATCTCTTTACCATCGTAGGTTGTCGCGGTGATGTTTAAATCGGGCGTACCAATCATAAAGTCACAATGAACGCCCGATTGATTAAGCCCTAAATGATGTAAATGACGCTTTGAATATCTTTCCCCGTGATCAATATTCGCGGCAAAGCCAAAACCAAGCGCTAAATGACAAGAAGAGTTCTCATCATAAAGGGTGTTATAAAACACCATCTTCGTTTGACTAATTGGCGAAGTATAAGGAACTAACGCTACTTCCCCTAAATGGTGAGAGCCCTCGTCATAATCTAAAATCTTGCGGAGCGTCTCTTCGTTCTTTTTCGCGTGCATTTCGACCACCCGGCCATTTTTAAAGCGGAAGTAGAAATCCTCAATAAGCGTGTTATCTTCCACTAATGGACGCGCCGAATATACGATTCCGTCCGCCTTATGATAATCTGGCGCGACAAATACTTCTTCGGTAGGGAAATTAGGATTAAAAGGCTCGCCATCAACGGAGTGATAACCACCAACAAAACGCGAACATTTCATTAAACCGATGGTGAGATCAGTGCCAAGTTTATTCGTATAATGTAAGGATTTAATATGTAAAGAATTTAACCATTCCGCCCGATCACGGAGTTCACGGTTATGTTTTTCCCAATTTTTAATTGCCTTATCTTTTTCAACATAACAACACTTAAAAATTACTTCCCAAAGTTTATTAATCGCGGCTTCATCACTCAATTTGGGGAAAAGTTTCTTTGCCCAAGAGCCATTGGGAATACAACATCCCGTCCAATGAGTATTTAAAGAGGTTTGGTAATAATACTTTGCAATCGCGGCACGACGGGCTAAGCCAATTTCGGTTACTTTTTTACTATCAACTCCATCCATCGTATCGTAATATTGTTCGTAGCAAGTAATTAAAGGTATCCGGTTAGTGGCCGAAAATTTCCAATTTTGGATTTGGTGCGGATAAACTTTCTTTAATTCTTTTTTATCGCCATAAATATAGTTAATCCGATCAATGTAAGGATCGGAATAGAGGGGAAACACCCGTTTCACGGATGGTGAATTTTTATAAATTTCTTCCACGAGAATCCGGGAAAATTCTAAATCATCAGTCGGAACCGTTACTTCCACGTAACGTTGAGTGGTTAAGTGTAAACCTAATTTGACGAGCATTCGCGCATATTCGCGTTTTAAAATTAATAGTTCATTTTTCGTTAGCATGTTGTCTATTTTAGCACTTCTTAATTATCTTTGTGCGACAAAAATTTGGTTAAGAGATAAAAAAGGTAAGTGCCGATGACATTTCCAAAAAGAATTAAGAGGAGATTTAGCACACTACCAATGTTCCAAATCGCGGCAAAAGCGATATAAAAAACGTTCGTAAATAAATTTTCAAAACCCAGGATAATATATAGACCAACAGTTAACACCGGCGCCAGCGCCCTTAGCACTGGATGAACATTGCTCCGATAAATACGCGTCGCACAGGCAATCATTAAGCCACAGATAAAACCGGAAATTAATGTCATATACCACTCTTTTCCAGCAATCTCACCCACATGCGTAATACGCGCTTCCACCATCTTAATCGCGGTGCTAATATAATCAATATTATGATTAGTGACGACGCGTAATAAATAAGCAAAACCAATAATGCTCGCCACGTTTAAACATAAACAAATGACAATGTTTAATAAACAAAGACCTTTCTTTTTGCTCGTGAATACTTCTGTTAAATGACGGTTATATAAATCAAGACCTAAATAAGAAATTAAGAGTAACGCTAAACCTTGGAGAAAGGCGCCCGCAATATAAGCGTCGAGGCTTTTCATTACCACAAGTTCAAAACCCGCGAGGGCCATAATAAAACCGGCAACGATAGAAGAAACGACATAGCGAAGTGTTTTTTTCATAATTACATTTTAGCCCAATCCCCGTTTTGGAAAATCGGAACTTGTTTCCCATCGTGCGTTGTCGCGGTGATATTTAAATCAGGTGTACCAATCATAAAATCAATGTGCGTGCTCGAAAAATTTAAACCCGCTCGTTTTAATTGCCGGTGATTCATCTTATCGTGGCCACGATAAGTGTAAGAATAACATTCACCAAAGGCAAAGTGACAAGAAGCGTTCTCATCAAAAAGGGTATTATAGAATAAAATTCCGGTTTGGCTAATGGGTGAATGAAACGGCACTAACGCCGCTTCACCAAGATAGCGAGCGTTCGGATCAGTTTTAATTAAAGTCTTTAATAGCGCCTCGTTCTTTTTCGCGGTCGCTTTCACAATTTTTCCATGACGGAAATGAAGGCAGATGCCCTCAATCATCTGACCGTTTTCGCATAATGGTTTACTTGCGTAAACAACGCCTTCCGTCTTGAGACGGTGTGGGGAAACAAATGCTTCTTCGGATGGAATATTCGAATAATAAATACGATGCGTATAGCGGTCATAATCAGCGGTCGCCGCAAAACGATAACGCTCCGTCATCCCAATGGTTAAATCAGTACCAAGTTTATTCGTGTAATGTAATGACTTAATATTAAGTGAATTAAGCCACTTGGCGCGAGCTGCAAGGTGACGACATTTTTCATCCCATATTTTATATGGATCAGTTAACGTCACCCCCGAGACTTTAAAAATTGTTTCCCATAATGCCATTTCCGCTTTTTCAGGAGTGAGTTTAGGAAATACGCGCTTCGCCCACGCTTTGCTTGGAACACACGCAATTGTGTAGGGGGCGTAATAAAAATTACTGGCGCGACGAAGCTTATTCACATAGTGACGCGAAATTTGGTTGGGCCGCGAAATCTTTTTCGCATCAACGCCATTTAAATAATAAGGGTCCTCGCTCTCTAATCGGATGGAGGAGAAATTATGTTTAATCGCGTATTTCTTTTCTTCTTTCCAATATGGTAACAGTTTTTTTAATTCACCCAATTCGGTCCGTTCATAAATCATCCGCTCCACTTCCGCAGAAGTTAATTTAACAATCACGTGCTTAGCGCCGGCTTTATAACATTCTTCGGTTAAGATGTTAACAAACTCGGGTTGATCGATGCTAGCATCAATTTTAATAATTCGCCCTTTTGGCAAATTGAGTCCGCGATAAACAATCAATTTCGCGTAATTATGTAATAACTTTAAAAATCTCTCATTATTCATATTTTCTTTGCCCAATTCCCGTTTTTAAATATTTGTATTTTGCGGTTATCACGAGTCGTTGCGACAATGTTTAAATCATCGGTTCCAATCATAAAATCCGTATGAGTGCTCGCCCGGTTAATCCCGTGTTTAATCCGTTGTTCATCACTCCAATGGCGCGCCCGTTTTT
Organism: Bacilli bacterium; assembly: GCA_024408655.1. GTDB lineage: Bacteria > Bacillota_I > Bacilli_A > RFN20 > CAG-826 > UB1719. Next base: position 36,869 of record JAKSUV010000005.1, read on the forward strand.
CGTAAGTCGAAAGTAAAGAATAGCCAAAAGCAAAATGGCACGCGGCGTTCTCATCAAAAATTGTTTGGTAATAAATCATTTTCGTGTTACTAACAGGGGAATCGTATGGCACTAAAGCGAGTTCCCCTAAATAATGAGCGCCCTCATCGGTACTAATCATTTTCTTTAAAAAAGCTTCGCCCTTTTTCGCACTCACTTCGACAATTCGTCCTTTATGGAAGCGAATCTTGATGCCATCCATCATATGGCCATTGCGGCATAACGGTTTACTCGCATATACTACCCCTTCAGTCACTAAGCGATTGGGTGAGGTATAAGTTTCCACTGCCGGCATGTTGGAATTAAATGGTGATTTCGTTTCATCCGCGTGAGCCCCACCGCAAAAATGCGCATGAGGATTCACACCCACAATTAAATCGGTGCCAAGTTTATTCGTGTAATGTAAGGTTTTAATATGTAAAGAATCAAGCCACTTGGCGCGGGCTTTAATTTCTTTATTAAATTTCCGCCAATTCTCCACTGGGTCGCCTTTTAGGCAACGGCAGCACTCTAAAGTCTTTTCCCACATTTTATTCATCGCGACTTCGTCAGTGTCGTTCGGGAATAAACGCTTGGCCCAATCATGACCTGGTAAAGCCGCTAAACACCAAGGTGTTTCGACCATATCCATCTTCACGCGGTAAGGACGAGCAATCTTCGCCACGGCTAACCGACGTTTCATGACCTTATCCGCATCAACACCATCCATCCACGCGGGGTCCCAAGATTCAAGGGTCACCTTCGCGGTATTTTGTTTTGCATCATATTTAATCCGCGATACTTCATACGGATAAACTTTCATTAATTCATCAGCGTCGGTATATTGATAAATCGTTTTTAATAATGGACGATATGTCCAATGCACGTCAACGCGTTTTGCCCCCCGATCATAAAGCTCTTCCATGAGCATTAAAACAAAATCCGGTTGATCAATATCCGCGTTAATTTGGCACACCCGGTTCTTAACGTTATTAAGCCCGCACACCGCAATTAAATGGGCGTACTTCCGCTTATATTCCTCAAGCTTTTTGGGGCTAATCATAATTTGTCGACTCCCGTTAACTCGATAAAGTGTGGTAAACTTTCGCACCACTCACAAAACACATGCCACTCACTTAATTTATGATTCCGCCGTTGAAGATACATCGTTTTTAATTGTTGGTAGTTCGTGGTCATCGTCGCTCCAAGACAAAATCCACAAGGTAAAGAAGCCACTAATTCCCGCCACTTTTCGTTCCGCTTTGGATCATTTAAATCTAATTTTAAAACCGCATCGGCTTTTTCTTGAGCAATCGCAATCACTCGAGGATCAGTGGTTTTGACACATTGATCCGCCACTTTAAACTTTAGTAAGCAGTGCATCGTCGATTGACTACTCACAAAATCAAACCAATGATAACGTTGGGCTTGTTTCCACCAATATAAGGGAGCGTAAACATCTAAATGCACTAAAATGCCTTTTAAATAATTATCGTGGCCTTGACCATTCCGCGCTCCACCAAGTTTAGCGGCACGGGTAAAATCTTTTTCATCGCAAGTACCACTATCAATTTCGGTTCGCATTGGGTTACCACTCGCCTTAACGGCGCGCTCTAAACCATAGACAAAGCTATTTTCAATTTTGAATTCCATGATATGCCTCCATTAAATTGACTAATAATGATAAACGGGTCAATAGACCAACTCCACCCGGCACGGGTGTTTGTAATTTAACCGCTAAATTTGGTTCCGCATCGCCATGTAAACCAGTCTCATCACGGTTAATACCAACATCAACAACAACCGCTGAGGATTTTAATTTAAACGAACGATTTAAGAAATGTTTATGTCCAACCGCCACCACAATGATATCAGCATGCGATAAGAATAAATCCATATCTTCACGCGTGGTTTTGCTATGCATTTGGGTTACCGTCGCGTTCTCCGCTAACAGAAGTTGTTGCATTGGTTTACCCACAATATTACTTCGACCGATGACAACGGCGCTCTTACCTTGGAAGACGACGCCTTCGGCCTTAAGATAATCAATAATTCCCTTGGGGGTGCACGGTTTAAAGTGCGTCAAAGGATGAAATCCATCGACGTCTTTAACTGGGTTCACCGCTAGCTTAATATGACTTTCGTTAATTTGCTTTGGTAAGGGCATTTGGACAATTAAGCCATGGACATGGGGATCATGGTTATATTTTTCAATTAATTTAATTAAGTCCGTTTCGGAGATACTCGGTGCTTGTTTATCAAGTACGACGTTCGCCCCGACTTCCGCCCCATCTTTTAATTTCCCACGAACATAAGCGTCACTTGCTGGATCAGCATTAACTTGAATAATAATTAGCGTTGGCTTAACGTTTAAAGAAGCAATTTCTTTTTTAAGTTGTTCTTTTCTTAGTTGCACATATTCCTTGATGTTCATAGTGAGTATATGATAACAAAATTACATAAAAAAAACTATCTAAATAGATAGTTTAATTAAGTTATTTTTATAAACAAGCTAAATAATTAATGACGGCGACGATTTGCTCAGGATCAGGATCAGGCTTTTCGGGTTTTGGTTGAGCGGCAATAAACACCGCTAAGAAAAAGAAGACAATCGCAAAACCAAACGTTAACCAGGTAATTACGCGTTCACTACCACGTTCTTTGGTTTTAGCAAAAACGTTTAAGCCACCACCAGTAATCGCACCAGAAGCACCTTCCGATTTACCACCTTGGAGTAAGCTTAAAACAATGATAATAAGGGCGATGATAAGAAAAACGTAATCAAACCACTTCATATCTTTCTTGCCTTAATATCTTCGCATAATTATTTAATTATGCAAGTTATAGTTTTTTTGCATTTAAAAATTGCCATTTCATATAAATTATTATATAATTTATATGTAGTTGAATATGATCTATATAACTGGCGATACACATGGAAACATTGATTTCGGTAAACTTGAGAAGTTAAGGGAAAGGAAATTAACTTACAAGGATATCTTAATTATCCTTGGCGATTGTGGCATTTGTTGGTCGTCATCCGATTTAACCAAAAAATTAGAATTATATCGTTCTTTACACTGCACAATAATTTTCCTTGATGGGAATCACGAAAATTTTGATATGTTGGAATCTTTGCCGATTGTCGAATGTTATGGCGCGTTAATGCATAAAGTAGATCAACATATTTATCACGTGATACGCGGTGAAATTATGGAAATTAATAAAATTAAATTTCTTTGTATTGGCGGAGCGCATTCAATTGATATTATGTGGCGAGTTCCCGGAATCTCGTGGTGGCCAAGAGAAAATATTGATATACGCGATATCAATAACGCAAAAAAGAATCTAAGAAAATTCAATAACGAAGTTGACTTTGTTTTAACGCACTGCGTGGATTCTCCAACTGTAACTAAAATCTTAAAATTCGAAAGCGACAGTTCAACTGATCAACTTAAATTTATTGATAAAATTGTTAAATATAAATACTGGCTATTTGGTCATTATCATTTTGATTTTTGGCTAAATAAAAAGAAGCTTTGTCTGTATCAAGAAATTTGTAAAATAAAAAACGGGAAAATAATAAAAATATAAATTGAGCTAATTTATGCTACAATAATGTTGCAATCGAAAGGTTGCACATTGCCGTTAGTCGAGATACGGCTAATAAAAGCTCGATGAAAAATCTTGCCGTTAGTCGAGATACGGGGTACAAAAGCTCGACTTAACAATTTCGTTCTCGCCATGAGAACGTTTTTTGTTAATATATAATTATGCAAGAAGGAAAATTCTATTTTATTAAAGACATTTATTTTAAAAAATTCAATGATCCTTTCTTAATGCATAATCATGAAAAAGTTGATGGCAAAAAACATAATCGTCCATGTTTTTTTGCCGTTAAAGACAAAGTTAATAAATCAATATTTTGGATGGTTCCTTTATCCACTAAGATTAATAAGTACCAGAAAATTTATGACTATAATATCAAAAAAAGAGGTTTTTGCGATTTGGTTTTGATTGCTCCGTTCTTCAAGCATTCTAAAAGCGCGTTTTTATTTCAAAACATTTTTCCAGTTACTGAAAAATATATATCGAATAAATATGTCGATGTTAATAATAAAGACATTGAACTAAGAAAGGATGTCGCAAAAAAAAGTTTTTTCTTTAGCGCGTCGCGCGCTTGTAAAGCATAGCAAAGGTTTTAAGAATATTTATCCTAACATCGATAAAATTAAAAAAGAGTTGGAAAACGAGTTAAAAAACGCCTGATGCCTTATTAGCCAATATTGCAAGGTTTTTAACTATTTTCATTATCCGCCCGTAATTCAAGCAGAATATCGCGGAGTTCGGCGGCGCGTTCAAAGTCACATTCTTTAGCAGCTTGCCGCATTTGTTTTTCAATTTCCTTAAGTTGTGCATTCATTTCGCTTTGACTCTTCTTACCTTTCTTCTTTAATAAGGATTTTAAATCAGCACCTTGGTTCGAAATTGGTGGACGGATGTCTTTAATAATCGTCTCCGGAATAATCCCATTTTCTTTGTTATAAGTATCTTGAATCTTACGGCGACGATTAGTTTCTTTAATCGCTTCTTTCATTGATTCAGTCATTGTATCGGCGTACATAATCACTTGACCGTTTTTATTCCGCGCGGTCCGTCCAATAATTTGGATTAAGGAACGTGTACTCCGTAAGAAGCCTTCTTTATCGGCATCAAGAATACAAATTAAAGACACTTCGGGAATATCAAGCCCTTCCCGTAAAAGATTAATACCCACTAAGACATCGTATTTACCTTATATAGACGAACTTGCCTTCAAAACAAGTGGTGGCTACTTCAATATCTTTAATAATTTTTGGATCACAATCAAAGGGACTATAATCGGAAAAAAGGAAATCAGCGTATTTCCCAACTTCAATACTGCCTCTTTCGTTTTCATAACCCGCCATCCACGCACCGTTAATCGTGAGCATGTTAATCGCATCTTGAACACTTAAGTTAATTTCGCGCCGCGGAGTTTGGTGTGGTAAATTAGCGTCGTATCCTAAGATAATTGATGCCATATAATCAAAAACATCAATCGGCCCGCTCGCACAAGGACGGTCGGTCGAAATAGCCACCTGAATGCCATCGTGCATCAACAGATCACCTGGATATAATTTCTTGGCCCGTTCTTCACCAATAATCGTGTTATAAAGATCAAAACTATCGGCCCTCGGAGTTAACCAACCAGCGTTAAGGGCTGTACCAATTCCGTTATCCTTAATTAAAGCGTATTCACTATCATCAACTAAAATACAATGTCCAAGACTATTGCGGAATTTTTTACCATTCACCTTGTTCGAATTAACAAATGACTGCACCGCTTCGGCACACGAAGCATCCCCTAAAGTATGAGTATGAACAAGTAAACCTCTTTTATTAGCTTCGCTGACGATTTTGTTCATGTCATCATCGTCCCAAATTTTTTCACCACAGCCTTCATAAACAGCGGTATAAGGTTCTTTAAGAAAACCAGTGCCGGTTTCTAATACACCATCAGCGAACAATTTAATAAATTTCGGATCAACACGAGTACTCTTATACTTATTTCTAATATTTACAACTCTATCAAGTATTGTATCTAGTGATTCCGCTTTATATTCAATAGTAGGATTATTGTATGAAGCGGTATAAAAACAAGTAAGATTATTTGCTTTATCAACCGTAGACAAGGCATCATAAATTTCTTCCGTGCCATCGAAATTTGTCCAGGCATCATAGTGACCTGTATAACCCATCTTATTTAAATAAGAAGAAGTTTTTTTGACTACGTTTTGATAACCAACCTTATCTAAAATTGGATAGCCAAATCCTTTGCGTAAAACATACGTAACCGCTTCGTTAATTAATATGCCAGTCGCGTTCCCATTATTATCACGAACGATTCCCGTAACTGGGTCAGAAGCACCTGATTCTAAATTTATTCCAGCTGTAGTTAGTGTTTTTGTATTAACCCACGCTTCATGTAAACTTGATTCGGCAATATAAATAGGCACATTTTCATATGATCCGCTGCCGATACCATCCAAAACTTGTCTAGTGTAATATTCACCGCCTAATTCACTCAGCACCCTACAAGCTTGATCATATCCGTATCCAAATATACGAGCATCGCTAGGAATAGGTTGCACCGGGTAATTCAGTTTCGCATAGTTTTCGATAATAGTAAGGATGCTATCTCGTGATTTAGGCTCTCCACTTTCATCATATGGCTCAATATAGCAACTATCCATAAACGCTTGTTCAAGCAAAAAGTGAGCATGGGCTTCAATACCCGAAGGCATAACAAAATTAGCAGAATAGACCGAAGTCTTATTTCCAATATATTTATTAGCGCCTTCCACATCACCGACATAGACAAACTTACCATCTTTAACGGCGAAAGCGCGAACGAATTCGTTATTTTTGTTAGCGGTATAAATTTGGTTACCGTAAACGACCATATCAGCGGCTTGAGTATTATTACCACAACTAGTGACTCCAAGAGTCATAATCATAGAAACAAATAGTATCGATAATTTATTTTTCATATTTTTAATATATCTTTACTAAGTAGATTTTTCAAGGGTAGAAAAAATAATTAAAGTACCTAAAATAGCGCTTATTCGTTTTCGTTATCCGCGCGTAATTCAAGTAAGATATCGCGAAGTTCGGCGGCGCGTTCAAAGTCATATTCTTTGGCCGCTTGACGCATTTGTTTTTCAATTTCCTTAAGTTGTGCGTTCATTTCACTCCGACTCTTCTTACCTTTCTTCTTTAATAAGGATTTTAAATCAGCGCCTTGGTTCGAAATTGGTGGACGAATATCTTTAATAATCGTCTCCGGAATAATCCCGTTTTCTTTGTTATAAGTATCTTGAATCTTACGGCGACGATTAGTTTCTTTAATCGCTTCTTTCATTGATTCAGTCATTGTATCGGCGTACATAATCACTTGACCGTTTTTATTCCGCGCGGTCCGTCCAATAATTTGGATTAAGGAACGTGTACTCCGTAAGAAGCCTTCTTTATCGGCATCAAGAATACAAATTAAAGACACTTCGGGAATATCAAGCCCTTCCCGTAAAAGATTAATACCCACTAAGACATCATATTTACCTTTACGTAATTGATAAATGATTTCACTCCGCTCCAGGGTTTTGGTTTCGTTATGTAAATAAGTCACTTTAAAACCCCGGTCTTTTAAATAGGCCGTTAAATCTTCCGCCATCTTAATAGTGAGAGTCACTAGCATTACACGTTCATGGTTTTTAATTCGCTTTTTAACTTCGTTAATAATATCATCAACTTGGCCAAGGGTTCGCCGCACTTCAACTTTTGGATCAAGGAGTCCAGTCGGACGAATAATTTGTTCAACGACTTTGTTATCCGCCCGATTTAATTCATAGTCACCTGGCGTAGCGGAAGTACAAATGGTTAACGGCATCACCTGTTCAAATTCCGTGAAATTAAGGGGTCGATTATCAAGAGCACTTGGTAAACGGAAACCGTATTCCACTAACACTTCCTTCCGGATCCGGTCACCATTATACATACCTCTAACTTGCGGAATGCTTACATGGCTTTCATCAATCACTAACATGAAGTCTTTTGGGAAATAATCAATTAAATTAAACGGCCGTTCGCCTGGTTTTCTTCCATCAATATGGCGCGCGTAGTTTTCAATCCCTTTACACATCCCAAATTCAAGCATGCTTTCAATATCTTGACGGGTCCGCATATCAAGCCGCTCGGCCTCAAGTAACTTCCCTTGTTTTTTAAAATAAGCGAGCCGTTCTTTTAATTCTTGTTTAATGCTTTCGGTCGCATGCGCAATCTTTGCACGCGTGGAAGCGTGGTCATAAGCGGGAAAGATTGGGTAAGTTTTAAAACTCTCTTTAATTTCGCCAGTAATCGGATCCACTGCTTCAATTTTTTCAATCTCATCGCCAAAGCAATCAATCCGAATAAAAAAGTCACGGGTATGAACCGGCATAATTTCGATAATATCACCCCGGTTACGGAAGGTGCCGGGCGCTAATTCTAAATTATTGCGCGTATATTGTGCGTCCACTAATTTGGTGTAGAAACTTTTGTGGTCAAGTGTTTCACCAACGCGAATTTCAAACACGAGTCGCCGATATTCATCAGGATCAGTTAAACCATAAATGCTTGCGACTGAAGCCACAATAATCGTGTCGCGTCTTTCTAAAATCGAGTTAATCGCGCTTGTTCTAAGCATTTCGATTTCGTCATTCATCACCGCGTTTTTATCAATATAGGTATCGGTGCTCGGTAAATAGGCTTCGGGTTGATAAAAATCGAAGTTAGAAACGAAATATTCAACGCGGTTATTGGGGAAAAGCTCTTTAAATTCACCATAAAGTTGACCCGCTAAAGTTTTGTTATGGACTAAAACTAGTGTCGGCCGTTGCACTTGTTCAATGACATTCGCGATCGTAAAAGTTTTGCCCGTTCCGGTTGCGCCAAGCAAAACTTGGACGGGTTTCTTTTTTTTAATGCCTGCCACTAGTGAAGCAATCGCTTCCGGTTGATCACCCGTTGGCTTATAATGCGAAACAATTTTAAAACGTTGATTATTCATCCTTGTTTTTCTTTTGTTTTTTAATTTTAATCGGTACAAAGCCTTCGCCAAAAACATGGGTAGCGCTCGTAATCGTGATAAAGGCATCTTTATCAATTTTCGCGATTTCTTCTTTCACTTCGGGTAAATTCCGTTTATCAACGACAAACCGGACTAAGCGATATTTCTTTTTCGTGTAACCGCCTTCAACATCGATGATCGTTGAGGTGCGACCAAGAATATTAACAATGTATTTATTAATATCTTGGTAACGCACGGAAATAATATCAATGACACAAGCGTTGTTACTTCGGACATAAAGAATATCAATGACAATCGCGCTTAATAAGGCGGATAAGACACCAATAAAGGCCGGCATCACGTGCTTAGGAATCGCAAAAGCGCTCACAAAAATAATTAATCCATCGAAGACAAATGAAGTGATAGAGACTTTGATGTGTAAATATTTATAGCAAATAAAACAAAGGACATCTAGACCGCCGGTTGAGCCTTCGCCAATGAAGGTGATAGCGACGCCTAAACCAACGAACAAACCACCGAAAATACCCGCCAACAACAAAACTAAATCAGGGTCGTTAGCCACAATAGTGATATCAAAATATTCGATGATGGAATCAAACATTCCGGTATGAATAATTAAACTTAAAAAGGCGGGAAAAGTGAAAGTCGCAATTAATGTATTGAAGGTAAATTTCTTACCAATAAAAATAAACGATACAACAAATAAAATAATATTAATCGACCACACCACGATATCAACAACGTTAAACCCGACAACGCCTTCTAAGTAATGGTTAATGATGATACCAATGCCGCTCACGCCGCCTGCCACTACTTGCGCTGGTTCTAAGAATACTGCCGTGCCAAAGGCTAAAACAAAGCTACCAAGCACACAAAGTAAAATATGTTTAATGTCCTTCTTATGTTTAATTAAGAAGTTAATTAGTTTGTTATCTTTACTTAATGCCATGACGTTTAGCCTCCTTTTCTAAATACGCATAGATAAAATCATCGAGGTCGCCATCCATGACGGCATTTACGTCCACGTTCTCGCATTCGGTCCGGTTATCTTTAACTAAAGTATAAGGACAAAAAACGTAAGAACGGATTTGGCTCCCCCACTCAATATTATTCTTCACTCCGACGATGGCGTCCAACTCTTTTTGCTTTTTTTCGACTTCGCGTTGATAAAGAATTCCCTTTAACATCCGCATACAGGTTTCCTTATTCATCAGTTGACTCCGTTCGACTTGGCTACTTACAACGATGCCAGTCGGTAAGTGAGTAATACGGACTGCACTACTAACTTTATTAACGTTTTGTCCACCCGCGCCCCCACTACGATAGGTATCAATGCGTAAATCTTTATCATTAATTTCCACATTAATGTCATCGTCAAATTCGGGAATCACGTTGACGCTAGCAAATGAAGTATGACGACGCGAATTCGCGTCAAAGGGCGAAATACGAACTAAACGATGCACGCCTTTTTCGCTCCGCATTAAACCATAAGCGTGAGGACCACTAATTTTAATCGTAGCGCTTTTTAATCCCGCTTCTTCGCCATACTGAAAATCAATAATCTGGACTTTAAAATGATGTTTCTCCGCGTAGCGGGTGTACATCCGATAAAGCATATTCGCCCAGTCCATCGCTTCGGTTCCGCCAGCACCAGGATGAATATCCATAATCGCATTTAAATGATCAAAGGGGCCAGTAAATAAAACTTTAATCCGGAGACTCGCAACTTGTTCATTTAAATCACGATATAAATCATTCGCAAAGGTAAGCATTTCTTGATCAGTATCGCTAAGATTATTTAATAAATCTTTTAAATCCTGATGTGCTTTTTTTATCGCGGTAAAAGATTCAAGAATCTCTTTGTTATCATTTAACTCATTAACAATTTTAACCGCCTTCTTTTGCTCATCCCAAAAGTTCGGCTCATTCATTAACGCTTCGTTTTGTTTAATAACGGCTTGAATTTTGGCGAGGTCAAAGCGAGCCACCGAGTTGATCAGTGAGTTCACTTAAGTGCGCGAAGTCGTTTCGTAATTCAACCAACTCTTTCATCTTTATTCCTTTTTATTCTCAACTTCATTCTATATTTTACTGATTTTTATTTTCGAGAGCGAAAATTATTATTTTTTGCCTTTACCGTGTCTAGGACCAATGATTCTTTTTAATCGCTCTTGATGAACGTAATCAGTGGTTTCTTGCGAAGGGATGCGAAAAGAAAAAACGGTTTTGCCAAAATTGCTAACCGAAAAATCGCCACTAGTAATAATATCCATCCCGATCAAAACATCAAACCCTTGACTTTTAATTTTCGATTCACAAACGATAACATCTTTTTTTATCACTCGGTTCGGTAGAACAATGTCGACTAAATATCGATTAACAATTGAGGAACCGTTTGGCGTCTGCATAATTGCCTGACTCGTGGGGATTAGCTTTAAATTACTTACCAATGTATTAGAAATACAAGTGCAGGACGCACCGGTGTCCCATAACGCATAGCAAGACAAAGATTTACCATTGCTAATTATGGATATTTGATTAATGAGTTTATTAACTATAAAGGGATATTTGGTGGTAAAACTCGCCATCGTTTAAAAGCACATTGACGAAATATAATTGGTGTAACAAGATTTATCACGACCGGTTTGTTGAATAATAAAAGTGCCAATTTTTTCGGTTTTTTGTGTTTCCTTGACACCTTCGACGTAAGAACTATATACGCCAATAACTTTCGCATTCTTAATCGCTAAAAAACAGGAGCCATATTTATTGAAAAGTTTTTTATAATTTTTCACAAACCAAGTAAAATCTTTGCTAATCATATTTCTCTCCTTCGGTTATATTTTATATCAGTAAATCAGAAAAGTGGGAACAAATCACGGAAAATAATTTAATTATTTAGTATCGTCTTTATGGTCTTTAGCTTTTGCATCAATCGCGGCTTGCCGTCTCTTTTCGTATTCGGCTTTATCTCTAGCAATTTCTTCCGGGGTCTTAATATGAATAATTACGTTCAGTAATTTATGCGCAATATCAAGGGAAACGGTCTCTAACATTTCACGGAACATTTGGTAGCCTTCGTTCACGTAGTCCTGTAGGGGGTTAGTGTTCGCATAGCCACGAAGGTGAACCGATTCACGGAAACTCGCCATCGCGTCAATGTGTTTTGTCCAACCTTGGTCAAGCGTTTGAAGCGTAATCTGTCTTTCCACTTGCGAGGCAATTTCTTCGCCCCATTCTTTCCGACGTTTTAAATAACGGTCATATAAGACATCACTTAAATCAGGTCCAGCTTCTTCCATTGGCGCCTCTTCAAAGGCTTGCACTTTAATCGCGTTTTCGGGTAAGAAACGGGGCTCAAGTTCTTTCTTTAATAATTCTGCACTAATCAGTTTTTCGTGACTATTCGCTGGTACAGATTTTTTCGCAATCGCCATCCCGGCGGTTTTAAAGAATTCACTAATAATATCGGCGATATCTTTACTAAATAAAATCCGGTCACGTTTTTTATAAATGATTTCCCGTTGTTTAGCTAACACATCATCATAATCAAGTAAGTTCTTCCGAATATCAAAGTTCTTACCTTCGATTTGTTTTTGGGCACTGGTAATTACGTTCATTACCATTGCTGACTCGAGTGCTTCCGTCCCAAGACTTTCAAAATATTTCACCATTCGTTCATTGGCGAACCGACGCATTAAATCATCGTCAAGCGAAACATAGAAACGGGAGAAACCTGGGTCACCTTGCCGACCACTCCGGCCTCGTAACTGGTTATCAATCCGGCGCGCTTCGTGACGTTCGGTACCAAAGACACATAAGCCACCTAATTCCACAACGCCAGGGCCTAATTTAATATCGGTACCACGACCAGCCATGTTCGTGGCGACCGTGATTTGACCTTTTTCACCGGCGTGCGAAATAATCTCCGCTTCACGAGCGTGGTTCTTCGCGTTTAAGACTTCGTATTTTAAACCTTTAGTATCAAGGAGCTTCGCAATCTCTTCACTACTTTCCACTGACGTTGTACCAATTAAGATTGGCTGACCTTTTTCGTGACGTTCATAGACTTCTTTAAGTAACGCTTGAAGCTTGGGCCCTTTGTGCGCGTAGACATAATCAATCGCGTCTTCCCGAATCACGGGTTTATTAGTGGGAATACAAGTGACCCGCATGTTATAAATCTTTTGGAATTCTTCTTCCTCAGTTTTCGCGGTACCAGTCATACCCGCCATCTTTTTATAAAGCCGGAAGAAGTTTTGATAGGTGATCGTGGCTAAGGTAATGGTCTCAGTTTTAATATCAACATTTTCTTTCGCTTGAATCGCTTGGTGAAGACCATCGCTATATTCACGACCCTTTAAAATCCGACCCGTAAATTGATCGATTAATTGAATTTGGCGGTCACTATCCACCATGTATTCAACGTCACGCATCATGATGTAATTCGCTTTTAATGCTTGGTGAATCCGGTGGACTAAATCAGCGTATTCGGGATCATAGAGATTCCGAATCCCAAACATCCGTTCCGCTTTTTTACTACCTTCATCGGTTAAACTACAAGTCTTATCTTTGATATCAATGGTGAAATCTTTTTCTTTCCGTAAAGTTTTGACAAACCGGTCCGCGACCGTATATTGACTAGGTGTCGCTTTTTGTCCACCGCTAATAATTAACGGCGTGCGGCTTTCATCAACTAAGATTGAGTCCGCTTCATCGACAATCGCAAAATGTAAACCACGAAGCACGCGTTGTTTCACGTTTTGCACCATGTTATCACGGAGATAGTCAAAACCTAATTCACTGTTAGTGGTATAGGTAATATCACATAAATACGCTTCTTGTTTTTCGCTCGGTGATTTTTCGCGTAGGTTCACGCCAACAGTTAAACCAAGGAAACGATAAATTTGTCCCATCCAGTCTGCGTCACGACTCGCGAGATATTCGTTCACGGTGACAACGTGGGTGCCTTTTCCTTCAAGTGCATTTAAATAGACCGCCATCGTCGCGGTTAAAGTTTTGCCTTCACCAGTCCGCATCTCGGCGACATCGCCATCATGAAGCACTAAGGCGCCCATGACTTGGACTTTAAACGGGAATTGACCAAGGGTCCGTTTCGCTGCTTCGCGAGCAACCGCAAAGGCTTCGTATTTAATATCTTCAAGCGTTTTGCCGTTTTTTAAAGCCGCCCGAAAAGCGTCTGTCTTCGCGCGTAACGCCTCATCGGAGAGTTTTGCCATCGTTTCTTCGTAGGCTAAAACTTTCATCGCTTGGCGTTCATAACGCTTCTGGACATGATGGTCGATTCGAAATATTTTTTCGATGATATTTGCCATAAATTGTGCCTTACAATTCTATATTATTTGTAATTTTATTACAACAAAAGTTTCGTTAAAACCGAAAAGAATTTTTTCTTAATAACTACAAAAACTAAACACTGACTAGAAAAAAATATAAAATTTCCTTTGAAATCTCGTTAAATTCTTGTTATGGTGTTTATGTACATAAAAGGAGAAATTTTATGGCAAAGAAAAAAGTTGCAAAGAAAAAAGCGGTGAAAAAGGTCGCCAAAAAGGCTGCCAAGAAACCAGCGAAAAAAGCAGCTAAAAAGTGCAGCGGCAAGAAATGCCATTGCAAGAAAAAGGCCAGACGCTAATTTACTTAGCTTCGACCTTAGCGACAACCAAGAACCTAATCCGTCTTGGTTGTCCTTTTTTTATTAACGCTAAACACGCTTTTAAAGTTGAACCACTTGTCGAAATGTCATCGACGAATAAGACTTTCTTATGATAGATTTTCTCAATATCTTCCACCATTAATTTCTCCCCCACTTGTTCCCGTTCCGCTCTATTTAAATCGGATTGTTTAAAGGCAATCCGTTTTTTAATTAGATTAAGAATTGGTAGACCTAGTGATTTAAATATTTCTTCGACATGATTAAATTCACGCGTCTGGTCGGCTTCAATGCTACTGGGCGCTCTAACTATGATGTAGCCCCGGAAGCGATTCTTTAAATCATGACGATAATAAGTTAAGAAAATATTGGCGAGTTCAATATCGCCACATCCTTTAAGCGTATAAATCTTTTCCTTGATTGCTTCGTTATAAGGAAATAGATACATCCCTTTTACCCCATCAACTTTCGCGGTAATAATTTTGGGCGCTAATGTTTTTAAACAGCGGTCACATAAACAAAGCGAAGGATCAAGCAATGCGTGTAATGAATTAATTTTTATTGGTGCAAAGCACGCTTTACAAAAACGAGTTGTCATATTGAATCGCTTTAATCGCCTCCGTCATAGCACTTGTCTTTTTATTGGCTAAGAAAATAACTTCTCCAGTCGGAGCGTCAATTTTTCGCCCGACGCGTCCCGCAATTTGGATAAGGACACCTTTTTGATACATGTTGTGATCGGCGTGATAAATAATCACTTGGACATCTTTAATCGTGACACCCCGCTCTAAGACGGAAGTGGTTAATAAATAATTAAATTCATGATTTTTAAAGCGATGAATTATATCCACCCGCCGCTGACAATGCGAATGCACATGCGCCCCATGACGCAAGAATAAATGTAATAAATGATACACCTCTTCGCATTCATCAATCGTTGGCGCAAAGATCATCACTTGTTTATGGTCGCGGGTATAGCGTTTAATCATTTTGATTAAATAAAAGATTTTAAAATAACCAACCCGAATCTTCACTAGTGGGACTGGTAGAGGATGTTGATGATAACGAGTATGTAAAGCTAAGATTGGTAAATTACGACTTTTAAAATAATTTACTACTTCATCAGGCGGAGTAGCGCTCATCATGACAAATGAACCTTTCACCGCTTGATGAAATAAATTAATGAGTAGAGTGCTATCTTTAAACGGGAAAGCATCAATTTCGTCTAGAATTAATAAATCAAAATATTGACGGTACCGATATAATTGATGCGTGGTTAACAAAATAATATCACCCGTTAAACTTTCGGTATGACCACCATACACCGCTACGACACTCCGGTCAGGAAACGCGCCTTTAAACCGCGGATATAAATCAATCACGACTTCACGACGTGGCACCGCAAACCCCACATGTTTTCCAGCGCTTAAACTAGCACTTATCACCTGATACACGAGCTCAGTCTTACCACTCCCACAAACCGCATGAATAAGGGTTGACTTATTCACTTCATAGTTGTGCAAAATTTGATCCGCAATCACTTTCTGCGCCGGTGATAATGGGTAGGTAAGGCTAGCTTCGGTGTGTCGATCTTCTATGGCATAATCGCCCACCTCCTTGCCTTGGAAAGTGACGCATAAGCGACAATAAACGTGGCCATTTCGGTAACCAAAATAGCGTGCATCTTTATTCCCACAACGCGGGCAAATAAATTTTGTTTCGTTTATCATCAGTAAATGCGTCATCTCCTTCTAGTTATATATACGAGATAAACGCAAGAAAAAACGCGAATATTTTTTTATATTTATTTATAAATATATTTTTAGTGAATAATTTTCTTCACTTGATTAATAAACTTCGCCTTAGACGCGTCATTATTAATTAGGTAAGTGGCGTGACGAATATAAGCTTTAAAAGTCGCGGCCGCGTTAATTTGTAATTGGGTAGAAGCTTTCGCTCCACGCGCTTTAATAAGGCGCGTATTTTGTTCACTTAAAATAAGTAAAGTTTCATCAACTAAATCAGTAAAGTCAGCCTGAAATAATAAAGGTATTTCAACAGCGATATTTCCTTGGTGAGTAGTTAGATACATGCGTAAGTCTTCTTTCACTAAGGGATGCAACAAATGATTTAAAGCGCGAAGTTTCGCTGGTGATTTACTCACTAGTAAACGAATCTGATCTTTATTATTTGTTTTAAATAAACGGTTGAGCTTTTCTTTTACTTCTACCTTTTGGTATAAACGCTTAACAACTTCATCCGCCGAATAAGTGAGATAACCATTATCTTTAAACACATTTAAAGCGGTTGATTTACCAACACTAATAGGACCAGTAATCCCAATCACATAATGATCACTCTTCCGTTTTTGGCAGTGCGGACAATAGGTCGTACCACGCCCACCAACTTTAATTTTCGCTAACGGGTTACCGCAATTAACACATGGCTTTCCTTTTCGCCCGTACGCTTTTAGATATTTTTGGAAACCACCCGTGTGACCTTTTTCCCAGTAGAAAGTGCTGACCGTTGTGCCATTATGTTTAATGGCTAAATGAAGAATTGTGTTCGCACATTTTAAAATCCGTTTAACATCATCTTTGCTTAATAGATAAGCTTTGCTTAACGGCGAGATTTTAGCTTGAAAAAGAGTTTCGTCAACATAAATATTGCCTAGCCCTGAAACAATACTTTGGTCTAATAAGGTCTCTTTAATATTGCGCTTAGAAGCGTGAATCATTTTATAAACCTGATTGACATTAAGTTTTGGGTCAATTGCCTCGACCCCCACTTTCGCTAATGGCAAAACGTTTTGGTAATTCTTTTTATCACGCAAAGTAAGAAAACCGAAACAACGTGAATCGTCAAAGTTAAGAATACTGCCGTCTTTAAAGGTGAAAATAATTCGCGCGTATTTCGTTTTATCTTTAATAGTTTTCGCAGGAATAAATTTACCTTCCATCCGTAAATGCGCAATCATGACATTAGGGCCCGATAAATCAAAAATTAAAAACTTCCCCCGCCGCTTAATCGCGTTAATGGTCTTGTTTTTAACGCCCGCAATAAAGGTCTTTTCGTTACCTTCAATGATGTTTTTATGGTAAACAATCACATCCTTAAAGGTCCGCCCTTTAATACTGTGATTTAAGGCGCGAACAACGGTTTCAACTTCAGGAAGTTCTGGCATAACTATTTCGCCTCGTACCACGTATCACCAACGCCCATTGCGACTTTTAACTTAATGGGGAAATCAAGATTCTCCATAATCGTTTGAACATCGTGAATCAAAGCGTCTTGTTCGCTTTTTACGACTTTAAAAATTAATTCGTCATGAATTTGTAACACGAGTCGCGACTGATAATGTTTTTCTTTTAACATCGCTGCTACTTTAATCATCGCGAGTTTAATAATATCCGCGGCGGTGCCTTGAATTGGTGCATTCATAGCGGCGCGCTTGGCGAATTCGCGAACTTGATAATTTTGGTCGTGGATCTCTCTTAGATAGCGGCGACGTTTAAAATAAGTTTCGACATAATTATTTTTCACCGCGTTAAGGACAACGTTTTCTAAAAAAGTTCTTACTTCGGGATACGCTGAATAGAAATTATTAATAATTTCCCGGGCCTCTAAACGATTAATGCCTAAATCTTCCGCTAGACCAAATTCACTAATGCCATAGACAATTCCAAAGTTTACCGCTTTGGCTTTACGACGTTCAACACCATTTGGTTCACGGTCTAAATGGAAAACTTTCTTTGCCGTTTCCGTATGAATATCACGGTCATGTTCAAAAATATCTTTTAAACCGGAGGAACTAGCTAAGGCCGCTAAAATCCGTAATTCAATTTGGGAATAATCAAAAGAAAGAATAGCGAATTCATGATTAGGATAATGGAAAGCTTTCCGGATTAATCGCCCTTCTTCATCGCGAACCGAAATGTTTTGGAGGTTTGGCTCGCTACTAGATAAGCGACCAGTTGTCGTAAGTGCTTGGTTAAACATCGCGTGAATCTTCCCATCTTCATGAAGATGCGTTTTTAATGCATCGACATAGGTTGAAATAAGTTTAGCGTATTTCCGGTGTTCTAAAATTTTCGCTACCACAGGATGTTCATTCTTTAAGCTCTCAAGCACCTCCACACTCGTTGAATTATTATGCGGAGCGGGTAAGGCTAAACGATTAAACAAGACATCCGCGACTTGTTTTGGCGAAGCAATATTAAATTCAAAACCAACACTCGCGTAAATCTCTTGGGTAATCTTCGCGAGTTTCTCTTTAAAGGTATTACCAATTTGGTCCAGTTCATGAACATCTAATGGGAAGCCTTCAATCTCCATCTCCGCTAAAACATCCGCTAATGGTAACTCTAATTCATTAAATAATTTTAACGCGCTCACTTTGTTTAATTCATCAAGCACGCGGTGATTTAAAGCGAGTACTTGGTAAGCACATTTAGCGACAAAGTCATCATCGTTATTTTCGCCTAATAAATTCGGTTCCGCTTTTTGACCAACATCAACATTAAAATAATTCATCACGCTGACGACATCGTTTTTAAGTGAACTATCTAATAAATATGCCGCTAATAATAAATCAAAAACTAAGCCATTAATCTTAAGATTAATTTTATTAAGCGCCACTTTAATCGCTTTATAATCGTAAACATATTTTTTAATATCCGAACTTTCTAATAGCGTAGTAAGATTTTTCGCACCCGCTAATTTATTAGCGTAAATGATATAAGTTTTTTCTTTAGTCGCAATCCCAAGACTTTTAATTGTTGCTTGATGATAATTGTCACCATCAAGATTAAGATAAATACCAATATCTTTATCTATGATAACTGGTAAATCATCCACCACGACAAAATCAACTTTCACCGCGTTACTTTGTTTGAGTTTATTCGGTAAACGATTAAGGATCGATTTTAGTTCATACTTTTGGCAGAACTCGTTAATAAGATTAAACGAATAACCGTGATAAACTAATTCATCAAGGGAAAGCGGAACATCAACATCAGTTTTAATAGTCGCTAAGAATTTTGACTTCGCGCCTTGCGCTTGATAAGTCTTTAAATTCTCGCCTAATTTACCACCGATTTTATCAGCGTTCGCGATAATGTTTTCAAAGCTTTGGTATTGACCTAAGAGTTTAGTGGCGGTCTTTTCGCCAACCCCAGGAATCCCTGGTAAATTATCGCTTGTATCACCGCGTAAACCTTTAAAATCAATCAATTGATTCGCGGTGAAACCAAACAAAGAAACAATGTTATTTTGGTTAACCGAAACAATATCACTCATCCCTTTTTTAAGAATCTCGATATGAATGTTTTGATCAACTAGTTGTAAGAAATCGCGGTCACTAGTATAAATGGCAACATCATAGTTAGCAGCGGAAGCTTTCTTCGCCATCGAGCCACAAATGTCATCACCTTCAAACCCTTTTTGTTCGAAACGTTTGATGCTTAACGCATCAAGAAGTTCACGCACAATTGGCATTTGTTGTTTAAGCTCTTCGGGACACGGAGCGCGGTTCGCTTTATAATCGGCGTATTGTTCCCGCCGAAAACATGGACCACCAGCATCAAAACCAACAAATAAAGATTCATCGCCTTTAAAGTTAGCGATGATTTTATTAATCATATTCGCGAAAGCAAAAATCGCGTTCGTTGGAATACCGGTTTTGGTTCGCATAATCGTATCAACACCACCATAGGCAGTCGCATAATACGCCCGGAAGAGTAAGGAATAGCCATCAATAATAATTAATTTCTTCATAAGATCTCTAAATCGCTCGCGATGAGTTCCTCCCGGACTCGATCAATGCGGCCCGTGACAATAACTATTTTAGCACTAGAAAGTTCTTCTAAGAACTTCCCGTATAAATCGCTAAACACCGTGACCGAGATTTCACTAAGGTTATCGCTAATACTCATAAAGCACATACTCTTATGGTCTTTTTTAGTTTTAATCCGGCGAATCGATTTAATCATTCCCGCTACTTTCACATTCGTTTGGTTTTTAATTTCGCTTACTAAGATGGCCCCCGCTTTTTTAATTGCTTCTTGATAGAAATCAAGGGGTGATTTTGATAAGGTGACGCCTAGACTTTCAAATTCTTTATCAAGATTATAAACTTCATCTTCCACCACTATTTTAATCCTGGGTGCCGGTAATAAAGAATCGTCTAAAGATAATTGATTTTGGCTATTAACTTTAAGCCGGGCATATTCCATCACTTTATCTAAAGCCGCGCGAAGAGAAGAACGACCTACCTTAAAGTTATCAAACGCACCGGCGTCAATTAATTTCATAATCGTTGTGGCGCTCACTTTGTTTGCTACCGCCCGCACCACAAAATCAATAAAGTCACGGTATAAACCATGCTCTTCGCGTTCTTTAATAATGCTCATCACCGCTTGAGAAAGAATCCCGCGGATACTAATTAATGGCATCACTAGTTTCTTATCAACCGCCTGATAGTGGTCACTGGCTAAATTAATATCGGGCAAAGCAATCATAAGTCCACGTGTCCGCATCTCACGAATTACTTCGTTAAAATTATGTCCATTATCCAGTACTGCCGCATAGAAGGCAGCGGGATAATGATATTTTAAATAAGCCATTTGGTTCGCGAGTTTAGCGTAGGCGTAAGCGTGACTCCGGTTAAAGCCGTAATTAGCGAAACGATAAATTAAATTAAACACTTCTTCGCTTTCTTTTGGACTGCTCCCGTTTTTAATTGACCGCTCAATAAAAGAGAATTTTAAACTAGCTAAGATGCTTTCGTCTTTCTTACTAATGGCCCGGCGGAAGGAATCGGCTTCACTAAAGGAGAAACCCGCCATCGCTCGTACAATCTCCATGATTTGTTCTTGGTAAACGATAATGCCATAAGTGGGCTTTAAAATATCAACAATCTTATTTGATGGATAAATGATTTTTTCTTTACCTTCCTTTCGTGCAATAAAACTAGGAATAAATTTCATTGGTCCAGGACGATAAAGTGCGATTAAACTCACGACATCTTCAAACACCCGCGGACGAAACTCTTTAATGGTACGAATCATCCCTTTACTTTCGAGTTGAAATAAACCAATTGTCTCCGCAGTGGCGATTAAACTAACTGCCTTCGTGTCATCGTAAGGTAAAGTTTGGTAAGTTAATTTTGGATCATTCACACTTTCAATGACATTACGAACAATCGTGAGGTTTCTTAAACCAAGCACATCCATCTTTAAATAACCTAAAGCCTCGAGATCATCTTTCTCAAACTGCGATAAATAATTACCCATTCCATCGATATAAACCGGGATTGACTCATCAAGCGGTTCATCGTTAATAATGACACCCGCCGCGTGCATCCCGGCTTGTCGGGGGAAGCCTTCGATCTTACTCGCCATTGTGACGATAAATAAATAATATGGATCACTATCAACTACCCGTTTAAATGCGGGTGAATAACGATAGGCATTATGTAAATCGTTATAACCACCTGTCGCCTTACAAAGAAGTTCAATATAGGAATCTTTAATTTGGTAAACGCGCCCGATATCGCGTAAGGCTTGTTTAGCCATAATGGTTTGACTTGTGATGATATTACCCACGCGGTTCTTACCGTATTTATTTCGTAAATATGTCGCAACTTCTTCGCGCCTAGTATCTTCAAAGTCAACGTCAATATCTGGCATACTTAAGCGGCCCGGATTTAAGAAGCGTTCAAATAATAGATGGGCTTTAATCGGGTCAATGGTAATAATATCAAGTGCATAAGCCACTAGTGATCCACCCGCACTACCACGTCCGGGACCAACATAAATCTCGTGGTCTTTAGCGAACTTTACATAATCCATCACGATTAAAAAATAATCGCTATAACCCATTTTCTTAATGACATCGAGTTCGTAGTCTAAACGCTTTTGGTAGACTTCATTAATCTCCACTTTTTCTGCTAATAATCGATAAGCCGTTTCTTTTAATAATTCATCGCTATGATCACTATAATGGATTAAAGTTCCCCGCTTTTTAATTAAATTAAAATCGACGGCTTTGGCAAGTGTTTCAGTAAGGGCAATCTCGCTTGGTTCATATAACGCGTTAATTTCTTCATCCGAATAAAAATAATGCACCCCATCCATTGCTTTAACGCTTTCATCTAGATGTGAGTCTTCTTGGATTGCTTTCACTAAGCGATAAACAATTTCGTCACTCTTTTTTAAATAACGGATATAAGGGAAAGCTAATAGACGATAATTACGTTTAAGGGCGAATGAACGAAGTTTATTACTCGCTTTTTTATCAAGGTCATTATAAATTTCTAGACCAATATAAAAGTCTTCAATCGCATCATCAAACGCTTTTAGATAATAAGCAAATTGGATTTCACCCCGATTTTCGAGTTTCCCATATAAACTAGATTCAATTGAAGAAATAACTACCGCTAAACCTTTTGTGTGACCAGTTAAGGTTTTTAAGGTTAAAGTTTCCGTGTTATAAAGTTTACTTAGATAAAGTAGATTCTTATAACCTTCTTCGTTTTTGACGATAAAGGTTAAAAGATTATCATCAATCTTTAAATCAAGACCAAGAATCGGTTTAATCTTTTTTGCTGCACATTCACGAAAGAAAGAGACACTAGCGACTAATGAATTAAAGTCAGTTAACGCCGCATAATTTTCACTATTTTTTACTAGTTGTTTAATAGTTAAAGCACTACCTAAATAGGTATAGACTGAATTAACATGTAAACGAACAAAAGCCATGGGAATAAATTATACTATAAATATCATATAATAGGTTGTGTACTTTATAAAGTACACCCATGACTATAGAACTAGTATAAAGGAATTAACCACGTGGATTCTTTTGCCAATCGCGCCGAATCCGACCGACCATGGAGTGAATGCGAATTGAACCACCGTGAAGTTTTACTTGGCCATTCGCGTATTCAATCGCTTCTTTTTGGGTATTAAACACTTTAATCGCGCGCTTCGCTCCTTCACTTTTCACCTTCCACGTCTTAAGGCGACGGTCATGATAAGAAATGTGATAGACGTTAGTGTAGTTTTCTTGATCAACGCCTAAGGCGTCAATTTCATCCCGCCGGGTTTTGACCACTTTCTTGCCACTTTGATAGTTATAACCAATCACGATTAAAGACATCAAGCGGTTGACGCACCAAGCGACGAAACAAATCACGTAAGTCATTAGTAAGACAATGCCCGCAATTCCTAAGTTTTGTAGATAATTAGTGCCATCGTGGATTGGATCATCGGTGCCCGGTAAGATTCTAAAGAAGGGATATGGCGCAAAATCATGAGCAGCCTTCGCTCCCTGTGTATAGAAAATAATGACCACGCCGAGCACAATAGCGGCAGCGTAAGTTACCGTCACAAGTAGTGGCACAAAGGTTTGGCGAAATTTCGCTTTGGAAGCAATCGCAAAGAAGAAGAAAAGAATTAGTGATAATAGTGGGCAAAGGAAATGTTGAAAGAGTGAACCACTTTGTACATCAAATAAGGCATCAAATTGCGTCATCGCGGGACGTAAGATAAACGCGACCACCAGTAACGTTAAAATATTCATTACTGCGCTGATATAACCAAGTGTAAATAACCAATGCGGCGTAGCGTTTTGCTTCTTTTTCATACCAATGATATTTGGAACAATGCTCATGAGAGCCACTACACCAGTGATGATAGCGGTTAATTCGGTATAAAACCGCAATAATTCAACCGGCGAAGTGCCTCCACTCATTGCGGAAGTAATAACAAAATATAAGCCGATGGCTTCACCTATCACTAGCAAAATGTTAATCACTAGTTGAATGATGTTTAAATTCTTTAATCGCCGCATAAAATTTTCTCCTTAAATTATTTTATATGCTTTTTCACCACTAAGATATTCTTGTTATCTTTAAATTGATAATGGATTGAGTGCATGGACTTCTTCACTAACAATAAGCCAATCGCGGGAATATTCTCTTCCGTGAGCGCTAAGCCAGGGCGCGCTTGATTAATGCTTTCGGCAAAATTAGTTTCTTTACCATTATCTTCAATCGTAATCGTACAAACATCACTCTTAATTTCAAAGCCAACAACGACTTTGCCGTTATCAAAATGGTAAGTTCTTAAAACGACATTAGATAAAATTTCGTCGAGACCAATATCAATTTGCGCGATATGTTTCTTCTCCACGTGCGCCATCACTAACGCCTTATTAACAAAGTTAATGACATCCTTAATTTCGTCTAAGCGCGGATTAATCACAACCTTTTGTTCAGCAAAAGTGGCGCTAGGCTTATAGCGAACGGCAAGCATCGTAATATCATCGGCTTGACTCACATCCGCTTGGAAGAGATCGACATCTTGCTTCACGGTATCAAGTAATCCTTTGGCGCTATGATATTGAGCGTTATTAAGGAGATTTACTAATCGGTCTTCGCCATAGAGTTTCACTTGTTTACTCGTCGCCTCCGTGACGCCATCGGTGTATAAGAAGATCTCATCACCTGGTTTTAATGTAATCGAATTAAGTTTATAAGGAATATCTTCCATACCCGCTAAGACTAGACCCGCTGGCATCTTTAGATAGCTAAACACACCATTCTGTTTAATTAACGGTGGATTATGACCCGCGTTACAGAATTCAAGGACACCTGTATCAAGATGTAAGATACCAAACCAACCAGTCACAAACATCATTGCCTCATTGTTCGCACATAGTTCGTTATTAACGCGCGTAATCGCTTCACTTAACGTGTAATCTTGGTTCGTGATATAGGATTTAATAATCGTCTTGGAACGCATCATAAACATCGCCGCTGGAATTCCTTTACCCGAGACGTCACAGATCGAAATAACTAACCGGTTTTCATCAAGTGGATAGAAGTCATAGAAGTCACCACCGACTTCTTTAGCAGTGGCCATTAAGGCATATAAATCATAATTATCTTTCACTGGGAAGACGTTAGTTAATGCGCCGTGTTGAATTTCTCTAGCGAATCTTAATTCATCATCAATCCGCCGGTTCGCTTGATCAATATAATGTTTTAAAGTATCAACCGTGCTATTAATATCATCGGATAAGGACGCGAATTCTTCACTCGAACGAACGTTCACTTTCACACCTAAATTACCACCGGTAATCTTTTGTAAAGAACCGTTCACTTTATGAATATTAGAGACAACCGCATTTTTAATGAAGGTATAAATAACCGTATAAATTGCGATAAAGATTAATAGTTCAATATAAATCGCAATCCGTAACGAAAGACCCATGCTTGTTTGGGCTTCAAGGAGTGGCAAAATCGAAATAACATCAAATTCCTGTGTAACAGTTGTGTTATCCCCTCCGGTCACTTGTGCTTGGATAATTAATACCATCATTGGGTGTAATAAATGATCGCCCTCCGCATCGCGCAAATATGTTTTAAACATCGGTGTCATTTTGTGATTATCAAATTGATCAGGTATCTCATCCCCTAACGAAATATGAATAGTGTCGGTAAATTTTTCTTCAATAGATGGATCGTTAATCGCAAAGTTGTTTTCTCCCTTCGCATCAGAAAAGTAAAAAATAATCGGTTCTTTTGGATCTGGCAAATATGCGGCTAACTCGGCACATGTACTATAAATTCCGCCAGTTATTACATTAAAAGGCGACTGATTATCTGCGTCTATTATCGGATCAGTATAATTACTCGTTATTCCTATGATCGCTAAATAGCCATCGTTAAGAATGCGTCGCGTATAAGCAAGTGGTGCTAATTCGTTTATTGGCGGTTCATCAGGATCATCTGTTTTGTGAGCAATATCCCAACCCCCAACTGATCCCCATTGTGAAGTTTCAAGTTCATAAGTTAAGTCACGCGCCGCGTTCACAAGTGTTGTATGGGTTTCAACCGAAGCTTGCGTTGAACAAGCAAAGTAAGTTAATAATGAAGCGCCAATAATCGCCATCATGAATGAGCCAAGCATCCAGCGACGAACTTTCGCGGTAATCGTGTGGTCATGGAAATTATAACCAATACGCTCTTTTTCAATAATCGAAATAATTAACAAAGTTAAAACGATAGAACCGGTAACAGCAATCGCACATGGAATATCACAAACCCGAATCACCGCGTAAGCAAAAGTCACGTTACGGGTAAGCACGCCACACACAAAGAAAATAATCATGTGGATGGTCTCGGTCATAATACCAAGGATAATGCCATAGCCCCATTTTGGTTTCTTATTGCTAAATAAGAAGCGACGTAAGATAGCAGCCACGAGGCCTGAGATTAGTAAAGTAATACATTCAGGAATCGCTAAATAATCAGTGGCAATCCGTAAAGAATATAAACCACGGAATAGGCTAGATAAAGCGCCCGTGATTAAACCAGCGGGCCAACCAAAAGCGATACCCGCAATCATAGGACCCGCGGAAGCAGCGCCAAAAGATCCCGCGATTTGGACGGTCTCACGCCCGACAACGTTACTATCTAAGCCACTATATTCAACCCCACAACAACACATTAAAATGGTCACGCCGGTAAAGGCAAGACCAATTATGATTTGTTTAAGCCAATAATTAAGTTTATTCCAGGCCGGTAGTTTTTTATCAAGGAGATGTAAAACAACCGCCAATGCAGTCGGCGATAAGGCGGTTGCAATAAGGACAAAAATTGGACCGACCCCGATACCCATTGTGGGATGTCTAGAGCTTATTCAATGGTTAAAATAGAAGTAAAGCCAGTGATATTGAAGACTTCACGGACAACTTCATTAATGTTCGTAATCTTCATGCTACCACCACGGGCGTTCATGGTCTTTTGGGCGGTTAATAATACCCGAAGACCCGCGCTTGAAACATATTCTAGTTTCGAAAAATCTAAAACAAGGTTTTGGCACGTTGGCACAATCTTGTTTAATTCCATTTCGAGTTCTGGTGCCGTGCCAGTCTCTAAACGGCCTTCGACCATAACAACAGTCGCATTGTCTTTTTTAGTTTGAGTTACCTTCATAAGTTCTCCTTAAACCGTAGTTATAAAATAACTACAAATCTCTTTGTAAGGATATTGTATAACAATATTATATTCCAGGCAAGGTAGTTTATTTTAATGTGTTATATCTAACGCCTTGAGAAACAAGAAAGCCAAAGGAAATTAAGATTGGCATTGCAGTGGACATAATATTAACTGTTTCAGGTCCTAAAATCTTTTCGTTAAGGAAAAGAACAATAATTTGGGCAATGTTCGCTAATAAAATAAGCGGGACTGAAAAGAAAAGGAAAGCTTTGGTCGCCCGGGTTGAATTAATTAAACCAACCTTTTTGATCTCGCTTACATTCGCTAAGATAACGATTGCGGCGAAGAGCCATAACAAACAATTAACAAAGTTAATAATCGAAAGAATTTGTAAAGATAAAGCGAGTTGCTCTTGGATATTAATAAGATTAGATTTTAAGGATGAGGCTAATAAGGCAAACGAAGAAATAGTCATACTAATGAGACTAGAGATATTAAAAACCCGAAAAATCCGTTTAAAATGAATTTGTTCGTAACTTAATTTCATGTTTATGTTTTCTCCTAGAAATGACAGTCGTTATGTTTTATTTTATTGTTTTTATTATACATTATTTATTTCTACAAATAAAAATCCCGCTATTGCGGGAAAGAATATATAAACTGGTGCCGACTAACGGAAAGGCACTACATTTATAAAAAACTGTAATTTTTGATAATAATCTTAAATAATCTATAATTTTCTCAAATTATTAATAATAAACTTGCCTATTAATTAAATACAGAAAGCCGGGGCGAAGCCGTATTCATTAAACACATCACGAATTTTAAATTCCCCGTTTTCATTTACAAAGTGTGATTGCACATAAGCACCTACACCTGTATAAGTGTACGGGGAACGGGTCCAATACACACAGGCTCCACTACCGGAAGATGCAGCTGTTTTTACTCTTTTTGATTGTGCGTTCTCCATATAATATTCGTAAGTTGTACCTTCATCCCTAGCATATTCAATGGAATCTTTATTCATTTCATGGCAAGAAAGCGGGAATATTTTAGTGTATAAGTGATTAGGTTTCCATTCATTACCCGTGGAAACCGGTTTATCAACCTCTTTCATAACCGACTGCAATTCACTAGGGAATGCGCCGCCTATTATGGAATTTAACAAATTATTTAGTACCGAGCCGGGGAAATTAGTATTATAGTCCTCGTCCCAACAAGTTTTAAGAACACTACCGTCACTATTAGTCATCACATTCGCAAATTCAATCGTTAGTCCAGCCTTGCCGGGAGCTTTCGTTAAATCATCGTGATTAAAGCCAATGATTCGTAAAGTATGGGCAAGATTATTAACTTGAATCACTTTAGTTTCACCAATCTCAAACCAATCATCGATGTATTCTCCCGGTAGCGAAGCTAGTTCGTCTAACTGCCCCCATGAAGCGTTAGCAAATACGCTATACTGTGGATCAAAAGCATGAATGAAAACTGATTTAATATTATTTTTATTATCATGAAGGACGAACATTTTATGAACTTCGTCATATACGATACTCGGGAATTCGTCTACCGAGTACCAAGTTTCAACACCGTCAGTAGTTACGGCCTTAACAGCGACATTTTTACCTGTAACACGTTTTGCCGCTTCGTCATCAAAAAGTTTTATTGTTTTGGTAATCTCTGGATCTAAAGGGTCAAAAAATCCACACAAGTAATCACTTTGATTTTCTTCGAAAGTAACCCCATAACCACTAAGGGCATAAAAGTATCCATTAACAGGGATTGCCGCAGCATCAATCTTCAAATCACCTTTTACGTATTTACCAAAAACCGTAACCGTGCCTTTTAGATGATATGTATCTTCAGCAGCAAATTCAATTTTATATGCATTAGTAGGTAATCTACTATAAGTTTGTCCTTCTTTAACGCCGATATTAATTTGTTCACATTGATCAGGCGCATAGTAGTAGTAGGTATCATTTGTGGGTGACGGGTTAATTGCTTCAAGAGTAAAAACAAAGTCTTCACCACGCTTAGGCGAGGTAATCTCACTACTATAAGTCAGATGAACTTCAGGTGTAATAGCAGTAGTGTCAACGCTATATTCCGGTTGATAACCTTCTGCAGAAATTTTAATTAAGCCATCGCCGATGTCAGCGTCCATAGGTAATCTAATACTTGCTTTATCTGGCGAAATAACCTCATATGATTTTATTTCAATTTCTGATCCAGACGAATTAGTCACAGTAAAACTGTTTATATCTATTGGGAATAAATATTTATCATTTTTTAAATTAAAATTAATTGCAATATTTTTGGTAGTAGGATAATATTCGATGCTATCGAAGTCTAGCGATTCGCTTGTTAATTGAACATCGTGCTGGTAGACGGCATATGCAGTAGTTGGATCGTTTTTGCGAAGCGTATAGGTAGGCGGTAAAACAAAACTTCCAAGGGCAGGATTTTCGGTAAAAGACCAACCTTTAAAAGCGAAATTTTCCTTACTAGCGTATTGCACGGTAGGGTCAACGTGATTTCCCCAATACGAATTATACGGAACACGAATTATCTCTGCGGCACCATCAGCTAATGTTCCTTCATTAGGATTAAAGGCAATATTTTTATATTGTTCAGAAACGGTTACTTCAACAAGAATAGAACCATTAATTTTCGGAGTGATGGTTAGAATTTGGTTCTGCGAATCAATTGCAAATGTTGCTTTAGATCCGTCAACTTGAACACTTTTTAAGTCGCATTCATCAAGAGCATAATGGACTGTTTTCGGACTAAAATCGTCATTTCTAAAAACGATTCTATTTGTGTCTGGATGAAAATTTTCACCGCTTTTTATTCGAATAATCGACCATTTAGAAAAATGAGTCATTGTAACTTGGACCGTAAAATTAGTGTTTTTGCTGGGAATGATTGTTATTAAGTCTTCATCATCGCGATAATCAATCTGACATTCAGCTGCATCATCACTTGCTTTGGCATCTAACACTAAATAATCTTGGTCAGTAGTGTACGAGAGTGCAATAGGAGAAAAGTCATCCTTTTTAAAGGTAAAAGAAGTCTCGGTAGGATAAAAATGATCTGTATCAGTATCTTCGATCGTGATTGTGTAAGTAGATTTAGGTTTTTCTCCCCCACCACAACTCACTAAAAGCGAGACGGCCATCAATGGCATTACTAACAACGTTATCTTCTTCATAACTTAATTATATATCTTTTACTCTGTAAAATAAAAATTCCACTTGCGTGGGGAAAAATATATAAACTGAACCGACTAACAGATAAGCGCTACATTTATAACTATTTCGTATATATCTTTAAGATTTCGCCGATATAAACGTTATGATACGAAGAATTATTGTAGATATTCTTAGTAGCGTTTTTGTAAAAAGAGGTAATGATGCTTTTATCAATAAAGCCTTTTTGGTTAATTTTTCCTTTATAGATTTTTTTACAAATTAAAACTAGACGAGCCTCTTTAAAGGTGGGAACTTGATCAACGAATTTAACATGTAAATTAGTTTTGCTAATTTTATCTTCGTCGCGACCGGAATGAGAACCGAGATAGGCTAAATCTTTCTTATACTTACCATCAAAAAAGCTTAACGAAAAACATTTATTCGCATTAATGAATCGATCAGTGTATCGACTCGGACGGATAAAAATGGTCACCGTCCCTTTCCCATTTAATCCATGTCCCCAGAGCGCGCCAATTTGGCCCCAAGAAGCGGTCATGGTGTTAAATTGGTCTTTCCTACCAGCGCTAACGAGCATCCATTGATTACCAATTAAATCAATTGGATTAATTTTTAAATTCTTAATATTTAATAGTTTCATAATTTAATTATATATCTTTTATTTAAATAAAAAATCCCACCTATGTGGGAAAGAATATAACCTGGTGCCGACTAACGGAAAGGCACTACATTTATAAAAAACTATAATTTTTAATAATAATCTCGAATAATCTATAAATTTCTCAAATATTTAAAAATGAATTATCGTTGGAATTTTAACAAAAATGCAAATATTCCAATGATATGTCATGTTTTGCGTGGTACAAGTATTGCTATAAGCAATTCATCTTAAAAATTATTGAATTGCATAAAAATATGCTAAAAGTGTGCAATTCACTTTACAAACAAGAATATAGGTTGTAATATTGAAATATGAAAATTTTTAGTTTGAAAGAAACTGCGTTGAAATTACTTACACCCGATATCGTCTCTTTAATAAACCAAATTGAAGAAAAGAAAGGAATCTCTTTTAGTATTCCGAAAAAGAAAAAAATCAATCGTTTGCATGATATAGCTAGAAGAAGATCGGTGACATCATCTAATGAAATCGAAGGCATTAAAGTTACTAAAAATCGTGAGGAGGAATTGTTCCTACATAATTCATCTGCAGAAACTAAGGAAGATTACGCTTTACTTGGATACAATAAAGCTCTAACTTACATAATGGATAACTATCAAAACATTTCTTTTGATGAAAAATTAATTAAAGACATTCATTATTTAATGTTTGAGAATCTAGGCACGGATTTCGGCGGTAAATATAAAGTTATGCAAAACTATATCACCTCACTTGATAAAGATGGAAATTTTAAGAAAACTGTCTTTATTCCATCTAAACCAGAAGAAGTGGTTGATCAAATTGGCAATTTAATCTGGCAATTCAATGATGCCGCCAATGATTATTCGGTTAATAAACTAATATTAATCTTTTTATTTATTTTAGATTTTTTGTGCATTCATCCTTTCCCAGACGGGAATGGACGCGTCTCACGTTTATTAACGACTTATCTATTGCTTAAATTTGGTTATTCAATGGACGAATACTATTCACTATCATATTTAATTTTAGAACATCAGGAAGAATACTATAATTCGATTGAATTATCTGACCAAGGTTGGAAAATAAATAAGAATGACCCTACTCCATTTGTTCGTTTTCATTTGCTTCGTTTAATTGAAGGATACAGTAGAATTATTTATATATTCAATATTTCAAACTTGAAAGGTAATTGTGATTTTAAAGTCCTTAAAGTTATTGGCGATTATCGACTACCTACTTCAAAAACTTATCTAGAAGAAATATTGTTTGAATATTCACGAAGTGCAATTGAAAAAAGTTTAAGCAATTTACTTAAGCAAAAGAAGATTAAATTTTATAGTAGTGGTCACGTTGCTAAATATATTATCAATAAATAACTTATAAAATAAGTTTCCCGCAAAAATATTTTTTATTTTATATATAAAATCGCTCTATTTATTCGATAAATACTGAGAAATCTGGTGCCGACTAACGGAAAGCCCTACATTTATAAAAAACTATAATTTTTAATAAAAATCTTCGTTTATTTCTATTATTTTAATGATTCTTCTTTCTCTATGATACATAGAAGGAGATGCGGGTGGTTGCGTCCACCATTAGGAGTGCATCACCTTGTCCTACTATCAAGAGTAAGAAGAAACGGCTATTTAATTACTACTTGGCCTTTAGTTAATTGCATGCCAGAGTATTCAGTGTCTTCGTAGGCTAAAATCACATGTTTTCCGTTCGGAGTTATTACCTCTTGAACTTTATCATCATCAAAGTTATAGACTAATGCAAAATCTTTAGTGCTATCTTTATGTTGAATGGAATATGCGTATTTCTTAGAAGCGTTGGTATCTATGGTTGCTAAGAAGACATCGCCTTTAACGGGTTTGTCAGCTCCTTCAACCGCTTTTTTATTTCTCATCCAATGGCCGTCGACCATATGGTGATCAGCAGTTATAGTTTTATCGTCAAGCGAATGATATTTAGCATTACCGTGAATTAAAGTTTTGTTATTATCTTTTAATTCGTGGCTACCTTTATAGAAACATTGTTCAAGCGTGGTGTGAAGTTTACGAGTGGCAGCTCCACTAAAGTATTCGCCGGTTATTGAACCGGTGTAATTTAAATCTGCGCCTAATAGGACCATTCCTTCAGGAGTGGCAACACAGGTAACAGTGAATTCGTTTTCATCGTGATGGTTGCTTCTTTGCATAAACCACGCGATTTGATTTGCTTCATCGTATCCGTCAGCGTAGACATAACCATTAATTTCATTAGCTTTTGGTAAAGTTTTTTGATACGCGCCGTCATTATAATATTTAGCGGTTTCATCAACCCCTTCGGCGATGTCTCTTATCATCTTGTCACTTTCTTCTAAGTTTTGGTCGTAGTTAGTACCCATTACATGTTCTTTCTCTGACATTTGAATTGAAGTCGTACCAGGAATATAGGCGTAATCCCAAAGCGCGGAAATGTCATCGTATTCATTCCCATGATCCATAACGCATGTATTGGTGCTATAGGATAGGTTGAGTCCTAATTTATTTTCTTCGTTAACACACTCGGTATTAGTAAGTTCATCATTAGTGCCTTTAAATGATATATATAATCCATTAGTGTTAACAGCAACCATTTTGGCTACGTTAAAATATTTCATACCAGAGAAAGCTGAGGTTCTGTTAGTAATACTATCAACGTATTTTTGTACTTCATTCTTGTTTGGTAAACCAGGAATGCTTAAATAATTTTTCATTTGCGGGAACGTATTAGGTGCGTAGTGCGTATCCATGATGTTTTCACGGCAAATCTCCCGCGCCATACTGGAATAGTTAAGATATCCATTATGTGTCATACTAGCAAAGCCTTCGGTAATGCAACGAGAAACAATCGCCAGTTTTTCCGTGTTAACTTGATAAGCAGACGCTCCGACTACGTGGAAGAAGTTACCCATACGAATTAAACTCTTACCATAGCTACTACAAGTTTGGACTTGCTTACCGTGTTGAAAGAAACTACCGTCTTTTTGAAATCCTTCAACATTTTCATCAGTGATTTCTTCTTCCATACGTCTATTAACCGCTTTAAATTCATTAGAGTTCTCAGACAGAATTGAATTCTTTAAAGTAATTTCCGCGAAGTCGATTAAATTCGCTCCTGTATGAGTCTCTAAGGTTGGACGATAATATAAACTTGATTGACGCAATTTGCCAAGTAAGGCGGCTTGTCCTTTATCATTTAATTTATCAAAGACAAACATCGCAGCATTAGTTAAATGACGATTGCAACCAATTTCGTTAAACCACCAGTTTGAACTACGGTAGTTATTAAATACCCAATAGTACACTAGTTTCTTTGCGATATCGATTTTCGCTTGGTTCTTCTCTTTATAACCACAAGCAGCGATATCGGCCGCTTCCATTAAGTGGTGCCAAGCTGGCCAGAAGTCATCACGAGTTTCATAATCAACGTATTGAATGTCACGGTCATAATATGTATCAATATCACAAATTCTTTCAGGGGCTAAGTTTAACTCATTCACGATTTGACTAGCGGTCTTACCGTCATATGGAGTGGTGTCTAACATATCCGCCAGCATTTCGCGATATACTTGAGCCATTCGCGTACATTGTAAATGGAAACTTGGTTGATTGTTGCAACTAACTACAACCGTTGTCGCTAGCATTGGTACCACGGCTAATAACAATCTACTCTTCTTCAT
This sequence comes from Bacilli bacterium, assembly GCA_024408655.1. Lineage (GTDB taxonomy): Bacteria > Bacillota_I > Bacilli_A > RFN20 > CAG-826 > UB1719. The sequence goes on from JAKSUV010000005.1 coordinate 71,769, forward strand.
AATTACTTCACCTTAAATAACCCATGATCCTTCACGATGTAGTGAGGAACGGTAATATGACATGTCATCATGTCACTAGAATATTCACGATTAAAATCTTGACCTAATAACGTGTAGCGAGCATTCGTACGATACCAAATATTATTGGGCAGAGGCGTATTACCGGTTATAACTTTAAAAGTAACATCGATATTATCATTTTCAAAAACCGGGAAACCTTCTTCTTTTAAAGTTTTAATTCGGTACATTTTATTTTGATATGCACTAGCGAAAGTAATAGATATGTCACCATCTGGATTAGTTTCGGTCTTGTAGCGTGGCATTAATTCATCACCCAATTGATAACCAAATAGATTAAGTACATCCATCTTCTCCGTTTCTAAATTAACCACTACTTTTCTACTTAGGAACTCTTTTTTTATCGTCAGTTCGCAAAGGTTTCTAAGATCTTCCGCATACGTAAACGCTTCATCGCATGATTCTTCATCTACACTTACGTGAATATTTTTAATAGGTAATAGATATCCTTCATTAGGCTTATCTAATTCGCCTTCACTGTCTTTAGTGGGTTCTTTTCCGGTTATCCAATTTGCTTTGGTATCGTGTACATACTCTAGTGATAGATGCATTGTAAAATCCTTATTATTAGGAACGTCAACGTATGAAGATTCAGCAAATTCTTCACAAGTAATGTGACCATTAGTGATTAATTCCACACGGCATTTAGTCACAACTTCTTTCGTGCCACAAGCGCATAAAAGAAGTGGACTAAGAGTTAATAATATTTTAGTCTTCATGTCTAAAATTATATATGATTAAGCATCTTTGTGTAGAATTAGTGATTCTTCCTTTTCTATATCCTTTAAGGATGCATGGAAGGAGATGCGGGTAGTAACGTCCACCATTAGGAGGGCATCACCTTGACCTGCCATAGAGAGGAAGTCGATTTCTTCTTCAGTTAATGCTCCTACTGTACTCTTTGAGTACATAGTCTTTACTTGGTCAATGTCATCGGGTTTTAATCCAAAGAGGAAGGTGTATTGACAGTTATTAATAACTGCAGTGGCTTTAGTGCGGATATTTATATCAAAGCCGACAAAGCCAGCAATGTTTTGTGTAGCGACCCATAAGGAACCGGAGTATTTTCTAATACGCTTTGCCATATTCTTCATCATATCTAAAGCGACAGGGGAGTTAGAATCAATAAAGTTATGAGCTTCGTCCACTACTAGGACAATTCTTTTAGAATTAGGATTGTTATAATTACGTTCATAATTATTAATTATTTCTTTCATTAAATAGTTAAGTTCAACCCAAATGCGGAATAGATATATTATATCTAATATAATATAAGTCATTTCTCGACTATCAAGTTCCACCCCAAAACGGAATTGCTATATATTACTTAGTAATATATCCGGGATTTTCGATGTCAGATTTTTTCTCAAAAATAGGTTTTTTAAGTAAATTATCACAAAGTCGCTACTCGAAAACATCGATAAAATCTAGTGTTTTAATAAGTTCCACCCCAAAACGGAATGGTTAAAAATGTTCGCGGTTACTATAATATAATACTCGTTCTTTAATGCACTAATTTGCTATTGTTAAATAAAAAGTGCATTTAAAATGGCAATTTGGTTTCAAGTAGTAGTTTTATAATATTTAGATTAGGTATACCTGATCTATTTTGCAAAAGTTTGTCTAAACTTAATACGGCTTTAAAATAATTATCTTTTATTTGTTCAAGAGGAACATATTCTCGATTCTCTACTTCCGAAATACCGTTTTTATCATAAATGCCATTATCCAATGTTTTGCAAACTTGAATGTAGGCGTAACTATTGCTAAAAGACTTAGAAAGAATAAAATCTATTTCAAGTTTACCGATTCTCCCAACACTTATAGAAAAATCATGTAGTTTAAAATAGTTGTAAACTATGTTTTCTAAAACAGGTCCATAATTTATTCGGTTGTCCACATTAGAAGAGAAATAAAAACTTAAATCGGTTAAATAATATTTTTCATGCCCCGCTAGAGATTTCTTGCTCTTCAAATCAAATCGACTACACCGATTTACAATTTTTGCATTTACGAGAATATCTAAATAACTATAGATTGTGTGTTTGCTTGGTCTATGCTTATTTATTTTCTCTAAATAATCACAAAGATTGTTAACCGATGTTGTTGCGCCGAAATTATTAATAATATATGTTTTGACTTGATTAAAAAGCGACTTATCTCTTATTTTGTTATTTTTCTTAATATCTTTTTTATATATCTCATCCACAATGCTTAAAAGATATTCCTTTTTTTGAACAGGGTCATCATATTTAACCGCTAAGGGAAAACCGCCTTCTAATATATAGTTATTAAATTCATCATCTAGATTTACTGATACATCCTTTTTAAAGAATTTCTTCATCGCTAAATATTCATCAAAAGACAAAGTGTTTATGTTGAATTCAATATATCTTCCTGTTAGTTTTGTTGTTAAATCACCGCTTAATAAATACGAATTACTACCTGTGATAAAAATTGAATAATTTTCCTCTAAACGATAAGCTTCAATTGTTTTTTCAAATTCATTTACGTTTTGAACCTCATCAATAAATAAATACTTAATCCCCTTATTTGTTCTTTTAAAATAAGAATCAATTATTTCTTCTAATTGTTTGGTTGTATAAATTGACTTATATGGTCTTTTGTTCAAATCGATAAATAAAATATTTTTTTCACTAATTCCTTGTCTAATTAGGTCTTGTTCAATAATGTGCAAAATCGAAGATTTGCCGCACCTTCTAACACCAGTTAAGACCTTAATTAAGTCGCAATCATCTCTAAATTTGTTTATTCTAGATAAGTATATTTCTCTTCTATAATATTTTGCCATTTTGATTAACCTCACAATAATTATACGAAAATATAGGTTTAAATGCACTATTTTTATTTTTATATCAAAAAAGTGCAGTTATCTTTATTAATTCGTATTCGGTGTTTTAGCTGAACTAGAAAGAGAGAATATAAGGAAGTAGACAAGCGGAGGGAATAGAGATTGCCAAGAAAGCGGGTACATATCAAACTGGTGCCGACTAACGGAAAGGCACCACATTTATAAAAAACTGTAATTTTTAATAAAAATTTTGAATAATCTATAATTTTCTCAAATTATTAAAAATGGTAATAGTGCTAAATTAGCACTTGCACCTATTAATTAGATACAGAAAACGAGGATAACGAGGTTTAGATCTATGGAGAGATGATTTTAAATCTTTCGTCTATTCGTTAATACGTCTCGATTGTCCAGTTTTCTGGAATAGTATTCACGCCACGTGAGGTTACTTCAGTAGAGCCTTTCCAAACAAATGTTCCGGTATTAGCAACTCCTTTATTAAACCAATTTTTGGTGCAGTCTCCTTCAGGCCACGTTGTTTCGCCTGGCACACCAAAACCAACCTTAAGATAATTTAATTTATTACATCCTTCAAACATACCATAGTAACAACCCGTCACTAAAGTCGTAGCAGGCAAAAACGGAGCAATAACTAAAGATTCACAAGATTTAAACATATACTCATAACAACGATTTACTAGTGACATAGCTGGTAATATAGGTGCAGTGGTAAGGGCATCACACATATAAAACAAATACAAATAACAATAATCAGATAATCCGCTATAGTTAATCATGCTATTAACGTTACCACTCGCAGCGATTTTACCATCCATACGAAATTCAAGACGATTCTTAGGTTTATTTAAAGTGTTAGCTAAATTTCTAACATATAACTTTTCATCTTTATTTAATGTAATATCACTTCCATCCCAATCAGACCAATTAATTCCATCTAATGAAGTTTGGATACGAACATCAGGTAACGAACCATAAATGATATAACCAACGCTGGAACCATCTTTTTCGCTAGTAAAACATAAATCGGTTAACTTTAGTTCCAATTCAATTTTTATATTCCCTGTTATGTTTTTTTAGGTATTAATAGATTAGCAGAATGAATACTTCCATTACGAGAATATGTATAATCTTTAATTTCTTTATCTTCACTGACGGTAATCTTTTTTAAAGTTTCTGGCAAACAATAACTTTTACTAATTTTATCTTCATTAACCGTAATAGTTGTTTCGTAATCTTTTTCGTTACTCGCCACAAGATTAGATAGGGTTACATTTTCTTCTGTACATGTGACGGTATAAGATTTTGGTTCATCTCCACCACCACCTTTATTGCAACTCGCTAAAAGAGATACGGCTATTAATGGCATAATAAATACTAACTTTTTCATAACTTAATTATATATTAGTAAGAGCAAAATAACTTATAAAATAAGTTTCCCACAAAAATATTTTTTATTTTATATATAAAATCGCCTTACTTATTCGATAAATACTGAGAAATGTACTTACCCCAAAACGTTGGACTAAACTAATTGAACACTCAACAACTATTAT
>JAKSUV010000006.1 GCA_024408655.1 Bacilli bacterium
CTAATTCTTTATTAGAATTGTTAACAGTTACTTGAACGGTTACATCTTTAATATCTTTAATTTCTCTTATCGTCGCTTCAACTTCGCCAAGTTCAACGCGGTTACCGCGAATCTTAACTTGAGAATCTGCTCGGCCAATAAATCCTAAAGAACCATCTGGTAAATATCTAACAATATCACCAGTCTTATACATCCTTTCATATCCTCTCTCTTTAGAGAACGGGTTATCAAAGAATGCATTTTTATTTTCTTTATCGCGATTTAAATATCCTTTTGCAAGTTGATAACCAGATAAATAAAGTTCACCGATTGCGCCAAATGGAACGAGACGATGTTCTTTATCTAGGATATAACCTCGTACATTATTGATGAATCCACCAACGGAAGAAGCGTCTAGTTTATTTTTCGGCATAATACTAGAAACAACCATCGATTCAGTTGGGCCATAAACGTCATAGGCATTGATATTACTTGGGAAATTAAATTCACCTAATTTTTCACCTGCGACTAAGAGAACCTTTAATGATGATTTTAATTTTAAAGAAATGAATATCTTTCCAACCTGTGTTGATAAGAAGGTATGTGTAGCCTTTACTTTAATGAAATGATTATTTAATTTAGTTAAATCTAAGCGACTCTCGTTAGGAACAATATCAAGATTAGCGCCAACCATTAAAGGCGAATAGAAGGCAATTACATGCATATCAAAGGTATAAACGGTATATAAGCTATATATATCTTCATTAGATAAGTTAGTCTCATATGTATACCAACTAGCAAAGTTAAGAATAGCTCTCCTAGTTATTAATGTTCCTTTAGGAATCCCTGTTGTCCCTGAAGTATATAAAATTACTGCAGTATCATCTTCATTAGAGTCAATCTTAAGAGGTTTAAGCATTCCAATAGAAGTAATGTTACTAACGTTGATAGTTGGAATATTAGTAAGCTTCTTAACACGGTTAATGGTTTCATTCGTGACTAACACTACTTTTGCGTTGGAGTCTTTAAGCATGAATCTTATACGGTCATCCGGATAACTGTCATCAATTGGAACATACGTAGAACCATGAGAGAGAACGCTTAAGGCCGTTAATAGGCAATAGTGACTACGATGAGTAAGGATTGCGATATTACTACCTTTAGGAATGTTCTTTAGTTTATTAGTGAGATTATTAATCCATTTCGCACCTTGAGAATAAGTGTATTTAGTGTCTAGATAACTTACTAAAGTATTATTAGGATATTTCTTTAAAGAATTATTAAAGGCTTCAAGGATGTCGTGATATTTAAGTTTAGTTTCAGTGTGATTGATTTTATCAATGACTTTAATATCTTCGTCTAAGGTATAGTTAATATCTTTTAGATTATCTTTAATTAAGATTTCGTTAAGAATTCGTTCATAGACTAAAAGCATCTTTTTAGTAGTCTTAGAAGAATATTTCTTGCTTGAGGTAGCGTTTAAATAATATGTCCCGTTGTTTTCTCTTAATTCTATGAGCAAATCGCTAATTAAATCATTACGTTGTTCTTTTTCATAAAGTTTCATCGCTTTATTTTCGCTAATTAGCGTTGGGAAATATTGGAACGAAACATTGTTATTAACATTATATTTATTCTTCAGTAATCTAAATGGATAGAAGTTATAGTTAATGGTTTGGTAAATCTTCTCTTTGCTCTTCTTGATAAAGTTAATAACTGAATCGTTCTCGCAATTAATGATAATTGGAAGAGCATTAACAAACATACCAATGGACTCTGAGGCGTTAAGTCGGTCACGTCCATGTTCAATCATCGTAAAGTAAGAATTAGAAGCGTTGGTGAAGCGCGATAAGGTGTAGGCGAATACACTTGTAAATAAGACGTTCTTAGTAATCTTATGTTTCTTAATAAATTCGTTAAGTTTATTTTGATCTACTTTTAATTTAAGAGAATTAAAACTCGGTTGATTAACCCCGATATCTTCTATTGGTTCAATAATATTTTTACTATCGACGAATTCCTTTTCGTAGAAAGCTTCGGCTTCTTGATAGAGTTTGGTTTTCTTAATCTTAGAGGAGAAACTACTCGCTTTAAGTTTTTGCATTAGAAATCAATTCCTTCCATTCGACCGTTTAAATGCGTATTAATTTCTTCGTTCAATAGGTTCATTTGATTGAGTGCGCTTTTAACGGTAATCATCTCAATTTCATCATCTTTTTGAACTAGTCCAATTGAAGCACAATCGTTCTTCTTGATATTTAATGATTGAAATTTATACGCGATAGAATATGGATAGTTAGATAATTCCTGCCGAATAAAAAAACCGTTTTCATCAGCAATCGCAATATTATTGGGTTGTTTTTTATAATTTCTATATATAGGTAAGAAAATCTTATTCATCTAGAAATAATCCTAGTTTATTCTTAAATATACATATGGAATATGTATAAATATACATACAATATTTATAATACTAATCTTTACTTAAAAAAACAACGGTTATTTAACCTATATAACAAAATAGATATCCACCCCTCACCAACGTCAAGTTTGATTTGCTTTGCAATTGTTTTCTACGCACACTAAAATATTTTTTCATCTTTGTTGTGCTAAACATAAAAAAAGAGGCAAGCCTCTTTCCTTATTATCTGGCGGAGTAGAAGGGATTTGAACCCTTGCACCGGTTGCCCGATCTAAAGGATTAGCAATCCTTCCCCTTCAGCCTCTTGGGTACTACTCCGTAGTGCCTTAATATATTAGCACAAACTTAACAAAGAAAACGAATAATTAATACGCTTTTGCAAATAAGGCAACCTTCTTAGCCTTCTTTCCGCATATAGGACAAACGCCATCAGCTTTTTCATCAAACGGTAAGCAACGTAAGGTCGCGGTGGTAAGTTCTTTAATCTTGTTTTCGCAAGCTTCATCTTCGCACCACATCATCTTCGCGTAACCGCCCTGATCCACCACTTTCTTTAATTCATCAATTGAATTAACTGGGGTAATGTTCTTATTTAAATGATCAAGGGCTTTTTGATACATTTCTTTATGAATATCTTGTAATAAAGTGGTGACTGATTCTTCGAGTTCACCATCGTTAATCGTAAGCTTTTTCCCATCGTTACGTTTCGCGATAACAAGGCGCCCATGTTCTAAATCACGCGGTCCCACTTCTACCCGAAGAGGCACGCCTTTCATTTCCCATTCGGCGAACTTCCAACCCGGTGTTTGATCAGAATCATCTAACTTCACCCGTAAATCTAGTTTCTTTAAACGCGATAAAAGCTCTTCACCTTTATGTTTAATATTTTCTTTTTGACCTTGGATTGGTACGATTACAACTTGAATCGGCGCTACCCAGGGCGGTAAAACTAAACCATTATCATCGCCGTGCACCATAATAATCGCTCCAATTAAACGAGTGGAGACGCCCCAACTTGTTTGGTGGGGATATTTCATCTTGTTATCTTTATCAAGATAACGAACATTAAACGCTTCACTAAAGCCTTGGCCAAAATAATGCGTTGTGCCACATTGGAGGGCTTTCCCGTCGTGCATGAGGGCTTCGATACTATAGGTTGCTACCGCGCCCGCAAACTTCTCTTTCTCGCTTTTTTTACCAGTCGTAAAAGGAATCGCTAGAATCTCTTCGCCCATCTTTTTATAAAGCGCTAAGATATCAAGCGTTTCTTTCATCGCTTCTTCTTTACTCGCGTGCATCGTGTGACCTTCTTGCCAGAGGAATTCGCTACCTCTTAAGAAAGGCCGAGTCGTTTTTTCCCAACGGACAACACTGCACCACTGGTTATATTTTTTTGGTAAGTCGCGGTAACTAGAAATAATTTTGGCGTAAAAATCAGTAAACACGCATTCACTCGTCGGCCGAATGATTAATTTATCTTGGATTTCTTCTTTCCCACCAATCGTCGCGATAAGCGTTTCGGGCGCAAAGCCTTTCACGTGATCTTTTTCTTTCTTAAAAAGTGACTCGGGAATCACTAAAGGCATATACACATTTTCGTGACCACTCACTTTAAAATAGTAATTAAGATAGTGCTGAATTTCTTCCCAGATGGCGTAGCTATACGGACGATAAATAATAAAGCCTTTTGTCGAACTATAATCCATCAGTTCGGCTTTCTTACAGACATCAGTGTACCATTGGGCAAAATCAACATCCCGACTCGTAATCTTTTCGTTCTTCTTTTCCATACCTAATATTTATTCTAACATCTTACGCATTTTAAGCATATTTTTTGTCGTCGGAACTACTAAATCTTTATTAACCGGAGCAACGGCTTCGCCCGCTAAATAAGAAATCCCACTCCGAATGACAATCTCCGCTAAGCTCCAACTATCAGCTTTGGTGACAATAATCGGTTTATTGTAACGTAAGAGTTTTTCCACAATCGCACGATACCCAATTAACGCTGGTGAATTACCACGCTTTTTGTTATCTTCACGGTCAATCGTGAGATTCACAATAAAATATTCAAATTCCGCGTACACCTTTTGATCAAGGAGAATGGACTTATCTGTGAGTTTTAAACATGGGAAGAAACCCCGGAATTTGAGCGCCCGGATAATTTCAAAGAAATTTTGCTCGTGCTTTAAATAATAGTCAATATCGTATTCATCAAAGCACGGCGCAATCTTAAAAGCGACTTTATGACGAATCGAACGCATAAAGGAAATTGTATCCATGAACTTCGAGTTCATAAACAAAATTTTGTTGTTATCCGCACTAATACTTCCATAGCGCGTTACCACATCATGAGTCATTATATTAACAAGCTTTTTTTGTTCCTCTTCGCTCGTAGAACGGTTATAAACATCAATCATTTTTGTTTTGCTGTTTTTCACCCACGAACTAGATAAAAACCCCAACACTCGTTCTTTTCGCACATCGTAAATGCTTTGGAAACCATAAGAAATTTGTTTATTTTTAATGATTTGTTCAATTTCGCTTAAACGATGAGTAGTGGCTTTCGCCTCGACTAATTCTTTACTATAAGTAACCGTTAAAACATTTTTATTAATGGCCATCTCGCTCATTTCTTGGGCCATCGCAATGAGTCGATCCGCTTTGTAAGGATATTCATTCACGTGGACAACACCAACGTGAATAAGAACCCGGTCCGATAAACTATTTAGTTCAAGAAAACGACGCAAAGCATTTAAAATCCGGTTTACTAATTTATCGGAAGCATTATTGCTCTTACTCTTTAAATCCACTAACGTAAATTCACTATCTTTATTGGCGTAAAGATAACGTTGTTGTGAATTAGCGCACACCAAAGTAACCTCTTTTAATTGTTGATCAAGTAGATAGTCAAGTGAGTTACGAATGTTATTTTTACTCACAACCGAGAAAGTAAAATTAATCGCGGTTCCGTGCCGGAAACGAATAAATTTTAAGAATTGATTAATTTCGGGCAAAGCCGATTCGCCCATAAAATAACCCGCTTTACTTTTCCGGTTTAAATACCGGAATAAATAACTATCAATATGTAAAATTTGCTCACTCTTATTAATCTCAATCATTTTTAAAACCGTAAAGACATAGTGGTTCGTGCGATCAATCTTCACATGGGTTGGTAAATAGGTTTCTTCAAAGTTCTTCTTCCGAAACGCACTACTTATCCACGCGGACAATTTAGTGCGGTCAGTTTTACTAAATTGACTTAAGAATTCATTAAGCGTCATCACGCGTAATTGACGGATTTTATTCCGGTCAAAATAACGCACTTGTTCGTGCATGACATCAATCGTAAACGAGCGGACAGAATTCCCCGCCCACATAATGGAACGATAAAACCGTTGATGAAAATAAATCGTGCAAAACCAAGCAATCCCAATAAGGAGCGCTAACGAGGGAACTGAAACAAGAAACGCAATTTCGTAAGTACCCATAGAGTCCTTATTATTATACTATGTATAAGAATGTTTATGCTATAATCTATTGCGCTGGAGACGTACCCAAGCGGCTGAAGGGGTTAGTTTCGAAAACTAATAGGAGGTGCAAGCCTCGCCAGAGTTCAAATCTCTGCGTCTCCGCCAAGAGGATACTATTTATGAAAAAAATCTTAATCATGACTTCGGAAAGAACCGGAACTGGCCATAAATCGGCCGCGAAAGCCCTCGCCAATCGTTTGCGGAGTTATCAATATGATGTTAAAGTCGTCGACGCTTTTACACTCGGTGGTCGTCCGGGTATGTGGCTAGAAAATAGCTACGAACGTTTAGTGAATCACTTCCCGGCGGGTTGGTGGTTTACGTTCTCTTTCTCCCAAGTCTTCCCCGATATCATCCATAATTATATTTATCATATCTTCAAAAAAGATATGCTTAAACTTATCCAAGAATATCAGCCAGACTTAATCCTTTCGGTACACGTTATGTATACGAAGGCGATTAGTAAACTCCTAAGAAAGAATAATCTTAAGATTCCTTTTATGGTTAATGTTATTGATCTAGTTGACCCAGCCAAACCGTGGTTTGATAAAAATGCGGATATTTCTTTCTTACCAACCGAAAAAGTCAAACAACAATTCTTAGCCAAAGGTTTTAAAGAATCGCAACTCGTCGTTTCCGGTTTCCCAATTCGCGAAGACGCAAACATTAGTAAGAAACCAAAAGATTATACGGATAAACCAAATATTCTAATTGTGAACCCATCCATTCGTTTAAGACGGAGTTTACAAATCATTAATGGCGTAAGTGAACTTAACGCGAATGTCACGGTTGTTTGCGGTCTAGACCACGCCTTATACACTAAATTAAAAGCCAACAATAATCCCCGCTATAAACTTTATGAATTTGTGACGAATATGAACGAACTCCTCGCGGACGCGCATTTATTAATTTGTAAAGCCGGACCTAATATGATCTTAGAAGGTGCCCGGAGCGGAACGCCGATTTTAATTACCGACCATATTCCTGGCCAAGAAGCCAAAAACTACCAATACATTGAAGATTTAGGTATCGGCACTCGCTCAAGTAAACCGAAAAAAGTTAAAGACCACGTTGAACGTTTAATTAAGACCGGCGAATTAAAAACCCTTTTAGAAAAAGTGCGGACAACCAAAGCCTGCGTCGATGGTGTCGCAATTATTAGTGATAAAATTCGCGAAGTTTTAAAATAAATTAACGCCGCTTTTTCCGGAGTTTTTGTTCGTTAATAATAATCTTTTTTAGTTCGATTAAATCTTTGTCGGTAAGTTCAATACTCCGGTCCATCAGACCGCCCGCGACTACGTATTTACTAAAGACAAAATCATTCACACTTTTATATTTTGTTTCCACTAATTTCATTGGTTTTTTACTCACCGCACGTTTATTCGTGTGCGCTTGCACAAACTCGGTTAATTGACCTTGGATGGCTCTTAAATCATAGCTTGGATCCATGTTAATTAACGGATCAAACGCCGATAAATCACGCGCAATAATATCCGCGTAAACACCAATATCATTCGCTAAAAGATCACAAGTTAAATATTTTTGTTTATTAGCTTTAATGGCTTTTAGATAACGCTTCGCGTCTTCAACTTTAATTTCGCTCATACTGCTATTATACACTAAATTGGTTGGGGTGACTGGGTTCGAACCAGTGCATAAAGGATTCAGAGTCCCACGCCTTACCACTTGGCTACACCCCAAGATATTTATATTATAAACTTGTTTTTACTACGCGAAACATTTATTATTATAAATGTATGATTAAAGTTTTTAAAGATGGTGATTTTAAAAAGCGAATCGTAAAATTTATGATTCCGTTTTTAATTCAAGAACTCATTTTGGTTTTCACTTCCCTTATTGGCATTTTAATGATTGAAACGGAACCAGATGTGACCGAAGAGATGATTAGTGGTATGACGAACGCCTTCCAGATCTTCTTTATCTTTAATATGTCAATTGTGGCACTAACTTTCATTGGGAACCTTTTTATTTCACAACATTATGGTCGTGGTCACCTCGATAAAATCGAGGAAGATATGTATGTTCTATTAAAGTTTGCTTTAATTGTCGCAATCATTTTCACCACTATCTCCGCTGCCATTCCTGAACAAATCATGTGGATTTTCGCCCGCGCTTCGACCGAGGGTGGTCCCGAAATTGTTAAAAGTGGCGCTGAATATTTAAGATTCTTCTCCATCTCTTATATCCCCACCGCCATTACGATGATTTATTATTGCGTTATGAAGAACGTGAAAATGGAAAAATTCGTCGTCATCAATTCTGCTTATTGCTTAGTCCTTGATATCTTATTAAACGCGATTCTAGTTTGGGGCACTCCTCATCTTGGTGTGACAGGCGTCGCGCTAGCGCTAGTGATTGCGCGTATCGTTGAATGCATTTCCGCTATTTTAATTGAAAATATTCGCGGTTATATTCATTTCCACTTTAAAGGTTTCATTAAACTTAACCTCCCGTTAATTAAAGAATTCTCTCGTTATATCGTTTTAATCTTCTTCGCTAAGTTTATTTGGGCTACTTTCTACGCCGCGATTAGCGTAGTGGTTGGTCGGACTGGCGATGTCGAATTTATTTTCTCGCACTCCCTCATGGTCCAAATGAAGAACATTATTATTACGATTTCCACTAGTGCGGCCGCGGCCGTTGGTATTATCATCGGTCGTGAATTAGGTGCTAACCGTTTAACTAAGGCGAAAGAACATGGACAAGACGCGCTTCGCTTCGCCATCTTTATTGGTATTCTCCAAATGGTGGCCTTTATCGTTACATTCGGTATCGCTTATTTCACTAACTTAGATAAATTACAAGGAAATGAAAACACTCAACAATTAATTTATCTAGCTATTCTATACGCCATCTATCTCACTCAATTAATCCCGCAAGCCATCAATTCAGTGCTTGGCAATGGGCTATTTAGTGCTGGTGGCGATATCAAGATTGTTTCACTACTTGATAGCTTTACTGGTGTGGTTTTACTCGTTCCTGCCATTCTTTTAGTCGAATTAGCCAACGTGAACCCAATTTTAATCTTCACCATTGTGATTATTGAAGAGTCAGTGAAGGCGCCAATTTATATCCACCACTATAAGAAAGGCCTCTGGATTAAGAACATTGCTGGTAAAGGTGGCTTCGTCTTTAACTAATTCATTATTCGCCGTTGGCGAATTCTCGGTTAAAAGTTTATTAGCTCATCATTTTTCTAGTGCAAAAAAGATTTATGTAACGAGTAAACAAGAAGCTAAAAAATACCAAGACTATCATTTACCAATTACCATTGATCCACGTTATATTGCGCGTCTAGTGAAAAAAGGCGATATTTACGCCATCGCGGAATTCACTCCTTATTTAATGAGACTCACTAAGGGTGTTCATCTATTAATTCATAATTTAAACGACGCGGGTGAAATCGGAACTATCATTCGGACCGCGTTATGCTTTGATATTAAAAATATCGCACTCATTAATTCATCGGTTAATTTATTTAGCCGTCAACTAGTTCGTGCGAGCGCTGGCGCGTTCTTTATGGCGAATATTGTTATATATCCAAGCAAAGCTTCGTATTTAAAAGCCTATCCAAATAGCGAAATGATTGAATTTAAAAATAAAAACGCTCCGTTATCGTTAGAAGTCGGAGCGAAATTATATGAGCGTTACGCCGCGTCAATGTGATAATCACTTACCCGGCGTTTTTTCTCATAGTTAATTTTCTTTTCTCTTAACATTGCCCGGTCGTCACGAGAAAGATAGGGACGAATTTTCTTGGGCGGATTCTTCTTTACTTCATTCATAATGCGAGCGATTTAATAAAGCGACGAAGATGGTTCGTTCCTTCTTGGTCTTTTTTAAAGACCGAAGTGTTATCTAAGATGGCTTGACCAGTTAAATTAATATAATCTTTCATCCGCATCTTCGGATGTTTCTTTAAAGCGTCAATATATGGCTTAAAGAGTTTTAAATCTGGGTATTGTTTAAGATAAGCCTTTTCGCTTAACCCCGCTTTCGCAACTTTCTCCACCACGGTCATCTGTCGTAATAAACGCGCGGGTAAGATAAAGCGACCGCACGCTTCAATGACCCCGATTCCTTCTTGCTTAACGCCAAAGTATTCGGGATGAACATGGTAGATACCATCTGGATATTTTTCGCTCACGGAATTACAACGTAAGATTAGCACCATTTCGTAATGGTCTTTATTTATCCGTAAAATTGGTGTCACCGTATTGTGGCCAGGTTTAATGGCTAAAGCAGTATCCTTATAATTTCGCCACTTTTTAAGAATTAAACTTGCAGCGTCAATAATCTCGTTTGGATTTTTACTCGATAACTTAAGCGCCGTGTTATAAAAATCTAGGACACTAATTTTGGTGTGAGGGTAATGATGTTGTTTAATAAGATATAAATCTTTCGCCTTTTGTAATGGGAAAACATAGTTACCGCCTTGGAAGTGTTCGTGGTTAAGAATTGAACCACCGACAATGGGTAAATCCGAATTACTCACAATCGTATAATGTGGGATAACTTTTAAGAAGGCAAAGAGAATCTTAAAAATCCGCGGAGAAATCTCCATCGGTTCGTGTTTTTGATCAACTAAAATCATGTGTTCTTTAAAGTAACCATAGGGTGAATATTGCATGAACCAATCTTCCCCAGCGAGTTTCATTGGGATCATCCGAATATTTTGTCGAGGCGCTCTTTTTGCGTTACCCGCAAAGCCGAGGTTTTCTAAACACAATACGCACTTGGGATAATTATTCTCTTTTTTTACTTGTAATAATTTAGCGATATCCTTGTTATTTTTTTCGGGCTTTGATAAGTTAATCGAAATTTCTAGGCTTGGCGCGTGCGGGTAAGTCGCCACCCACTCCACATTTTTCTTAATCGCTTTTTGGTGAATGTAATAATTATTAACGCCAAGATTATATAAATAAGTCGTAGCTAATTTTGGATCTTGTTTTAATAACGAATTAAAGACTTTTACGACTTCACTTGGTCGCGGGGAAATAATATCAAATAATTCCGCAATATTTTGTTCCACCTGATAATCAGGTAATTTCATTTTTTGGTAGTAAGACGTGAAGTAAGCCACAAAGCCATCAACATCACTCATTTTTTCGGGTGTTAAAACTTCGCCCGCGGGATAGACATTAAAATGCGCGTATAGTTTATTCTTCGCGTAAATCGCATCAAGCGGATGAAGACCTAACTTCTTTTCCCCGTAAAGAATAAACGCTTCAATGACTTGTAAGAGTTTCATTAATTATCCTCCTCTAGGACAAAAGCGATTGAGTGTTCATAAGGATGTTCAGGATCAGTGATAATATCATTATAGGATAAAAAATGCATTTGGGGTTCAAGCGCAATCCCACCATACACCACGTCTTCACCATACTGTTTCATGATTTGGTTATACTTTGGATAATTATTGGTAAAAATATTCGCCACATTCATATCCGTTTTGACACTTAATTTAATATGATTGTGGCGTACAATCACTTGGGAGCGATCACTACTAGGAAAAACAAATGAATGGTCAAGACCATTCGCGACGGGTTCCGATTGAGCGATATCAAGAATTCCTTGACCAATAATTTTAGGCTTTGAAAAATCCATTAAATCGGTGAGATTTACATCCCGCACATTTAATAAATGTTTATCGCCGAGCACCCGCTTTTTGGCGTGAACATAAAGTTCGTGGTCAAGAATGTCTTTGCCAGTTAGGCGCCAATAGATATGAGTGGATAAATTAATCGGTGTCGCGCGGTCAACCGTCACTAAATAGTGAATTAAAAACGCGTCTTTCTTTTTACTCACGTGATAACTTACCCGGAACACCGCGTTCCCGGGATAGCCACCTTCTCCCGCTGGACTTTTATAAATAAAAATAATCTTAATTTCGTTATTATTTTCGCTTACTTCGTAGGCAAAATCTTTAAACGATAAACCGTCTTTACCACCGTGCAAAGTATTACCATGATCGTTTTTATCTAGTTGATAATTTTGACCGTTCAGTGATAAAACACCATCTTTAATGCGCCCACATGTCCGACCTAGAGTTTTTCCATAGTAACCAGGAGAATGCAAAAACTCATCAAGACTTTCGGGGTGATAAGTCACATAATTATGTTTATATTTCACGGCGTAGACACTCGCACCATAGCAACAAAACGTAATTTCAAGATTCCGTTCGTTATTAACAACTAAGAACTGATGATTATTGTGAACAAAAATCTTCGCAATCATGGACTAACCTTATATTTATTATAATCAAATCTTTATCGTTACGATAAGGATTTTTCGTAAAAGAAAAAAGATAGGTGTAACCTATCTAAATCTTGGGGCGGATGATGGGAATCGAACCCACGAATGACCGGTTCACAGCCGGTTGTGTTAACCCCTTCACCACATCCGCCATTAAAGGTGCCTATATATTATAAGCACAAATCAACATTTTATAAACTTTTTATGCCACTTAAGACATGTTGGTAAGTTTCTTCATCCACTAACTCATGAAGAATCATTAAGGCAAAATCCACCGAATAGGCCATGCTTTTGCCAGTAATAATCTGTTCATTCGTCCTGGTGGCCGGTTCATTGGTATAATGACCGTTAATCCCTTGTTCAAAGCCTTTAAAGCAAGTAAAGTTTTTGTTATCTAAATAACCAAGTTTCCCTAAAATTGATGGGGCGGCGCAAATCGCGTAGACGCCTTTTTTTGTTTCGTAAAAATATTTAATCGCATTAATCGCTAAAGATGAACTTGCGATATTATTCGTACCCTTTAAACCGCCGGGTAAAATGATAAATTGATATTCATCAAGTTTAGCGTCTTTTAGTAAAATATCGGTTTTGATTTTTAGATTATGACTCGTGGTCACATCAAGAGTGTCAGTGAGGGAGGCACTAATAACTTCAACTTTTCCGCGTAATAAAATATCGCGGGTCGTAATACCTTCGCTATCTTCAAAACCATCGGCAAATAAAATTAAACCTTTCATAATTTATTATTTGGTTTTCCCTTTTAAAACGATAAAAGCCACAATGGTAAAAATTAAACCTAGCCCAAAAATAATACAAGCAGCAATCAAATGGTGTAAATATTTTTTCTTCGTCTTATCTTTATGGTAAGCGAAAAAACTTAATAATCCATAAACAAGAATAAGCACAAGCATTCCCACCGAAACATAAGGAAGGCTCGCAAATAAAATTTCGGCAGCTTTCGCGAGTCCTTTCCCAAAATCGTTAATGAGACCATTTAATTTATTCACAAAATTACGATAGCCTTCGTTTGCCCAAATAATGCCGGCGGTACACGCGGTTGGTACGAGCACCACTAATAGCCAAAATACTAATAACGGAACAATGATTAAAGCGCTATTAAAACAGACCAAGAAATAAAGAAACAAAATCACGAGCGCAATAATCGATAAGATAAAAAAGACTTTATGCGTTTTTTCTAATTTTGTTTTCGGGGCTTTCGCGCGTTTATCCGCCGCCCGTTGTTCTTCACTTTTAAACTCAATTGCCATGTTAAACATTATAAGGAAATTAGCGGCTATATCAAGCAATTTTATCAATAAATATTATGATATAATATCACCATGGAAATTAATGAGCCATTTGCGAACTTCTATCGTCCAAAAAAACTTGAGGATGTGGTGGGTCAATCACATCTATTAAATAAGGACGCGGTTTTTTATCAAACCATCAACAGCAAAAAGATTCCGAATATGATCTTTTATGGTCCACCCGGCATTGGCAAAACCACGGTTGCGGAGATTATCGCGCATAATACTGACATGAAGCTTTATAAGCTTAATGGCACCACCGCAAAACTTGATGATGTAAAAGCCATCACCGATGAACTTAACTCCCTTTTAACGAATAATAAGATTCTCTTATACTTAGACGAAATTCAATATTTTAATAAGAAACAACAACAAACCTTATTAGACTTTATTGAGAATGGTTCGATTACTTTAATCGCTTCCACTACCGAGAACCCCATGTTTTATATTTACCCCGCCCTTTTATCACGTTGTATGGTGTTTGAATTTAAGGCCCTAAAAAAAGATGACATCAAGAAACGATTAACGGACATTAGTAAAGAATTAAAAATCAAAGTTAATGATGAAGCATTAGACTTCTTAAGTATCGCGAGTAATGGTGATATGCGAAAGGCCATTAACTATCTTGAATTCTTATACCAAAGTAAAGAAGCCATCACTTTAAAACGTTGCGAAGAAATTGTGAACAAGGCCAGTATTAATTACGATAAAGCCGGTGATGTTCATTACGATACCTTAAGTGCGTTTCATAAATCTATTCGTGGAAGCGATGTTAACGCGGCTTTATTTTATTTAGCGAAGCTTCTTGATAACGGTGATTTAATTGCCGCTTGTCGAAGACTCCTATGTGTCGCAAATGAAGATATCGGTTTAGCAAATCCACCCGTTATCTCTTTAGTGAAAGACGCGGTTGATAGCGCTCTAATGTTAGGTTTACCCGAAGGACGCTTACCATTAAGTAATATCACAATTCTTTTAGCGAGTTCGCCGAAGAGTAACAGTGCGTTAAGTATTGACGCTGCGATCGCCGATGTCCGGGCGGGTAAAGGCGTTGGTTATCCACGGGCGATGCAAAATAAACATTACGATGGAAAAGATGCGAAGGTAAAGGGACAAAACTATCAATACCCCCATGACTATAAAGATCACTACGTGGATCAACAATATTTGCCTGACGATCTTAAAGACGTACAGTACTATAAGCCCGGCGATAATAAAATTGAACAAAGCTACGCGGAATATTTAAAGAAGATTAAGCGTAATCATTAATTTCAATCACTTCGTGATACGCCTGACGCACTTCATCGGAAATATTTTCAAACTTCTCGTAAAGCTTTTTTAAATCCGCATCGGGTACCCAATGTTGACGGGGCCGTTGTTTATTAAAATAGGCTAATTCAGTTTTTTCTTTGTTCATAAAGACAAGGATGTATTTATCAAACATCGGGAAGTTCTTGATGTAATCAAGCCGAATTTGGTTCGTGTCGTTTAACGCGTCCACAATTAAAGTGATGTCGGGTGCTTTGGCAAGTTTCTTCATCCGACGGTAAAAAATCCGCCAGACTTTCTTTTGCTTCGTAAAATCTTGGTAAGAGTGAGTTACTTCAAACCGCACTTCATCGCTACTTAAAATAAACGTATTCTTATGCATATCCGCATATTTTTTCGCCCAAGTGGATTTTCCTGCCCCCGGTAAAGCTGACATCACAATCAACGTTTTCATGTAAATTAGTATACAATATTTGTATGCGATTTTTCTTAAATAAAACCGAGCAAGAAAAAATTAATCGGCTTTTAGAAACTTCTGACTATAACGATGAAGTCGCCACCTTCTTAAATCACAATGTGATTAACGAAGATTTTATTGATGAATTCACCAAAGTTTGTGAGATTAAAAAATTAGATATTAACGATTACTTATCGGATCACTACTACCAAAGTGTTCATAGTAATACAAAAAGTAAAGGCTACGAATTAAAGATTGAACATTATCGTCCTTACCAATGCTTTTTATATGATGATATCGAAGTGGACGAAGATGACTATTTCTTAATCAAGAACCACGTTGGTTATTTCATAAGTGACTATCCTTATCTTACTATTCAAAAGGATCACGTTATCTGGATGAGCCTTATCCCACACGAGATTAACACGATGAAAAAGGCCGCGCACTCAGTGTCTAAACAACTCTATGTCTTAGGGCTAGGTCTAGGCTACTACCCGAGTTTATTGAGCGCGCAAGTGGATAAAATCACGATTATTGAAAAAGATCCGATGGTCATTACCTTATTTAAACAAAATATCCTCCCTCAACTTGATCACAAAGAAAAATACGAAATTGTTGAAGCGGACGCTTATGAGTACGCGCACGCGCCTAATATTAATGGTGATATATTTTGTGACCTTTGGCACAACGAACACGATGGACTTGAAGCCTATCTAAAACTGAAAAAAATCTTGAAAAATCATCCCAATGTCCACTACTGGATTGAAGAGAGCTTAATCGCCGCTATTCGTCATCTTCTCATTAACCTTATCGAAGAGGAACTTTATCACGCGGGCGAATTTAATTACCAAAGTAAAAAGAGTCTAGAAGATCACATCATTAATCGACTCCACCACCATTTCTTAAACTACGAAGTTAAAACCTATAATGACATTAAAAAAATCCTCCAAACAAAGTATTTGAAGGATTTAGCTGGCGAACTTTATTAGAGTGCTTTCCACTCTAACGCGTGCGAAGAAATATCGATAAAATAAATATTTTTCTTACCGACAAGCTTGGTCATCTTTTTCACATAACCCGCTAATTCGTTTTTATTAATAATTACAAAACAAGCACCACCAAAACCACCACCGTGAATCCGGACGGCACCGTCTTTAATCCCTTGACGGCTCTTAGTGAAGACATCTAAAAGATTAGAATGAGTTTGTCCAGGTATTAAGATATTTTGTAAATAAGTTAAATTGCTATGACCAGACTCATCAATACAAGCTTTAAATTCTTCAATATCACCACGAGTAAGAGCGGTATAAGAACGCCGCACTCTTAATAATTCATTCATATAGTGAATGGCGCGTTTATATTCCCGTTTATCTTTGTTTGGAGCTTTACCTGCGTCGCACAAGAAATTCGACCACTTCATAAAACGTAACGCTTTCACGTGGTATTTCTTTTCGATTTTATGATAATCCGAAGGAATGGAGTTAAAGGCCGCACTTGCATTCGCATGGCTCGTCTTTGATTTCACTAGCACGATTTGGTAATTACCGAGTTTCGGTGCGAAACATTTAATCGTTGGCTTAGTCGCATTCTTAAAGTCTAATAATTCCATCCCGTTTGAGCAGGAGCCTAATTGATCTTGAAGACCTGACGCCTTACCAAAATAAGTATTTTCCGCCCATTGGCTCGCTAACGCTAAAGTCACATTCGGAATTTTTTTATTGGCGTTATAAAACATCGCTAATGTTTTACTAATCACCATGCTAAAGGCAGCGCTACTTGAAACGCCCACGCCACTTGGTAAAGTCGAATCCATGACTAAATTAAAGCCGCCTTTTTTATAACCGTGCTTCTCAAAATATTTAAAGACGCCTTTGGCTAAGCCTTTACTCGTTTCGTAGTCTTGCTTTTTATTTAAAGCAATTTGGTTCGTTTTAAATTCAATGACGGGATAACCAAGCGATTCAATATGGACAACATTATCATTGCGTTTGGCACATACGCCAACAATGCTCATGTTTTCAATCGAAGCGTTAATTAAATAACCATTCGCGTAGTCAACGTGATTACCAATAACTTCTAAGCGCCCACAAGATTTCACCACGTGGGTTGGTTTACTCTTAAACCGCTTTTGGTACTCTTGGCATAAATGTTTAATTCGTTTTTGATCCATACTTTAATATTTTAACAAACTTTCAATCTTTGATTGTAGTTTCTTAATATTCTCCTTTTTTAAAGTAGAGGTAAATAAGCATTCGTTATCTTTCACAATCACAAAATGCTGATGAACATCTTTCATGATTTTAGCGCGCTCGCTTTGGTTTAATTTATCCGCTTTCGCTAAAACTAAAACAAAGGGTAAACGTAAATCAATGAGCGAATTATAAAAGACCTTATCATCATCGGTTAAGGTTCTCCGACTATCAACAATAAACACTACGCCCTTCACTACTTTCGCTTTAAATAAATCAGTCATCATTTGGTTAAAATCATGTTTTTTATTCGCGACAAACCCATAACCAGGAGCGTCGATTAAATAATATTTATCATCCAGTAAAAAATAATTTAGATATTTAGTAGCCCCAGGGGTTGAAGAAACTTTCGCTAAACCTTTATGTGAACATAAAGCGTTAATGAGCGATGACTTCCCAACATTTGATTTACCCACAAATAAAACTGCGGGTAAAGCGTTCGCGGGCATAAAGGAAACATCGGGTGCGCTTTTAACAAAGACCGTATTACGAAAATTAATCATGGGTCGCCTTGGTCTCGCTCTTAACTTTCTTTGGGTGTTTTGCCCGGTATTGATCATAAAGTTTTTTCGCAATGGAAGTTTCATAAACTTCGGTCTTCACTTTACCAGTCGCTGGATCAGTAGTTTCAATCGTATCTTTAAAACCAATTAAAGCCGCGAAGATAAAACCTAAAGCAATCGCAAGAATGAAACATAAAGCGTATTGCCACTTCTTATTAATATCAACGCCACAAAGTAACGCCGCTTGAATACCCGTTGTCTCAGGAACGTTTGCCATAATGTTAAGCGAAGCAACCACTGCCCCCGCAATCGCCCCACCTAACCCAGCCGAAATAAATAACCGTTTGTGAGTAAAAGTCATACCCCAAATTAACGGTTCATCAATTCCTAAAATACCGATTGGCAAAGCGTGCTTAATCGTTTTCTTCAGTTTCTTATCACGGGTTTTCATCAAGACATAAATTGCCGCACCGACTTCCGCCGCGCCTGCCATTAATTGCACTGGCACAATCGGGGCCCAACCAACGTTTGTGCCGTGTTGTTTCATATAATCATCAATGAGAGCTTGGCTAATCGGAATTAAACCATGATGAACGCCAAAAAGAACGAGAAATAAGTAGAACATTGGGACGAGTCCTAATAAGATTGGTACGTTTTTCACAATTGCTTCGACCGCAATTGCAATGCCTTGGCTAATGTAGCCGCCAAGCGGCATGAGTAAAAATAAGCCAGCCACGCTCATCACAATTAAAGTGATTAAAGGAGTTAAAAAAGAATCAAGCATATCCGGCATAAACTTCCGGATGAGTTTTTCAAAATACGCGGCGCTAATCGCGACCATTAAAACCGCAATGACTCCACCTAAACCGGCGTAGATTGTAAAAGGCCCAATCACTAGTGGCGTTTCCGCATCACCTAATAATGGACTTGATAAAATACCACCTAAACACGCTCCAAGAATGCCATCTCCACCAAATTCTTTACACGCGTTAAAACCAACGATGACGCTTAAAATCGAGAAGACTGAACTAGAGACAACGTTAAGAATAATGCCAAAAGAAGTATCAGTGAAACCTTGAACATAAATTTTTATAATCTCTAAGATAGCCAGTAATAAACCACAAGCGATGAACGCTGGGATGATGGGGACAAAAATGCCCGCCACCTTCTTCATCACGGAATTAAAATTGCCATTAAGTTTCCCGCGGAAATTCTCTTTGTTCTTTAAATATTTCTTATCACTCTGTTCGGCAATCGCGTGAGCCGCCGCGGCTTCCGCTGACTCCTCTTGTTGCCGGTTAAAGATTTCCGCTTCTAAGCGTTGGTTCACCACGGATGTTAATTTAGCGGCGCGACCTGGACCAACAATCACTTGTACTTGGATGCCACTAGTGACAACGCCAATGACACCTTCAAGTTTTTGTAATTCGGGCACTTTGACTAAGTCAAAATTCCGGACGTTAATCCGTAAGCGTGTATAGCAGTTAAAAGCGACGATGATATTACCACCGCCACCAACAAGTTCAATAACCTTTTTACTTAGTTCAGCATCACTCATCTACAAAAAATATTGTAGTCGGGTTTTTTAAAATAAGATAGTTATTTTATTAAAGCGTGTTTCATTGCATCGTCGACACATTCCATGTAAACGATCTTGAGATTCTTCTTCACTTCATCAGGTAATTCACTAACATCACGAGCGTTACCTTTCGGGACAATAATCGTATGAATCCCTGAGCGAAGAGCGGCGAGTGATTTTTCGCGTAACCCACCAATTGGTAAGGCTGATCCACGTAAATTAACTTCGCCTGTCATCGCTACATCGCAACTTACTTTCTTATTGCTAAAGCAAGAGATAATGGCAATCGTAATTGCAACACCAGCGCTTGGTCCGTCTTTGGGGATCGCGCCTTCGGGGAAGTGAATATGGACATCGTTATTTTGGAATAATTTAAAGTCAATGCCATAACGTTTGGCGTTCGCTTTGACGTAGTCAAGCGCGATACTCGCGGATTCTTTCATCACGTCACCTAGTTTACCTGTTAAAACAAGATTACCTTTACCTGGGAAATAGTTCACTTCAATTGGTAGAGTAGAACCACCGTATTGGGTGTAGGCTAAACCCGTGACCACGCCCACTTGATGTTTCTTTTCTTTGGCGAGTTCTTGGAAGAGTTCAACGCCAAGATAGGTTTTAACATCTTTGATTTCAATCGTTTTCTTTTGGGTCTTTTTCTTGCCACTATTAAAGATTTCAACAATCACTTTGCGAATAATCTTCGCAATCGCGCGTTCAAGGTTACGGACACCCGCTTCCATCGTGTAATGGTTGATGATGTATTTAATCGCATCGTCTTTAAAGGTGACTTGATCTTCCTTCATGCCATTAGCTTTTAACTCTTTCTTCACTAAGAAGTGCTTGGCAATTTGGATTTTCTCCAGTTCAGTATAGGAACTAAGTTCAATAATTTCTAACCGGTCACGAAGCGGAGCGGGAACGTTTTCGATGTAGTTCGCTGTCGCGATAAATAAGACATCGCTTAAATCATATGGCTCTTCCACATAGTTATCGTTAAAGGCAAAGTTTTGTTCAGGATCAAGCACTTCTAGAAGCGCACTCGCCGGATCGCCTTTAAAGGTTTGAGAAATCTTATCGACTTCGTCGAGTAAGAAAACTGGGTTCCGGACACCGCAACGTTTCATGCCTGCAATAATACGACCAGGCATACTACCAACATAGGTCCGACGGTGACCACGGATTTCGGCTTCATCAGAAATGCCACCCAAACTCGCCTTAAAGAATTTCCGGCCTAACGCCCGGGCAATCGATTTACCTAAAGAGGTTTTACCAACACCGGGTGCGCCATAGAAGCAAAGGATGGGGGCTTTTAAATTGCCCGTCATTTTCTTCACCGCTAAATATTCAATAATCCGTTCTTTTACTTTGGTAAGACCATAGTGGTCTTCATCAAGAATTTTTTGCGCGTTCTTTAAATCGTCGTTATCTTCCGTTTTTTGATACCAAGGAATTTCCATTAAAGTATCAATATATTGTTTAATTAAAGATGATTCTAGACTCGCTTGAGGCATCATTTCGTAGCGACGATATTCCGCTTTTACTTTCGCTTTAATATGTTCCGGATAAGGATTCTTTTCCAGACGCTCTAAAAGGCTTTGACCTTCTTCTTGGTTATCACCTAATTCCTTATGGATTTGGCGGAGTTTTTCCCGCAATATATAATCCTTTTGGGATTTATCCATGGAGTCACGAACTTCTTTTTGAATCTTTTGGTCAATGTTAGCAATTTCTTTTTCTTTGTTAATGACTTTATAGATTTTCATTAACCGTTCGTTGACGTTATCGGTGGCTAAAATATCTTGCCGTTGATCAACGCTCATGGGAAGAGTAGAGGCTAAGATGTTACCAAATTCAATCGCATCCATTGGCTTAGATAAAGCCATAATTAGTTGCGGAGGAATGCTCATCCGTAGTTCCGGTGAACGTTGTAGTTCACTAAGCATATCTTTCACTAACACCATTTCTTCGCGGTTATTACCCCGTTCATCATCAAGCGGAAGAGCGCTTGCCACATACATGCCGTTACTCATCTGCATATCAAGGATTTTGACCCGCTTTGTGCAGTTCACCTTAATGCGGTAAAAACGTTTTTGGTCTAAGAAAGAAACGATCCGACATAAGGAACCGACTTGATAAACTTCGTCTTTCCCCGGCTTATCAGTCGTTGGATCTTTTTGCACCACGACTAAAAGTAAGGAATCCGCTTCCTTGCGACTCGCATCAATCGCCTTCATCGAGAAATCCCGCGCGGCTTCAATCGAGCAAGGATTATACGGGAAGACCACGAGCCCTCTAGTAATTAATACCGGTAAAGTGATTTTGTCATTACTATCCATTCGCTTGTTCCTTTATTTATTTAACGCGACTAAACAATCGTGTAATTTCCGACTCTTAATTTGGTAAACCAAATTGTTTAAGTCTTTGCTTAAGATTTCTTCCACTTTCTTGACGTCCATCTTATACATATCGGCAATGTGTTTATATTCCGCATCGATATCGTTTTTATCAACGGTAATCTTTTCGACTTTCATGATTTCGTTTAAAGTGAGCATCACGCGAATATTTTTCTCGGCCTGTTCTTTCATCTTTTTCGCCATTTCGTCTTCTTTTTGGCCGGTGATTTGTAAATATTGCTCCCACTTCATTCCGTTTTCTTCGACGCGCTTACGCATATTCTCTTTCATGCCTTTGGCTTCTTCGTCCACCACTTCTTGCGCGACATTAATCTTGCTAGAAGCAGTAATCTTATCGACTAACGTGTTATAGTAACTCTCGTCCGCTTGCATTTCTTTTTGCTTCGTTAATTGTTCTTTTTGTTTCGCTTTTAATTCCGCGACTGTAGTGACACCCTTCATATCAAGGCCCTTCACGGTCTCATCATTTAAAGCTGGGACTTTCTTTTCTTTCACTTCGTGAATCACACACTTAAAGACGGCTTTCTTCCCTTTTAATTCTTCAACATAATTTTCGGGGAAAGTGACATTGACATCTTTTTTATCATTCGCTTTAACACCAATTAATTGATCTTCAAAGCCTGGGATAAATTGTCCGCTTCCTAACGTTAATTCGTAGTTACTCGCTTTGCCACCATCAAACGGCTTGTCATTTACAAAACCTTCAAAATCAAGGATGACGACGTCACCTTTCTTGGCAGCGTCATTTTTTAACACTAATTCCGCGTTATTATCCAAGATGCCTTTGATTGAATTATCAATTTCTTGATCAGTGACTTCTACTTTCTTCTTCTCGACTTTTAAACCTTTATATTGGCCAAGTACTACTTGTGGAGCCACTACCACGGTAAACTTTAAAGTTAATTCACTGGTCGAAAATTTATCAACGTTCACTTGGGGACGTAAAAATGGTTCTAATTTATTTTCTTCCATGGCTTTCGTAAAGGCGGTGGGTAAAACTAAATTAATTGCCTCATTAAGGATTTCGCCTTCGTTAACGTGTTTACGCGCAATATCCTCAGGGACGTGGCCTTTTCTAAAACCTTTCACTTGCACTTGAGCGTACGCTTTGTTGTGCGCTTTCTTTTGGGCTTCGACCCAATCTTTTTCGTCAACTTCGCAAGTGACTTCGTATTTGCTGTCCGCAATCTTTTTCACATTTGTTTTCATGTTTATTCTCCTTATGTTTGACAAGTTATTCAACTATACATTATCTTTAACTTCTCTTCAAGTTATATACAATATAAGTCTAACTCATTTGGCAGTCCTTACTTAAGATTGCCAATAACATTATATGGACTCTTGTTGGCACTGTCAAGTATAAAGTGCTAATTATTTATCTAAGGTCAAACGATATAGCTCAACTAATGCCATCACGTGGCCCGCATCTTCAGCGTTTTCTTCTAAAAAAGCGTTCACGTCTTGATCGACTTTTAAATATTGTTTACCCATGACGATAAAGGCTAAAGCAATATCTTTGGCTTTAATACTATGATATAAATCAATCGGATAAATTGAGAAGATATATTGGTTTAATAAATTAATCGCCACTTCTTGAACTGCGGGCTCTTTTTTAATTAAATCGTAAATATAAAGAATTGTCTGGCGGTAACTTTCGCCCGTATAAGGCGGCACCGCATTCGCTGGATTAATACTATAAACACTATCCATTTTATTAATCGTGACATCGCGGTTAACTTTTTTACTAATAAGTAAAAGTAACGCCATCGTTTTAGCGTCATCACTCACATCACCCCGCTTTAATAAGGTGAGTAACGACATTAAATAAGGCGAAATATCTAATGGTTTTAAGCGATAAATCGTCGCAATGATCTTGGCTTCGTCTTGCGATTTAGTAAAAATCTCGTTGGCTTCTTCTTGGCTAACAAACGGTGTTTTAGTTTCACTCATCGTTTGGTAATTAGCGATTTTCTTAGGAATAACTCTTAAGAATTCTTCCACTTGTTGACTAACATATGGCATGTCTTCGTAGCGTTTTAATTCATCCATCGCTTCTAAATACTTATGTTCATGAAGTAATAATTCAAAATGAATCTCCATGCATTTTAGCGGATCTTTCTTGTAAAGAACATCGTTATGTTCGTAAACAAGTTTTAGCGCTTCCGCGTAACGTCCTAACGCGATTAACGCGTTTAAACGGTACGTCACCGCATCTACGTCATTACTACCCGATGTTAAATTAACGATTAAATCGTATTGTTTCTTTTTAAAAAGGGTGGCTAAATTATCCATGTAAACCTTTGGCTTGGCGTTCCATGTTTTCGATGACGATATCATAGACTTCGCCTTGACTCATCGCGTATTCAATGACCTTATACGGTTCATTGGTGTGGTAATGAATTTTAATTAACGTCTCATCCCCTACCGCGAGTAAAGAATCGCCCTTGATGTTATTTTTAATATATTCATTAATTTTGTTTTCGTCTAAATTGGTCCCTTCAATGAGACATTGGGTATCATATTTAAATTCTAATTCACTCATAATTTACTCCTAAAGATTTTGGATAAATTTCACCGCTAGATTCAACCACTCGCTTACTTCTTCGTTGATATTCGCGGGATTGCCGCACGCGGTCGCTTCGTTGGCGAGGCTAAGACCATGAGGTCCATGCGGATAAATTATACATTGGTTTTTAATCTTTTTCTCGTTTAACGCTTTTTTAAGCCACAAGATATTGTGGTGATCTACACACTCATCGTCTTTCGTCGCCCACATAAAAACCGGTGGATAATTTTTATCAACATGCTCATCCGCGCTTAATAAATGCATTAATTCCTCGTTATGCGCGGAAATGTTTTCAATACAATGATCATTATGCGATTTCACAAGGGAAATAACGGGATAGGCTAACACTAACGCATACGGTTTTAACAAAGAATAATCTTCCGGCTTATCCCAAAGTTTTTGATAGACGGTTGGATAGCTTGACGCTAAATGTCCACCCGCGGAAAAACCAACTAAAGAAACGGTATTGGGTTCTAGGTGAAATTCTTGCGCGCGGGTGTTAATATAATGCATCGCACACGCCGTCTCAATAAACGGGGTTGGGTAAAGCGCGAAACAACTATAGGATAAACTAAACGCGTTAAAGCCACGACTTAAAAAGGCAAACATCACCGGATCTTTTTCGCGGTAACTAACAAAGGAATAACCGCCACCGGGTAAAACTAAAACACTTTTTCTTAAAGTATGCGGATATTCAAAACTTTCATCGTAAAGTAAACCATCAAGATAAACATCTTGACTTAAAATATCCGGATATTCATCCTTTAAATTAATGTGTAATTTAATCATTATTCTTTCGCGGTATGTCTACCGATTTTCACTAATAAGACGCCGCCGACATAGGCTACCTGGAGAATAATATCCACGGGTAAGGTTGTTAAATAATCTTTCCAGTCGCCCGCTTTTACGTGGTTCACCACGTTCATAATAAAGAAGGCTAACATAATAATCGCCGTAATCGTGGTCCAGAAGCCCGTCCGACCACTAATAGCAATTGCTAAGGCGCTTAAGCCAACCAGAATATAAAGAATCCGCCAACCGGCTTCCCAAACTTTGGCAAAGCCACTCCAATCACCTTGAATGAGTTTTTCAAAGATTTCTTTAAGACCACCGGAAAATTGCTGTTGAATCGTGGGAATAATGTCCACCAACTTGTAGATAGAATAACCAATAAAGGCAGCGGCCACTAGAAACATCACTAATTGACCAAGTTTTTTAATCATAAATATCCTCCTATTCGAGTTTGCGCAAATAAATCTCGTTTGCGATAAAGTAGACCATTAACGCAAAGAGTCCTGCAAACATTGTATCACTTAAATAATGCGCCCCGCCATAGATTCGCGAAAAGGCACACAAAAGGAAATAAGCAAAACCAGCATAAAAGCAAACGCCTTGATAACGACGTAATTTTTGACTATTTATAAGAAGTGGTAAATACATCAAGATAAAAGCGGACGCCATCGCCACCGCCGAGTGACCACTTGGGAACGACTTATGTTCTTCCCCGCCAAGCAAAGGATTGGCTTTCGCCCACTCGCGCACGATTTGAATTTCTTCGCTTGTTAAACTTGGATTCCACCACGGGCGATAATACTTTAGACCATCTTCCATTTGGCTCACCGCGGTAAAACGAATCCGCGGAGCAAGCATTTTCATTACTTCGATTGCGCCTGCGACAAAGGCTAAAGTAATCATGACAAAAATGATTTGTCTTAATAAATGTGGATGCGTAATCTTTTGGTAAGCAAAATAACCAAGAAGAAAACCTGGCACCGCGAGTAATAAACCAATAAGATACCACGCTGGATGATCAAGACAAAACGCGTGGTAACTAGTTAGATTAGAACCCACGAGCCACACACAAATAGCAAAGCAAAGCGCACTAAAAACTCCAAGAAGAATTCTTTGCCAAACGATTGGGTATTGCTTAAGCAAAAGTTTAACGATGATGCCACTTGTCACCGCACTCATAAACGCTAAGGGGAAACAAGCAATAAACGCGAAAATCTTGGTGAAGAGATTTTGTAAATGATCAGTGGCTAACGCTTGGGAAATTTCTAAATCAAGAAAAGTCCCAACTAAAAAGAGGGTGAAAACAATCATCGCTGCGGGAAGAAAATACCACCGTTTCTTCATACCTAATTACTATAAATTATTTTATCGCCTTTTTCTTATGTTTTTGATACCAAAGAATCTCACTTGGAATAAAGAATAAAATACTAATCACTAAAAGAATTAAGAAGCCATAAAGACTATCCGCGTTCTTATTCGCAATTAATTGATAAATACCGGTTCCGCAGGCCACAAAGAAAAGCGAACCAAGAATGGCGGCGACTGGCATCACGTAACGCGAGAAAGCATTTTCGTCGTCAAATTTTCGGATCATATAAATATAAATCACAATGTAGGTCCCATACACCAAGGCACACACAATTTCGTCCATTGAATCAAGATAAGCGAAGAAAGAAATATGGTTATGCGCTAAAAACCAAAGACCCATAAAGAAAAGTGATAAAACAAACGAGATTAAATACGGCATATAGGTAAAATCATCACCTTTAATTTTAGCGATTTTCTTAGGTATAAAGCCTTGTCCCCGCATCGCCATCGCGAGAATCCCGCGACTTGTCGCAATCGCGGTTGCATTTAAATTACCTAAACAAGAAATGCAAATAATCGCCGCCACAACCCGTTGGGCACTACCATTGCTTAATAACCAGGCAAAGGCTTGCTCTGTCGCCGTCTCGCCAGCTTCAATCATTTTATCGTTTTTTAAAATCGCCGCTAAACTAATAAAAAACAAAATATACAAAATAACCACCGCAATGGTTCCGCCCACTAACGCGCGTGGTAGGTTTTTCTTACTGTCTTTCATTTCGGCGTTAAGCGCCGTCGCACAAATCCAGCCGTTATAGGCAAACGAGGTAATCTTCACCGCTTCACCGAAATTAACCACCGCGGAGGCGGGACTATCTTTAAACGGATCGATGAAACTATGACCGGGACCAAGACTAGGAATAACACCACCAAAGACGCCAATAATAACAATAAAAGCGATTGGCACTAACTTAATCCAGAGACTTGAGATTTGGAAATAGTTAGCAATCTTGGGTGATAAATAGTTAAAGAAAGTGAAGAAAAGCATGAACGCAAAGCCAACGACATAGACTTGCCAACTCGCTTGAGTAATGGTCGCGTCAAAGATTTGTAAAAAATACATTGAAGCCAGTAAGGCAATATTCGCCGTGGTTAACGGGAAATAAATCACGCCCGAAAAATACGCAATCCGGTATGCAAAACTTTCGTTACTCGCGTATTCGACATAGTCGACTAATCCATTAAACTTCGTTATTTTACTCGCGTATTTCGCGAAACAAAAGCCACTCGCGACCATAATAATCCCGCCCGTGAGCCACGCGCCCACTGCGGCCCACATATTGCCACCACAGACCGCGAGGACACTTGAAGACTTAATAAAAATACCGGCGCCAATGACGGTTCCTACCACCATCGCAATTCCGGTCCAAATACCGTATTTTTGTTTGACTTTTTGCATATAAGCGTTTGGAGCAAGCGACGGGAATCGAACCCGCATAGTTAGCTTGGGAAGCTAATGTTCTGCCACTGAACTACGCTTGCAAGTAGTAGTATTATACCCCAATAAAAGAAAAAATTGATAACTTGCATTATCAATTCTTTTTTCTGGTGGGTGCTAAGGGGATCGAACCCATGACCTTCTGTACGTCAAACAGATGCTCTCCCAGCTGAGCTAAACACCCAACAACGGTTAAGTAGTAGTATAAAGAAAGCCTCGAAAAATTACAAATAATATTTTTACAATTCACTCTACGCGGCCAATTCATTTTTTGATCGTTTTCCCATAGTTTTTGTCTTGAAGTAGTTAAAGAATGTTTTTAATATTAAAAAAATAGTATTTTTTATTGTCAAATTAAGTTATCATATTAACGTTGTATTTTTATGATTGAAGATTTGCAAGCTAAGAAAAAAGACCTGCGGATTATGAACCGCTTGTTTAGAAACGTGGCATTAGTCTCAATCTTTAGTGCGCTCATTGGTGCATTAACTTCCTTCACCGATGGTATTTGCGCTTCGTGGGTGCCCCATGTCGGTGATATTATTAGCGGCGCCTTGGCCGTTGTTCAACCAACTCTCATTTTTACTGGTATTTTTACTACCCTATTTGAAATCGGCATTCAAATCCTTTGTTCACGCCGCTTAGCTAAAGGTGATAAAAAAGGCGCGAACCAGATTTTCTCAATGGGCATTGTGTTAGCCGTTGCTGTTGCTATTATTTTAGCGCTTATTTTCATCTTTGCCGCTGATCCAATTACCGCTATATGCGGTGCGACAGAGGAGAACCATAAATGGGCGATTCAATATATGCAGGGTGTTTTCATTTGCGCTCCATTAATGTGCTTATATAACGTCTTAATGCCAATTGTGAACCTTGAAGGCGATAAGCGCATGAACTATTTATCCACGATTGCGATCTTTGTCGTAAATGTTGGCGGTGACGTGATTGGTGTTCAATTATTCCCTGATTACGCCGCTTTAGCTCTTGGTGTTGCGACTTCGCTTTCTTTCGCGTTTGGTTCCCTTGTTTTATGCACCCACTTCTGGATTAAAAAGAAAGGGTCAGTTTTCCATTTCTCATTTAAAAACTTTACTTTAAAGCCAATTGGTGAATTCTTATTAACCGCCGGTCCTAACTGTGCGAAAGTCGTCTTTATCTTTGGCCGGAATATGATTATCAACATTGTTTTACATGGTTATGGTGACCTCGCCTTTATTGCTTATAGTGCGACTAACCATATTACTCCATTTATTGAATGTATTACCTCAGGTCTAATTGCCGCCTGCTTAATGCTTAGTAGTATTTTCTATGGCGAAGAAGATCGTGATTCACTTAATGACTTATTAAAGATACTATTTAGATGGATTTTTGGCATCGTTCTCCCCTTAGCCGTTTTCTATTTCTTTATGGCACCAGTGTTTGCGACGTTATACGGCGTTGGTATCCAACCACGTAACCCTGTTGCCTTTAACGAAGCGGTTCTTGCGATGCGCTGTGACTCCATAACCATTCCGTTTGTAGCACTGAACGCACCGTTCTTAGCAATTTTCCAAGGTACACGGCGGACTCAATATGCCTACATCGTTACCGCGCTCCAAAGCTTTGTTTTGCCAAGTACTTTATTATTAGCCCTTGGCCAAACTATTCCAGTTGACCATAGTGTCACTTGCTGGCCAATTTGGGTTGGCATCACGGCTGGTTTTGTTTCTTACTCGATTATCCACTTCTCGTATTGTTGGATTCGTGCTCGCCATATCGGCTTTGATGTGGATACGCTATTTATGCTACCAAAAGAATTTGGTTGCACGGCTGAACAACAAACCCACATTACTATTACCAATGTTGCAGAAGCCTCGATGGTTAGTCAACAAGTTGTTGATTTCTGCCATAAGCAAGGCGTGGATGAACGCCGGACCAGTCACTTAGCGGCCTGTGCGGAAGAATTTGCGATGATGATGGTCATGAGCGGATTCATTCGCGACACTAATAAACGCCAAGCCAAGATTAAAAAGATTTCCGAACGCATCCAACGCGTGAGTGATCGTACCGCGAAACAAAAGGCGGAAAAACAAAAGACGACTCTCCGTGAACGGATGGGTAATCGCCGTCTTGATTCTTTACGCGAACGGCTCCAACAAATCCGTCATCACACTTGCGAAATGCGAGTGGTCTATAAAGACGATGAACTAATTCTCCGGATACGTGATGACTGTCCGAAATTCAAAATCGGTGAAAAAACCGACCGGATTGCGCAAAGTGGTGATTCCACTAAGAACATGGCGATTCGGATTATTATGGGCTTAGCCAAAGACGTTGAATACGTCAATATGCTTAAAGTTAATAACTTGATTATTAAAGTTTAATTTTAATTGATTAATTACTTAGTAGCGGTAACCGTGAATTCAATTTGGTAATCAACGATTCTTTCGCCAGCGTTTTCTTCAACAAAGCGACCGGTAAAATAGCGGTTAACGTTTGGCCTTTAACTTCAAACCCGTTGTCAACAACAAGTTCTTCTATCCTTTTATCAGTTCCTTCACCACTTATATGGTGATATGCCTCTAAATTGTCATAGCCTTGAATATAGTTACCAAGGAAATGATAGCCGGTGCTTGTTTTAGCATATTCAAAAGCCATATCCATAGTGGATGAACTGGTTTCACGAAGATTAACTGGATAAACCGTTATTTTTTCATCAGTAGTGGTATAAGCCTCAACTCCCATTTCGTTACTAAGACAAACGGTATGATTAGGAGTATCTTGACCATCCATGTATTTAGTGAGTTTTGTATAAATCGCAGTCTTAATCGTAGAAAGATCAGTAAACCCAGAACTTCCATAACTCTTTTCATCACCAACGGTGAACTTATGGGTAATTTTACCTGTTTCTTGAACTTTATAGTTACCAGCTACACTACCTCCACCACACGCAAATAGTGTGGGAGCGGCCACTAGAAGTGGGATCATAATTTTTGTTTTGTTCATAAATAATCTCCTTATAAAATAACTAACTATTTTTTATTATTGTTCTTGTTACTATCGATTGAATTTCTAAAGACAACATAACGTTGCCATAAGAATTCTAAGGCAAAGTTAAGGAGCATGCAAATAATCGTGGCGAGTAATTCTGGCATTGCCCAACCACATAAATCGTTTAAGCACGGGATGACAAGCACACTTTCGCTTAACACAATGCCGTTGACTAAGAAAGCTTGTAAGAACAAGGAAGCCGGTGCAAAGAAGACGTAGAAGAGGAAGGCTAGTGCCATACTCTTAGGGACGTTTGTTGCGCTCTTAAAGGTAAACTTGCGGTTAAAGGTGAAGTTCCAAATCACCGAGATAACAAGTGGGATGATATAGGAGACCGAGGCCATAAACTCGAGTCCAGGTTTTTTAGGATCCCAAATACTAATCATGATCCAGTTCGTGCAGAATTGAATCGCGCCCGCCGAGAAAGAGAAGAGAATAAATTTAAGTAGCCGCATTCTTTCGGCATGGGCTTTACTCTTATCTTTCGCACTCTTATCGTGGAGTTCAATGTAATTTTTCTTATTCGCCTTATGGAGTTTCTTAAAGACAAAGTAATTTGGATTAAAGAGTTTGTGACGTTCCATATCGGGTTCATAAGTCTTGACGACTGGAATATATTTCTTCACACTACTTAAGTTTGGAATATAACCAAGTCCAACGCCAGCGACTGCAGCCGCGCCGACCGCGCCCACGTTTTGCGGAGCCGCTACTGTTTCGACTTTCTTACCTAAGATATTAGCGAGCATCTGACAAGAAATCGGTGAGATTGCTCCACCGCCGACAAAACGGACAGCATCAGCAATCTTAATTTTCTTTTCTTCGCATTCCGCCATCCAACGGATGTGGTAATAAATACCTTCAAGAACTGCCCGAATCATATCGGTCTTCCCGTTTTCTAGTTTTACGCCAAAGAAGGTGCCGGCCGCTTTTGGATTTTCAAACGGACAACGGTTACCATGGAGCCAAGGCGTAAAGATGACACCATTTGCTCCGGGTGGTACTTTCTTCACCTTTTCGTTTAAATAAACGAAGAGGGCTTTACTCTTATCTTCGTAAGTTTTATATTCCCGGTGCGCATGGAGATAAAGCACGATTTCATCCCGTGCCATATGATCACGCACCCACTCTAAGCATTTACCCGCTGTTTCCATTTCAGCAAAGTAATTGTATTTATTATCTTCAGCGCCTTGAATTGCCGCAATCATCGAATTAGCGTCAACCATCCGTTTATTAACAACCGTTGATACCCAACCAGAAGTGCCGCAATAAATATGCGTATCGCCAACTTCCGTCGCACCCGCGCCAACACCAATTAGACTTGCATCACTACCGCCACCAAAGACTTTAATCCCTTTGACAAGACCTAACTCTTTCGCCGCTTTTTCGGTCAAAGTACCAACACAAGCGGTTGAAGAAACAACCTTGGGTAAATGGTCCATATTAACATTAAAGAGTTTACAAAGCCGTTCACTCCAGCACATTTTCTTGGGCCGGTTATCAAATAAGAAAGTGCTATAAGCATCATCATAAGTGGAAACAAAATTACCGGTTGTCCGGGTAATTAAATATTCTTTCACGTCGAGCCACTTATAAACTTTCTTAAAGATGTGTGGTTCATGGGCTTCCACCCATTTATATTTCCATAATGGGTCTTTCACCGAACTAGAAACGGCACCAGTAATGGCGACACTTACTAAGAGTTTATGGAGGTTAGCGCCCGCAATTTGTAAGCCATAAGAAATACCTTTCTTGAGTTCTTCGCCCGAACGTTGGTCCATGTATGACATCGCCCGGCGGAGGTGATGACCGTTTTTATCAACGAGCACTAAGCCTTGCGCTTGGGAACAGAAAGAGATACCTTCAATATCTTTCGCTTTGACTTTCGCTTCGGCTAAGACCTTTTTCGTGGTATGTTCCATGCCTCGCCACCAGTCGTTAGGATCTTGCTCCGCCCCACCATTAGCTAAGGTATAAAGGGGATAAGATTCACTTGCCCCCGCGATAAGATTAATCTTTTTATCAATTGTAAAAAGACAGGTTTTGACACCCGTAGTGCCAATGTCATAAGCTAGAATGTATTTCATAAACTCCTCCTTAATGTTGATCCTTGAGTTTTGAATATTTCTTTTTATAGATAAAATGTTGAAGCGTCACATCAAGCCACCGCATCGGCCGTAACACACTTTGATAACGCGCCGCTAAAGTGTTCTTTAATTTAATTAACTTTACCGCTTCTATATCTTCCTCCACCGCTTCACTGCCATGACCAAACATTTGGGCGTAATCATCTAGATACGGAAGACTTTCATCGTGCGCACTTTTTACTTCAGCGACTTCTTCATATAGACGCTGAGCATAATTTTCTAATTTAAGTGCATCATTAAAGGCAGACTCATAATCACGATCAAAAGCAATTGCGCCGTGCCGCGCCATTAATAAAACATTAGTGGCAGGCGAACGTTTAAGCACCTCAACGATATTCTTAACTAACTTCTTTGTCGATGGAAGTGCATAACGTGCGACGGGAGCGAAGGGTTTATCAATTTCATCCACACTCACCGCGGTCGCATAGTTTTGGTGAGTATGTAAAATAAAATTCACATCCGGCCGGTTTTGATAAATCGCCGCGTGGACCTTCTTTTCTCCACTCGGCTTCACATTACCTTCATAAGAGCAATCAGCGATTTTTACTACCACTAAATTATCGCGGTTCACTTGATCATAAGGGATCCCGCTTGGGGTAATCACAAATTCTTCGTCACTAATCCGCGCCGAAATATTTCCCCAGGTTCTCGCCACTAGTTTCTTTTCAACTAAGGCTAAGCCTGCTTTAATGATTAAGTCTTTGGCTTCAGTAATCGTATACATTATTTTTGCTCAGGAAATTCGACTTGACCGCAGTTTTTAAACACCCGTTCAAAGCGATCTAAAACATCATCAATCATCTTTTCATCATAGGCGGCTGAAGTATATAAACGGCTACCGGCTAAGGTGACAATCCCTTCGGCCATATACGCCGCACCCATATGTTCCATTTCTTTTTGGCGTTGACTCGTTTCTTTTAAAACGTGTGGTAACGTCCAAAGCTTTTTCCAGTTAATCGCAAAGTGCATGGTACCAACACTATCAAGGTGACAGACACTACCAATATTAAACGCCACAAACGGGAGATTATATTTCTTAATTAAGGCTTGTAAACCTTTAGTTAAACGGTCACCCATCCGACCCGCGACTTCACACGCGTTCCGTTTTTGAATTTCGCAAATCGTGTAATAACCCGCGACACAACTAAGTGGAGTGGCGGCCATCGTACCACCACAAAGGGCTTTCTTAATCTTCTTACCCGAAGAATCTAGACCAGCGCCTAAATGGGCCATACAATCCGCGTGACCACCAACGCCACCGGCGCCCGGATAGCCACCAGCAATGATTTTACCAAAGATCGTTAAATCAGGATTAATCCCGTAATAGGCTTGGGCACCGCCTAAGCCAATCCGGAAGCCGCTCACGACTTCATCACACACAAGTAACGCACCATATTTATGCGCTAAACGTTCACAACCTTGAACAAACTCTTTTGTCACTGGGCGAGTACCCGATTCTGGACCAATGGGTTCAATATAAACGGCTGCGGTCCCACCTTTAAAACAGTTCTTCCGTAATTTTCTTTCTAGGTCTTTTAAATCACCCGGGAAGAATTCATCGGTGTGTTTAAAGACAAACTTAGGAATCCCTTCACTTTTAATCCATTTGGTGCCTGGAATTCGCATACCATACGCCATTTGATCAGACCAGCCGTGATAAGCTCCACCCATTTTTAAGACGTTTTTATGTTTAGTCTTTAAACGAGCGATTCTTAAAGCGCACATACACGCTTCGGTTCCTGAACCAAGCATCCGGAAGCGCTCAACGCTCGGGACACATTCTTTAATCTTTTGGGCGAGTTTATATTCGTATTCGTGGAATAAACCCGTACTTGGTCCGCAGGTATTTAATAATTCAATGACTTTAGAACGAACAAAATCATCGTTACTACCTAAGATCGTTGGACCACCCGCTTGGAGTAAATCATAATATTCGTTACCATCGATATCGTAGAGTTTAGCGCCTTTGGCTTTGGTAATCACAATGGGGAAAGGATAGTTAAAGGCAAGGTTATGTTGGACACCGCCCGGAATCACTTCCTTGGCTTTAGTAATCATCGCCTTTGATTTTTTACATTTAGTTTCGAAATAATTTTCAACATAATTTTTTAACGCTTCGGGTTTTACCGAATACATTGGTTTCTTAATTAATTCATCGAGTTCTTTAATGACTTGATTAGCGTCAAGATATTGATCGATGGCAAATCCGTTATAGGCCATAAAAATATCTACCAAAAAAGTGGTAGCCTCCTTATACATTATATTATATATAAAGAAGTGAAAATTTTCATAAATTCTTTGTGAAAAAAGTATATAATATAAACTACAAGGAGATACTATATGAACAAGTATGTAAAATCGGTCATCGAGAACGTGAAAAAGAAACACGCGAACGAACCGGAATTTTGTCAAACGGTGGAAGAGGTTTTATCATCAATTTCGCCCATCGTTGACAAGCACCCAGAATACGAAAAGGTGGACCTTCTTAATCGGTTAGTTGAACCCGAAAGAATGTTTACTTTCCGTGTCGCCTGGATGGATGACAAAGGCCAATGGCACACCAACACTGGCTATCGTTGTCAATTTAACGGAGCGATTGGCCCATATAAAGGTGGTCTTCGTTTCCAACCTAATGTCTACCCCGGCATTATTAAGTTCTTAGGGTTTGAACAAATCTTTAAGAACTCCTTAACTGGCTTACCAATCGGTGGCGGTAAAGGTGGCGCGGACTTTGATCCCGCTGGCAAGAGCGATGCGGAAATCATGAGATTCTGCCAAGCTTACATGCAAGAACTTTATAAATACATCGGACCCGATGTGGACGTTCCCGCTGGTGATATGGGCGTCGGTGGTCGCGAAATTGGCTACCTCTTCGGTGAGTGGCGGAAACTTAAGAGCACCTGGCAAAACGGTGTCTTAACGGGTAAAGGCTTCCCTTATGGCGGTTCGCTTAACCGTCCAGAAGCAACTGGTTATGGCGCGGTTTATTATTTACAAGAAGTGCTTAAACACGATAAGAAAAATATCAAAGGTACTACCATTGCCATTTCGGGCTTTGGTAACGTCGCTTGGGGCATTTGTAAGAAAGCCAAAGAACTCGGTGCGAAAGTGGTTACCCTTTCTGGACCGGATGGCTACATCTATGATCCTAACGGCGTAAGCACCGATGAAAAAGTTAATTACTTACTCACGATGCGTGCTTCTGGCCGCAATAAAGTAAAAGACTATGCGGACAAGTTTAAAGGCGTGAAGTTCTATCCGAACCAAAAGCCTTGGGGCGTCAAAGCCGATGTCATTATGCCAGCGGCAATGCAAAACGACGTGAAGATGGAAAGTGCGAAGCTAATCGTGAAAAATAAGATTAAGTATTATGTCGAAGTGGCCAACATGCCAACGACTAATGACGCGCTTCAATATTTAATGAAGAGTGGCTTAACGGTTGCGCCAAGTAAAGCGGTGAACGCTGGCGGCGTCTCAGTTTCAGCGCTTGAAATGAGCCAAAACAGTGAACGCTTAATCTGGACCGCCGAAGAAGTTGATAAACAACTCCATCACATCATGGTGAACATTTATAATAACTCGGTCGCCGCTGCGAAAAAGTATGGCTTTGGCTATAACCTTGTTGCCGGTGCGAACCTCGCTGGTTTCCAGAAAGTCGCGGATGCGATGATGGCGCAAGGCGTGTTTTAATCGTAAGATTAATCAAACAAAAGGCGCTCCAACGAGCGCCTTTTTTATTGCCTATTTATCTAAATTAATAATCGACGTCGGCCCCTATGCTAACTCTCTTGTATAAATCATCATCAGATAATTTATAGCGATTGTTAATCGCAATATTATTTATAACTCCAGCTGATGCGCTTGATCCAGATATCACAGCATTCTTCAAAACCGCGTTATGTTGGCCATCAGGAATGTCGTCGTGAAAGCCGCAGGATAAATTTGTAAATATACTCGTAAAATTGCCGCCATTATTATCAATCATCGTGTGCGGAGTTTTGTGAGGGTTATACCACCAGGCGAAACAATCGTTAAAAACCGATCTTTTGCCTTCACCGATGGAAAACGCCGTTACAAAATTATCACTATAACAATAATCTAAATAGTTTTGGTTATTAATTTCAAAACCATAGGTTTTTAGATAATCAGTGTCGGAAATATTCCCATTACAGAGCGGATGAATGTTTCTTAACATATTACCACCGCCATTAATTTTTACGCCGTGCTGAGTGTGGCCAATTCGTGAATTAGTAATCGTGTTATCAAAGCCATCAATTACAATGCCATACGAATCCACTGTTTCGTTACAAATGATGTCAACGTTAGTGACATCAGCGTCACTTGAACCACTATTAACGCCTTTGGCGATTTTTAAACCAACTTCCACATTTTTCATTGATACGTTTTTAACTTTGCTCTCGCGGCCACCGGCAATTTCTACACCACCGGCAATGCCATTACCATCAACAACACCACCATCCATTCCGTAGATACTTCCAATTTTCGTCACGTCGTTGATACGGTCTAATCCGCCTAATGACACCATATATAAATATTGATCTTGCCATTCTTCCCAATCTTGCTCTTCGCCTTCGCGCTTGGCTTGATAGTTATCACTCGCTCTTAAAACGGCGTAATTATCAAGTTTTAAATCGACTGATTTATCCGGATCACCAGGTGTCGCAATTTGTTTGTTTAACAAATAAATCCCGTTTCTAAAATGTAAAGTGGAATGTGGATTATCATTAATTAATTTTTGAAGGATATCACTACACGGAGTTTGTCCAGATGTATCCACATAATCGGAAACTTCGATGTAGGGGCTTCCGCTTGGTGTTTTACCATTACAAGCAACGACCAAAAGCATTGCCGCGCTTAACGGTAATAAAAATAATTTGTTTTTCATAATTAATACCTCACTAGCCTAATCATAACATAATGAGGTCTTAATTTTTATTATTCCAAGGAATCACTTGATATTTCTTATTAACTAAGAAAGCGTTTTTCGCCGCTAAGAGTAAAGGCGTGTCTCTTAATGAATCGGTATAGAAGTTATCAATCGTCGCGTTCGGATAAAATTTCTTAAACCGACGAAGTTTCTCCCCTTCCACATTAATCGGGCCAATAAATTGACGGGCCTTAACATCAAATTCGCTTAAGATGTAATGCTTAATATTTAAGGCAATGAGCATTGGTTCAAGTAAGAAACGCGGAGTGGCGCTAATAATGACATCATCCGGTTTTTGTTGTTTTTTATACCAAGGTAAGATTTTCTTTTTCCGTTTCTTCCAGAATTTTAAAACGGTTTGATCAATGTCTTTAATTGGTTTTAAGACTAAATAAAGACGATGCCGCCACTCGGCTTCGCTAATCTTTTTGTGATGATATAAAATGTTGGCTTTGGCGAAGTAAAAAAGATGCAATAAATTACTCGGATAATGCCACAAAGCGTAACGAAAAAAATCCTCTTCGGTGTCATCCCTACAAATCGTTTTATCGAAGTCATAAACATTCATAGCGTTATTATTATAACTTGAATATAAGCCCTTTTCCCATTAAAATTATAGGTGAATTATGACCAAAGTTGCCTTAAACGATCATTTTACTTTTAAGAAAATTCTCCGTTTTGTTTACGCGCCAATTTTGATGCAGATTTTTATCTCTTTATATTCCGTTGTTGACGGAATCTGCGTCTCTAATCTAGCGAGTATTGATGCTTTCGCGGGTGTAAACTTAATCTTCCCAGTGACAATGGTCATTGGTGGGATTGGTTTTATGTTTGGTGCAGGCGGCGCCGCTTTAACTAGTAAATACCTAGGAAAAAAAGAACCCAAACGGGCCAACCAAGTATTTACCAACGTTTTCTTAATCGCGATTGTGCTTGGTATTATTCTTTCAATCGCCGGTTTCTTCCTCGTGGAACCATTAGCGAAATGGCTCGGGAGCCTTGATAAGAGCGTCACCGAAGATAGCAAGATGGTTGAAGAAGCAATTAATTATGGGCGGATTTTAATGCTTGGCCAAGCCGCCTTTATTACCCAAAACTTCTTTCAAAGTTTCTTCATTGTTGAAGAAAAACCGACGCTTGGTTTTATTTTTACTCTCATTGCGGGTTGCACTAATATTCTCTTCGATGTGATTTTTATTGGCCCTTTAAAGATGAGCGCTCAAGGCGCGGCAATTGCCACTGTCATGGGTTATTTCGTTGGTGGTTTAGGCCCCATTGCTTACTTCTTATTAAAACGCAAAGGTATCATCTTCTTAGTAACACCCGAAATTAACTTCCGTTATATCAGACGGAGCGCTCTTAACGGAATTAGTGATTTTGTTAACTATGCGGCGATGACCGCGACCGGCATTGTCTTTAACGCTCAACTCTTAATTTATAGCGGACAAACCGGGGTCGAAGCCTATGGCATTATTATGTACGTCATTCTCGTCTTCTGGGCGGTCTTTATTGGTTATTCAATTACGATGGCGCCAGTTGCTGGCTATAATTACGGTGCCGAAAATTACGCTGAATTAAAAAATGTATTAAAGAAAAGTTTAATTATTATCTCCGCTTCCTCGTTTTTAATGTTTGCGCTTGGAATGGCATTAGCTAAACCCATCTCGATGATTTTTGCCGCGGGTGATTCAGATCTCATTGAACTGGGCACTAACGCGATGCGCATTTGGTCAATCTCTTTCTTATTCTGTGGTTTCTCCTTCTATATTAGTTCCTTCTTCGTTGGTCTAAATAATAGCCTTGCCTCTTCCGTTGTTTCATTAAGTCGTAACCTAGTTTTATTACTCGTCTTTGTTGAAACACTGCCTCTTTGTATGGGTGATGATGGCATTTGGTGGAGCGCGGCTTTTACCGAAGGAATTACCGCCGTAATGGCCTTTGTCTTCTTATTTATTTACCGGAAGCGTTATAAATATTTTGGCGAAAATAAACAATAAAAAAGCGCTCAGATTTCAAACCTTAATTAAATACAGAAAGCAGGAGCGAAGGCGTAATCAGTGTATACGAGTTCGTATTCAAATTCTCCGCTACCGTTTACAAATTCTGAAAATCTATGAGCATCTTCATAAGTGCGCGGGGA
This sequence comes from Bacilli bacterium, assembly GCA_024408655.1. Lineage (GTDB taxonomy): Bacteria > Bacillota_I > Bacilli_A > RFN20 > CAG-826 > UB1719. The sequence continues at coordinate 40,415 of JAKSUV010000006.1, forward strand.
ACGAGTCCAATATGCAGTACAAAGTGCACCAGAAGCAGTTGTTTTTACTCTTTTTGATTGTGGGTTAGTCATATAGTATTCGTACGTTACACCTTCTTCCCTAGTATCTTCAACGGAATCTTGACTCATTTCATGGCAAGAAAGCGGGAATAATCTAGTGGGCAAGTAGTTATGGGGGTCCCAATCATCATCCAAGGAAACCTGTTTACTGACCTCTTTCATAACAGACTGTAAGTCAATAGGCAATTGTCCTATGATGGATATTAACAAATTATTTAATATTGAACCGGGGAAATTAGTATTCCAATCTTCATCCCAAAAAGTTTTAAGCGGATTGCCGTCAGTGTTGGTCATCACATCCGCAAATTCAACCGTCAATGCGGCTTTTCCTTTTCCATTAGAAAGATCATCGTGATTAATGCCAATAATTCGTAAAGTATGTGCAAGATTATTAAATTGAATCTCTCTAGTTTCTCCTACTTTAAACCAATCATTAATGTATTCGTCCGGTAAAGAAGTTAGTTCGGCTAATTGAGCCCACGAAGCATTAGCAAATACGCTATACTCTGGATCAAAAACGTGAACGAAAACGGAAGAAATATTATTTCCTTGAAAATTAGTAAACATAAATTCTTCAGTTGCTTGGCTATACTTGATTGTATCAGGATATGCAGCGTTAAATTGTTCCAGCGTATACCAAGTGGTTGCGCCATCATTAGTTCTAGTCCTAATTGCGATATTTTCATCAGTAACCCATTGGAATTTTTCACCAGTTATTCGGATGTGAAGATCTTCATCTGATAATTGAACGCCTCGCATATAATCAGATTGAAAATTGAAAGTAATGCCGTATCCATTAAGTTCATAAAAATACCCATTAACGATTCTTGCGGTAGCGTCAATCTTTAAATCACCTTTTACGTATTTACCAAAAACCGTAACCGTTCCTCTTAGATGATATGTATCTTCAGCAGCAAATTCAATTTTATATGCACTGACACCTAATCGATGATAGGTTTCGCCTATTTTAACGCTAATATTAATTTGTTCGCATTGATCAGGCGCATAATAGTAGTAGGTATCATTTGTTGATGACTGATTGATTGCTTCAAGAATAAAAGTGAAATCTTCTCCGCGTCTAGGAGGAAAATTCACCATAGAAATTAAATGATCCTCACCTGGCGTAATAGAACTAGTATCAACCTGGTACTCTGGTTGATAGTTATTAACTGTAATTTGTGCATCACCATCTTGCTGAAGTTCTTTGTGTAATATTCTAATTACACCTTGGACCGACGAAGTTCTTTCATAGGTAAAACTTAAATTATTGCCGGCTTTATTTTTCACCGTAAAAGATTGTTCATCCATTGGCATCAAATATTTTGAAGTGTCAGATATTATGACGTAAACATCAGTTGTAACATTCAAGCGGTTTTCTTTTACTTTTACAATTTTCAAAGCGGAACCTTCAGCTAGTTGAATGTCATAATCATAAATTGGAAACACCATATCCTTAGTCGAATCATCAATGACATAGTCGTTAGGAATAACAACCCTATCCTCAGGTTTTTTGGCGTCAAATGACCACCCACTAAATATGTAATTAGCACGCTTAGCTATAACAGTTGGAGCGACTTCGCCCCAAACAGTGCCACATTCGATGGTTTGCGTTCCTTCACCTTTGATAATTTCTCCTTCTTCTGGATTAAAAGTAATAGTCTTAGTTTTTTTATTAACGGTGATAGTAATAGAAAAATCTTCATTGGCTTTTGGAGTAATAACTAATTCATTATTGATGCATTCGCAATCACCACATTCCGGATCAGAAACAACGGGTGAAGCAGCATAATATTGAGTAATGGTATACGGGACATGAATTTCTTTGTAATCATCGTACTTAAAATTGACCGCTTTTTTATCGGGAGAAATAAATTGTTCGCTGGCTTTATCGACAATAATTTTAATAGTCGACACGAATGACATTCCTACTACTTCGGCATTGATAGTGATATTTTTATTTTCTTGGGGAGTAATAGTAATAGTGTGCTCTTCAATATCAAAATCACATATTGTCGAACCAATATTAGATTCAACATTAACAACAGCATAGGATTCATCGATTTCGTAGACTGCGACAATCGGCGTAAAATGATCTTCTCTAAAAGTAAAAGTTGGCTGTTTGGATCTAAAATGCTGGGATTCTAGAATTGTTACAGTGTATTCTTTAGGACTCGGTGGATCAACTTCGCCATTATTACAACTCGCTAAGAGCGATATAGTCATTAAAGGTATAACAAATAATAGTTTTTTCATAATTTAATTATATATTAAAAATCTCACGCAAGTAGGAAAGAATATATTAACTGGTGCCGACTAATAGAAGATAACACATTTAAAAAAGCGATGATTTTAAATAATTAATGATAATTAAATGCAAAAAGCAGGGGCAATCGCGTTACTGGCAAAGGAAATGTTACCGCTGGAGAGATTACCTATTTCGGCACAATACCATGCGCTATCTTTAGTATAAAGAATATTATCAATACTAGGTGAGCGAAGCCAATATTTAACAGCCCGGCTATTTAGGTCTTTTTTGATTCGACGTTCGTTAGCTTCCTGTTCCGTTTCTTCTGGGTGGTTGTAATAGGCATAAAGCGTTCCTTCGCCTTTAGGAGTCTTTTCTTCATCCGGGACATCGGTTATTTCATCATGCGCTAGCGGAAAGAGCTGAGTGGTGTAGGGAAATTCAGTGGAATAACTTTTATCTAAACCAACATATTTATTGACCGTTTTTATTACACTGACTAAACCGCTATCTATTTTCGATAACACCGAGTATTCATCATAATTTAAGAGATAATTGAGAGTAGAGTGAGGAAAATTGTAATTAGTGGACCTATCTTCGCCTTTTACTTCCCAAGGCGTGATTTCGGCATCGCCATCACTATCACTAATGACATTAACAAACTCAAAAGTAATTCCAACCGAATTATTGTATACATCAAGGTCGTGATTAAAATCAATAATTCTCACTTGATGGTCTAAATCATTAACTTTAACGGTTTTTTCTTCACCAATATAGAAAAGATAAGGCGCTAATCCAGAAGAGGAAATACTATTAATAGTAGTTGTGCTTGGATCATCGCTAGACCATGGTAATTCTCCAAGTAATTGGTAATCATTAGCACGAGCGATAATTGTTATGTGGTTTTCGATATGATCGGGTTTTATTGTTAATACGCCTTCGTTATAAGAACAATATTCACCAATCTTTTCAAACGTTTCAGCGGGGCTAACCCATTGAACTAATTCATCACCATCACAGTTATCAAATTGGATATAGATATTTTCAGCTGAAGGTAAAGCATAATCATCAGTCGGTACGAAGGTAAGTGATAAATCGCCGTCTTCTTTCTTGACTGGCTGTTCACAAGTAATTTCTTCAAAACCAAGAGTGAATGGCACATCATAAATATATTCGCCTGCCACATTTGCCTCACCAGTAATTTCGATATTACCAGTAACCTTATTCGCCTCAATTGTCACTCTTGCTTTGGTTTTATCTTCTTTAATATAGTCAACTTTATAACCATCATATATGCAAGGTGAACCGCCAACGGAAATTTGGATTCTTGAAGGAGCAATATATTTAGTATCATTAGTAACATTTATCGCTTCCATTTCAAAAGTAAAAAGCTGGTTACCAACAATTTCAACATTGGTTAATGGTTCTCCGTCTTTCGTGAATTTTAGATGATCTCCGTTAGTAGCGTTTGCGGTATATTTATTTATTGTTACATCCCATTTTACTTTTAAAAGGATATCGTGATCGACTACTGTTTCAGCAAAATTAAATTTTTCATCCTGCATTTCGCCATCAATTACTTCATACCAACCTAACCAAGTATAAGAGTATGCGACATCGGATTGACGATAAATTCGACCTGGGTTAGTAACACGTGCTTCTTCACTATATTCAATAAATTGTGGATTAACCTTAGTGCCGCCGTCTGAATCAAATGTGACCGTGTATGTGCGTTTATTTTCCTTCCATTTAGCTTTTAAAGTAAAGTCGCTAGTGACTGGTGTATTAAAGTCATACTTTTTCCCGTTTAATTGCCATTCATCAAATTGGAAAGTGTATTCCGTTGACGACGGTTTAGTGGGTTTAGTGGGTTCGTAGATAGTCTCCCCGTGATAAACCGTTTGTGAGGCAACCGGAGTGCCATTATCGGAATCAAAAGTGACAGTGTGTTGCTTAGGCGCCTCATTACAACTCGCTAAAAGAGAAATAGTTGCGAGCGGGATAATCATCAAGATAGTCTTTTTCATAACATTATTTACTCTTTATACCGGGGTATGATTATATAAATCCCACACTAATGTGCCATACGCTTCTTTAATTGGAACAATGCAAGCACGAGGATTTTCAAAACTAGTAGAATTATTGTTATGAAAACAAAGATACAAATTACCATCAGGATCGTCAAAAATCATTGCGTGCCCTCCGTCAGAGGCGCCTTCACAAATGTCTTTTGCATAAAGAAGCCGTTCTTGTTGCTCCCAACAATATGGATTTGTAAGTTCTTTATCACCATATTTATTACAAACTATGCCAACACAATATTTATCGTAAGGATCAAAGGATGACGCAATCATCACTAAGCTACCATCTTTAAGTTTACGGATAAATTGGCCTTCAAAAACGCCTTCGTATTGCTTTCGCCAAGGCACATAGGTGTCCCCATCAACCAACTTCACGCTCTCCATTTCACGGATTTGTGATAAAGGCTCAATTCCTGGGTCAGTCTTAAATGGGACAATAGTCAATCCGTTACAAGTCCTATCATCGCGGCCATAACAATGTATCAAATACGGTTGTTCTTTGCCATCTTCCATCTTCTTAACATATAAGGTGCCATCGATGCCGCCGCACTGACTACCAACAATTTTGTGACTCACAATGTGTCCAGGACCGGGGCCGTTGTCAGGATTTGTAGAAATCATCTCAAAACCCTCAGTTAAAGATTTGCTTTTAAAGATGACTGTGCCCTGATTACTAGATTTGTCTACATAAGTAGTAAACAAATAATAATTATCCCCATATTTATGTAACTCGGGAGCCCAACGATATGTATCTATAAACGGATATTGTGACTCATCAACAATATCTTCATTTAATAATTTCCAGCCACTTTTGAAGGTATCTTTGGCGCCGTACACTGACCATTTATCGCCATCAAAGCTTCCGCATGTACCATACATATAATAATTAGTCCCATCACGATAAATAAACGGATCGCGAATTTTGCGACCATCAGGTAAAAAATCAACAATGTAATCTTCTTTTTTACAAGCACCTCTAACCTCAAGGCCAGTTGGAACGTCAATTCCGTCTTCATATAAGAAATCAGTCAAAAGACGATCAACCGCACAAATTCTTGCAAAATTTGTTCGATAAGCAAATATTATTTTATTATTAGCCACTTTGATAATGTAATCGTCATTATCGCGTAACTCCTTGGCTAACTCTTGCGATTCAGAGCGATGATCAGTTAGAATAATTTCTCTATCGGTAGAAGGTGCATGCTCGTTAACAATAGTTAGATTTTTTTCACCATGATATCTTCTAGCATCATTAATTTGGCGAGCACCATGATAGCAAACTCTAGCATCTTCCCCTTCATAAACAATTTGATAATCGTTAGTGATGTGCAAAATATTCACGGTCGCTGTGGATGTAGCGGTAAATGAAACATCAGTATCTGGCATTTCAAAAGTGAGCATTCCAGTTTCAGAATCATAAGTATATTCGCTTAAACCACTAATATTACTTAGTTCTGGCATGCCGTATATATGAGTAGTATCTTTATCGGGGATAAATTTTAATTTTACTTTTGATCCGACGATATACCCTTCTTGTTTTGGATCTTCGTAGAAATGACAATTAGATAATGTGCCGGTAACAGTGTGTTTAACTAAAGAATCAGCGGTAGCACTAACCTCAACATCAGTAGTTACTTCGCTAATCGTAATGGTTTTAGTTTCATCATCATAAGTGGCATTTTTACCTGTAACCTCAACTTTTTGATCATTCAAGAAATAACCATAATCAACATTAACCGAGAATTTTACATTTTTATCACCTTTTTTAATTTCTTTGGCTAGGATTCTTGAATTACCGTCAATATTACAATTTGTGCCAGTAAAACTAAATTTTAAAAGAGTATAAGCCTTTGCGGTAATATTTACTGGTCCCACTACTTCAGAAATAATGATTTTTTGAGAAGCGGGATTGTAATCGACATTTTCGCCCTCTATCTTTAAATCGTCTTTTCCTAAAGCATAACCGGAATCAACGCTAATTGAAAATTCAACATTTTTATCGCCTTTTTTAAGTGGCTTATCAGTAATATCGCGAATTCCGCCAATGTTACAATTTTCGCCATGGAAAGTGAAGCTTGGTTTAGTGGTCGCATCCGCGGTGACAATAACATCACCGACTACTTCACTAATGGTAATCTTGTGAGTTACTTCATCATAAGTAGTGTTTTTACCAGTAATCTCTACATCACTTTGAATTAAGACAAAGTCGTATTCAGGGTTAATAGTAAAAGTAAGATTTTTATCACCTTCATATATCTTAGTTTCGTATTTGTCTTCGTATTCAATATTGCAGTTTGTGCCTTCAAAGGTAAATTGATAGGCGGTTGGTTGATCTGTATGCGGGGTAGGGCCGCAACCATACATAAATAAAAAAGACGATACTAAAGGAACAATAACTAAATTTTTTTTCATATGATTATTATACATTATTTATTCATAAATAAAAATCCCACTTTTGTGGGAAGCGATACAGAAACTAATCTAGATTAACGGAAAGACACCGCGTTTATATTTTTTAATAATAACTAATAATTACGCAAATAATCAAAGGTGATTAAATGCAGAAAGCGGGGGCAACGGCACGGCTTCTATCAACTATAACATTACTCCATGTTCCATCACCTTTTATGAAAAGAGCACAATCATGGTATGACGGCGAATGGGATCTAGTCCAATATGCACAAGGAGCGGTTGCACCAATAAGGTATTTTTTCCTGTCAGGATTCTTTTTATAATATTCATATGGTTCGCCTTCGTGCTTCCAATCACTATCCTCCAGGTTATATTCTTTAGCTGAAATAGCAAAGATTTCTACGTCCTCGTAAACATCATCATAATATTTACCATATTCATCTTCACTATATACAATAGAAGGTTTTGAAACTTTTTTGCAATAAAACCGCAATTCATATGGTAGGCGCGTTGAAAAGCTGTCTTTAAGGAAATTGTCCAGCGGGCCGTTAACATAGCAACCATGTTCTTTGATATCGTTTGAATATTGAACAAGAAATGGACTAATTGAATAATCCTCAGTAAGTAACTCGACAGTTTCAATCGTCAATCCAGCTTTTCCGTTTCCGTCAGAAAGATTATCGTGAGAAAAACCGATAATCCGGAAAGTATATCTTTCATCTTCAACATGTCTTAATTCGCCAAGAGTAAAAAATTTTCTAATTTGTTCGGTCGGTAACGATGCCAATTCGGAAATTGTATCCCAACTTGCGTTTTGAAAAATGCTATAGCTAGGAAGAAAGACATAGAAGGCAATCGTTTGAATACAATCCGCATTCGGACTAATAACAATTTTGTGCTCAGTTTGATTATAAGTAACGAAATTATTATATGGTGAAGGCAAAACATCGCAAGTATACCAGTCCGTGCCATTCATTCTTATTAAGATGTTACTAGCAGCAACGCTATCTACCCCGTCCCCAGATAAGATAATTTCTGTTGTCTCACTGTAGTCTATATATTTACCAGCAATACTACAAGTGACGCCATATCCGTTAGCTAGGAGATGGTAACCCCCGCTAGTCACCGCATCCGCGGTAATATGAACATCGCCTTTAACAAATCTTCCTAATATTGTTACTTTGGCTTTAGTAAAATCTTGACCATCGCTTATATCTTCAATTGTGTATGCTTTCGTACTAATTATTGGTGATTCATTAATCGTTATACCAATATTTTGAGGAACGGTATAGATTTCGTTTTGTGAATTATTAGCGGTAAGAGTAAAAACAAAATCGTCCCCTCGTTTCGGATTATTTTCTTTTTCAAGAGTCAAATTACTTAAAGTCTCTTCGCATTCATATTCAGGTCTATAATCAGATACCCAAACTTCAATAATATCAGACGTAACACGAGATAACGAAGCGTTTATATGAATTTGACTGGCGCCTCTTTTATAATCATACGTATACTCAATTTGATCAGGACCGCATAGTTCAATGTCTTTCTTTTCCGGTATTCCATAATGTTCAATGTCCGCAAATCTAAAATATAAATCAATTTCATTGTTATTAGGATATGTTTGTTTTTCAAGTTCAATCGAACGATTATTATGTAGCTCAATGTTATGATAATAAATCGCATTAACGCTATCTGGTGTATTTTCATTAATAACATAATTATCATCGATAATTTCGTCATATATCCAGCGATTAAAAGACCAACCCGCAAATGTGCGTTCACCTAGTTTAGCGACTTGTGTGGATGCATCAACGCATTCCCCCCAAGTTTTCCCGTAAGGCATTAAAATTTCATCTTGAGCATCTTCGCTTAATGCGCCTCCATTAGGCAAAAATTTAACAACTTTATATCTTTCGGTAACAGTAGGAACAACGTTGATATTATTATCGCATTTAGGAGTAACAATAATTTTATTATTTTTCACTTTGACATCAGCCGAATCCGGTTTTTCTACACTAGCAGTAATAGCGCAATATTTATCAATGGTGAACGGAAAAGAAATTTGATTACGACTTCCTTTAGCGAAAGGAATTGATTTTATATCCATTTGCATATGCGGCGGAACATTGATAATCGTAACATATGAAACTTGATCTAAACTTGTAACTGAGACAGTAACGCTAAAATTAGCGTTCTTTTGTGGAGTAATGATTAATTCTTCCTTTAGATAATCAAAAGTGCACTCATTCCCTTCAACATTACAAATTGTTTTAGTCACAACAAATCCACTATCAGTGGTATAGGGCACTGTTATTGGAGTAAAATCATCTTCTGCAAAAGAAAGAGCGGAAACAGTAGGCTTAAAATGCTCGGTTGCATTAATGGTAATAGTATATTTCTTTGGCCCACAACTTGCTAAAAAAGAAGCAAACATTAGTGGCATAACAAATGCAAATTTATTCACCGCATTATTATAACATAAATGTAACAAAAAAAGCGACTAATTCCTCTTTTTTATGTGTGGTGCCAACTAACGGGAAAAGCCTTGCTTTTATAAAGACAATAATCCCAATAATGTTGAATAAAATGTCCGTAAATTTCTTTTCTTGCTCAAAATCATATTGAAGCGCTCTTTCTAAATCTCGATAATCGCCATAAGTCACTGAATCCCCATCTAGAACCCACTCTTTCTTTTTAAAATTGTAACTTCTGATTTGCCCGGGTCGTTTTAATATTCCATCAAACAAAGTTCGGTGAATAGTTAGAAGTTGCCCAACACTAAAAGTAAAGGAATCTTCAAAGATAATTTTCGCAATTCGAACAGAAATCTTATCCGCTTCTTCAGTTCGATCGCTTCGATTAGATTTAATTTTATAGTATGAATTAACAATAATATCTAATTCATTAAGAGAAATCTCGCCTTCAATATATCGATTAGCGGCATTACTAACGAAGTTAGTTTTTTCATAACCACATTATACCACTAGTGAAAAGATCGATAATTTTGTTTGAATGCGAGTGGGTTAATTAAATGCAAAACGCAACCGTATAACCAAATTTATTATAAACATAATCTCGCGTTGCTTCAGTGCCAGAGTCTTTTATATAGTAAGCTTGGTGATAATCGTCGCCTTGTAAAATTGAACGGCTCCAATAACCAACTGGAAAAGGCGCAATACCGCTACCGACCACTTTGCAGGTTTTCTTAATTCGTTTATCCGCAGGACAATCTGCGTAATAGGGGTAAACAGATCCTTCAGCATCCCAATAAAAGGCAGAGGTTAAATTTAATTCAGCTAGAGAAAGCGGGAATATTTTTGTATCACAACTTTGCATTTCTCTAGTATCATCCCAATTCCACACTAAAACGGGTTTACTTACTTGCTTGATGCAAGATTGTAAATCCAATGGGAACATCGGAAAGAAAACATTTTGAAGATAATTATCATAAATGCCTCCACGGTAATCTTCTCCGACTCTTTCATCAAACCTCTCGAAATAAGCATCACCGTTATTCTTTGTAATCACTTGCGCAAATTCGATAGTCATACTAGCCGTACCAGTTTTAGAAGTTAATTCATCGTGATTAAAGCCGATAATCCTAGCATCGTATGTAATATCAGCAACTTTAACTTTCTTGGTGTCACCAACACGGAAGAATGTCTCATGCCAACCATTTTCAGCAAACTTATTGATTGTTGTCCAACTTAGTTTACTAAAGAATTCAAAACCCGGAACAGAAACATATATCCCGACATAATTATAAGGATAAGTTCCGGTTGATAAAGTAACCGTATTAGCTCCGCTATCGGTTATCGTAAAGTTTTTATATTGATCAGGACAATCAGTATCACTTAGACGATAAAGATTTCTATCTAAATCTTCGATAATAACCCGTTCACGAGTAATAGTACTAGTACTCACTTCGTCACCACTAATAGAAAACGTTTTACCGATTTCTTGAATTGAAGCGCCGAACATATATCCATCTTGGTCATAATCACCTTCAACTTGCGCGCCACAAACTAAGATATCCCATTCAAAATAATTTGCCTCAGTCGCCACGCCAGCGATTGAGAAATCATCGGTAATGTATCTAGCGTAAATTGTGACCTTAGCATTTTGACGATACGGGTCGGTGGAACAATCAATTTGATAAGCTTCCTTGGGTAATAATGTTCCATCGCTAAGCTTAATAGATAGCGAATGAGGAATAGTGTGTGTGCTAGTATTTGGCTCCCCTTTAATTTTTAAAGTAAAAACAAGGTTATGTCCACGTTCTACCAAGGCTGGTTTTGGCAGATCAGGACTTTCCATAAATAAACCAAAATCAATTGATGTAATTTCAAAATAATATAGATAATCAGTTGCTTTTATTATATAAGTTTTTGTTCTTACCGGTTGAACATCACTAATAGTAATTTTGGCGCTAAAATCAGTTAAACGTTGGTATGTAAAACTAGGTTCCGAGCCATCGCTAGCGAGGATTTTAAAATATTGATCATCAGGAGGGATACGGTATTTATTTTGTCGTTCCTCTTTAACCGTCAAGTCTATCTCAACACTATCTGGCAAATAACGGCATTCCTTAATTTCTAATGTACTAGCGTCACTGTTATATAAACTTACGGTACGTTGACTTGATATAAGTTTTATTTGCGAATCAGTACTGTCATCGTTAGGAGTAATTACTAAATTAAACCCCTCACTTCCCTCACTATATATGTATTCGAGCGTGTGCGAAGGGTTAACGACAGTACTATCGATAGTAAATCCATTAGTAATCGTATAAGGAACGGTAATTGGAGAAAAATCACCTTTACGATAACTAACTTGTTCCTGGATTTGGATATTATTATCGCCAACTAATGTGACAGTACAAATTCTTTCTTTTTCGGTTGTGCTAGCGGTAATGACAATATCATCCGTTAAAGTAATATTAAGTTTTGCGTCCTTCGAATTGTAATTATAGTTAGTAAAAGATTTACCGGCGGCATTAACAATCTGAACTTCGTTATCAGTTGGGTTAGCGTGCCCTCTTACGGGTAGAAAAGTAAAATTAAGTTCTGTTCCTTCTTGATATTTCCCTTCGGTAAACTTTTTCCCATCAGCGGTGTTTAAAATACAATCAGTGCCAGAAAATTTAACGGTATGTAAAGGTTTTTCGCCACAGCTTGTTAAAAGCGATAACGGCATTAATGACATTAATAATAAACATATTTTTTTCATTGCATTATTATAACATGAATATAACAAAAAAAGAGCGATAAATCGCTCTATTTTTATGTGTTGGTGCCGACTAACGGAAAGGCACCACATTTATAAAAAACTGTAATTTTTAATAATAATTAATAAATATCTATAAATTT
>JAKSUV010000007.1 GCA_024408655.1 Bacilli bacterium
AAAAACCTCCCAATTATTGTACCAATTGTTGGTCCAATATTTGGGGGTAATTTCATTTATTTGGTGGCCCCGGCGGGACTTGAACCCACATGGTTTCCCGGACGATTTTGAGTCGTCTGCGTCTACCATTCCGCCACGGGGCCTTTTTGTTTTGGCGCGCCCGAACAGATTCGAACTGTTGACCCCAACCTTCGGAGGGTTGTACTCTATCCAACTGAGCTACGGGCGCATTTTTTGGTGCAGCTATCGAGACTTGAACTCGAACGGTTGCCCACTAGATTCTGATTCTAGCGCGTCTACCATTCCGCCATAGCTGCAAATAATACTATAAACTAAATTTAGCTAAGAAGTTAGGGGATTATTGTCCCCGGGCAATTTTACTCACCAGTCCCATATCGCATTGACCAGCGTGCTTCTCTTTAAAATAACGCATCACACTCGGAATTGATTTATCAAGCAAAGCGGCAATTTCTTTTCTAATCTCGTCTTCGCTCATCATCTTCGGTAAGAATTTTAAAATAACCGCTTTTTGTTTATCAATCGCCGCGGCTTGTTCAGTGCGATTAGCGGCCACATAGCCCGCTTTCTCTTCGTCGAGTTCTTTACTTAACTTCGTTAAAATCCGCACCGTATCCGCATCAGTGGTTTCTTTTTTGTTCGCTTTGTTTTCAATGCTCACTTGCATATAGCGATTAATCGCGACTGATAAAGACGCACGGGCCTCTTGGTCGTGATTTTTGAGCGCTTCAATATTCGCTTTTTTTAATTCATCAATAATCATAACTAACTCCTTTTAGATTATAGCACTTACTTTTAAAGCGGTGGCAAATGCCCACATAAGATTAAAGCCCCCACATAGACCATCTTGGTCTAAGGCTTCACCAATAATATAAACATTTGACTCAATTTTTGATTTAAAGTTTTGATCAACATCCTTTAAAGAAACACCACCAATCGTCGCCACACTATCGTGGTAGTTAGCGATATCTTTAACATGGAAGGTGACATGTTTAGGATTTTTATAGGGCTTTAGGTAAGAGGCTAACGCGGGTGAAAAATAATCCGTTAATGAGCCCACGAAACGTTCGTGTGGTAAAAAATCAATAACGACTTCTGGCGCCTTCAAAGCGAAGCGTGTCACTTGACTACTCACGTGATAAATTACGATTCCGCTTAAGCCGTCATTTTTAAATAAAAGTTCCCCATCTTCATCAAGGTGAACTTGATGATGATCGAGTAAAGTGACATGGACTTTGCGGCGAATACCGCTAACTGATTTAGTTTTTTCAATCGTTTTAATTGGTGTGAGTCCAGGACGTAATGAAACAATATGATAGCCATGTTTTGCTAAATTTAAAACGAAACTCGCATCCGCGCCAAGTTGTGGTTGACTCGCTAAGCCCGACGCAATAATTAATCGATCAAAACTAATCTTACCTTTATCAGTTATTAATACATTATTTTTATAATCAATTGCTTTGGTTTCACTTTGATAAATTACACCTAAGGCTTTGCCTTCTTTAATTAAAGTATCGGTAAAAGCGTTCGCTGATTCACTATAGGGATATACATAATCACCATCGTGCATCGTGGCAATATGATGCGTATGGAAAAACTTTAGTAATTTTTCGCGAGTAATATCGTGGAAGAGATTTTGGGCAACTATTTCGTGTTGATAGCGGCCTTTTAAATTACCAAGGTTTAAAATATTCGCTTTGCCGTTTCCGGTCGCGCGTAATTTCTTACCTAACTTGGGATTTTTATCTACCACCGTGACCATGTCACGCGGATGTTTTTCTTTAAGGGCGAGAGCGGCAAGTAAGCCAGCGGCCCCGCCACCCACAATTACAATCTTCATTATTCGAGTTCAAACGCCCCAGTATAAAGTTGATAGTAGACGCCTTTCTTCTCAATTAATTCGTTATGGGTACCACGTTCAATAATCTTACCATGGTCAAGCACGACAATCGCGTTACTATTTTGAACGGTGGATAAACGGTGGGCGATAACAAAGGTCGTCCGGTTCATCATAATTTGGTCCATCCCTTTTTGAACGAGGAGTTCAGTTCTTGTATCAATTGAGCTCGTGGCTTCATCAAGAATCATCACTGGGACATTCGCGACCGCGGCCCGAGCGATATTAATTAATTGGCGTTGACCTTGGGAGAGGTTCGCTCCATCACCACTCAGCATTGTATTAAAGCCGTCGGGTAAACGCATAATAAAGTCGTAGGCATTAGCAATCTTTGCTGCCTTAATGACTTCTTCATCACTCGCGGTAAGTTTTCCATAACGAATGTTATCCATCACGGTGCCGGTAAATAAGTTCGTGTCTTGTAAGACAACGCTTAAGGAACGACGTAAGGATGACTTTTTAATCTTATTAATGTTAATGCCGTCGTAACGAATCTTCCCGTCTTCAATATCGTAGAAGCGGTTAATTAAATTGGTAATTGTGGTCTTACCAGCGCCCGTCGCCCCAACGAAGGCAATCTTTTCACCCGGCCGGGCAAAAATGGTGACATCATGTAAGATCCGGTGGCCAGGATTATAGGCAAAGTCAACGTGGCTTAATAAGATATCGCCTTCAAGTTCCGTATAAGTAAGTGAACCATCTTTATGTGGATGTTTCCACGCGAAGAAACCAGTTTCTTCCACGGTTTCCACGAAACTTCCATCACGCTTATATTTAATGTTCACTAAAGTGACATAGCCATCATCGGTTTCACTCTTTTCATCAAGTAAGTCAAAGGCCCGAGATGCACCGGCGCTACCTAAGAAGATCATCGAGAGTTGTTGGCTCAGGTTATTGACATTATTAGAGAACATTCTCGCCATCATTAGGAAGGTCACAATCATTGGCACTCCAACCTTATAGCCAGGTAAGATTGAAATATTTGGTACCTTAAAAACAACAAAAAGAGCGCCGGTAATCGCTAAGATCACGTAAAGAATATTACCGATGTTAATAATTACTGGCGTGAGCATGTTACCAGCGGTATTGGCTTTAATACCATCTTCGGATAAGGCGTCGTTAAGAATGGAGAAATCATATTCGCTTTTTTCTTCGTGTGAGAAGACTTTAATGACCTTAAGGCCATTAATTGCCTCTTCAATATGACCTTCGACGACACCAAGTTTCTCTTGTTGTTTTCTAAAGTATTTTGACGATCTCCGGCCAATGCGTTTGGCCGCAATAAGAATCGCCACTGCCGCCGCTAAAACGACTAAGGTTAAATAAATCGATAGGCAAAGCATAATAATAAAGAGGGCCGAAACAATGACACCCGTTTGGAACACACCTGGCAATGATTCACGGACAATTTGCCGCAAGGTATCAATATCGTTCGTATAAATCGACATGATATCGCCTCGCTTGTGAGTATCAAAATAACGAATCGGTAACGTTTCCATGTGTTCAAACATCGCCATCCGGATTTCGGCTAAGAAGTCTTGAGTAACAACCGACATCGCAATGTTAGCAATGACGGCGCCGATTACACCTAGACCATAAACAACACCCATAATGATTAAATACTCAGTCATCCTGGCCCAGAATTCAGCTTCCGTAATTAATCCCTGAATGCCTTGCTCGATACATTCGGTAACTAAACCAACAAAGATCGGTGCACCAAAGGTGGAGAAAGCCATCACCACTACAAAGAAGAGAACGGTAAAAACACCAAGCGGATGTTGTTTACATACCATTTTAATGAGGCGGTTAATGGTGCCTTTTTTGCCTTTACCAGTTGGCATCGCGCGTGGCATTAGATTCCCCCTCCTTCCTGTTGACTCGCTTTATTTTGCGTATGATAAACTTCTTGATAAATTTTGTTGGTTTTTAAAAGTTCTTCATGGGTCCCAATTTGATCGATGTGCCCATTATCCATAACGATAATTTGGTCCGCATCGCAAATGCTTGAAGTCCGTTGAGCAATAACAATCTTGGTGGTTTCTGGTAACTGGGTTTTAAGCGCCTTTCTAATTAACGCATCAGTTTTGGTATCAACCGCACTTGTCGAGTCATCAAGAATTAAAATCTTCGGTTTCTTTAATAAGGCACGAGCGATACAAAGACGCTGTCTTTGACCACCACTAACGTTGGTGCCACCTTGTTCAATATAGGTGTTATATTTTTCTGGGAACTGTTGGATGAATTCATCAGCTTGGGCAATTTTTGCCGCCGCTAATAATTCGTCATCAGTCGCATTTAAATCACCCCAGCGAAGATTTTCGGCAATGGTGCCAGAGAAGAGAACGTTCTTTTGTAACACCACTGCGACATTATCCCGTAAGGTGCGTAAGTCATAACGATCAACCGAATGCCCACCGACGATAAGTTCACCCGTTGAGATATCGTATAGACGCGAAATTAAGTTAATTAAAGATGTTTTGCCTGAACCGGTTGAACCAATAATCCCAATGTATTGGCCGGACTTAATGTCTAAATTAATTTCGTCTAAGGCGTTACGTTTCGCTTTTTCAGAATACTTAAAGGTCACGCGGTTAAATTGGACTGCGCCATTTTTTAATTGCATGACTGGATTCTTGGGATTTTTAATTGTGCTTTCTTCGCGTAATACTTCGCAAATCCGGCGCATACTTTCTAAGCTCATTGATAACATACCTAAGATAATTGTCACCATGAGAAGCGCCATTAAAATCTGAACACCATAGGTGAGCAAAGAAGATAATTGTGGAACATTGATTTCTACCCCACCTGATTCATAGGCAATCCAAGCCCCAATGCCACACACTAAAATATTGACGAGGTTAATCGAAAGGCTCATCATTGGCGAAGCAAACGAGACAATGATTTCCGCTTTCTTAAAGTCATCCCGCACATCATCAGTTGCCCGCGCCATCTTTTTGACTTCATAATTTTCCCGGACAAAGTTCTTCACCACGCGAATCGCAGCCACGTTTTCTTGGATGGATTCATTTAATTTATCGTAGCGTTTAAAGACCCGGTTAAAGATGCGGGTTGCGTACTTAATCATGAGGAAGAAAGCTAGACATACAAGTGGGATAACCGCGATAAAAATCCACGCCATCCGACCACCCATCACGAAACTTAACACCGTCGAGAAAACGAGCATCAATGGCGCTTTCACTACAACGCGAATCCCGATGTTAAAAGTCATGAAGGTATTGGTTACGTCGGTTGTTAAACGCGTTACTAAACTCGAAGTTGAGAAACGGTCAATATTCGCGAAGGAAAAAGATTCTATCTTTTTAAAGACATCTAACCGGAGGTTTTGAGCTAAGCCAACTGAGGCTTTCGCCGAAGTTTTTGAACCTAAGAATCCAGCAATTAAGCTCACAATCGCGACCGAAATAAAAATACCGGCCTGGATACTAAATTGCACAAAATCGATTGTTTCGGTTTGCTGGTAGTCTTGAATTAAGCTGATAAAACGCGCCATAATAATCGGCAAGGCGCATTCACAAGCGGATTCAAGAATCATTAAAACCGGCGTTAAAATCGCATAAACTTTATGTTCACGAAGACTGTGTAAAATAAGTTTAAAGTTCTTAAACATACCTTAAAATATGATATTCTCGCCCTTAGTGAGTGTCAACTATAAAACAAATACATTGTTTTATTTAAAGAAAAATTCCTCCATCATTGAACTAGTCAAGTGTCAGGGGGAATTTTATTAACTTGGTGACCCGTATGGGGTTTGAACCCATGAATGCAAGATTGAAAATCTTGTGAGTTGAACCACTTCTCCAACGGGCCGTTTGGCGCCCACTGTAGGATTCGAACCTATGACCAATCGGTTAACAGCCGATTGCTCTACCGCTGAGCTAAGTGGGCAGCGTGTTAAATCTTATCACAATCGCTAAATTAGGGCAATTATTTATTGTGCGCTACTTTGGCCTCAAGTGCCGCGTATAAGTCTTGCACTTTTTTGAGTGATTTTAACTCATCGTTATTGAATTGAATATGGAATTCATTTTCTAAGGCCAAGAGCATTTCTACGATATCTAATGAATCTAAACCAAGTTCCCGTAGCTCTTTCGTTGGATCAACCGTTTTAACTTTTAATTTTTTCGCTAAAACTTCTTCCGCTTTTGCTCGTATTTCGTTCATACGTTCTCCTTTTTCTGCTTACTATTATATTACAAAGTAATATATTTAAGCAAATAGGCCAATCACGACGCTGCGCTCAACACTAATGTGGTTTTTATTTTTCCCTAAAACAATTGGTAGATACTCTTTATCGATAACGTAAGGATAAGTGTCACCAACTTTTACCACTGTTCCTTCGGGTAAGGTGGTATAGATAACCGCGTTAATTTCTTTTTTCACATAGGCTTGGATATCTTTAGTAATGCCACCGTCTTTACTAATATAGTAACCAACGGTCATCGCCACATTATCAAGTTGATCATAAATCATTTGTACACCAAGTAGATCACTCATGAGTAATATAGCAATCGTGGTTAAAAGCATTGAACCCATAAAAATAATCCGCTTAGCCATGTAGATACTCTCCTACTAACAAAATAATGGCGATAATGACCATGATAAGGACTATCGAAACACCGACAATCGCTGTGGATTTAGCGAAATCAAAACGAGTTTTTATTCGTTCTTGCGCTTTTTGTTCACTACTTGTTTTGAGTTTTAAATATGCTTCGTTAAAAATCTTTAGATTTTCTAGTTCCGGTTTTTTCGCGTAACGATATAAGGCGACCATCACCTCTTCGAGTAAGATTGATGGGAATTGATGCGCGAACGCAAGGTATGGCGTGACATCATTAGCTTGGCTTTCTAATAGATTAACTAATAACTCGTTTAAATGAAGACTTGCGTAACTCTTTAATTGTTCAAGTGCTTCTTTCACATTAAGTCCATTATTTAAATCGACATAAAGATAACGAAATAATAGACTCACTTCGTGAATCGCGTTGTCTTGCCGAAGATCACGGTAATAATAAAACCGCCAAAGATCCGCCAAATCTAACGCGATGATAAGAAAAATAAATGGTGCGGTTAATAAAAGACTATGGGTAAAGATATAAGTAATAACACCTGATACCACTAAAATCGCATCAATAGTGAGAATGACGGTTATTTCAAAGTTAAAGCGGAGACCGGCGTCCGCGACTAGACGTTTAATTTTACTCATGGTGAAGACTCCCTTGTTTCGTGTACGTAAATAAATACAAGCTCATTAAGAAGAAAGCGTAATAAATCACTAGACCAACGAGATACACCCAGGTGGTCGAAATATTCGCGAATTGGTTAGCGATGGCAAACCTTAGAATAATCAGAATTAAAAAGGAAACTGTCCATAACAGGATAAACTCCGCTAACGCTTTGTGCGTTTGTTTATCCACCAGTTTCCTTTCATCCAGAAGGCGGTCATTTTCCTCTAACAAAAAGTTCGCGCTCACTAACAAATCACTTTTTTCTTTGACCGCAAGTTTTAAATTATCAAGAAATAATAAATAAATGGGATGATGGAAATAGCTACTTAATTGCTCTAGGCGTTCCATCACGGGGTACTCTTCAGTAAGTTTGAGGTGTTCCACTAAGGCATAACTAACATTTAACGTGGATTGATTTAATCCTTCTGTTAAGTCGTTATTTTTGGCGTAGCCATAAATAAAATCATGGATAAAGTAATTTAAATCATTGGCGAGGGTCTTCGCCTGTTTTTGCTTACGACTCATCATCCGTTCGTAAAGGAAGAAATAACTAAGAAAAATCGCTAACACCGCCGCGGCGAAAATAATACTCCCACTCATTAAGAAACTTGAGGCGGCCACCGCTAAAGAAACCGCTACATAAATTAAATATTCATTCAGCATAATTTGTCTCCGTAATTAAATAATTCATCGCCTTATAGTAATCACTTGTAAATGGTACTGCTGCGCGTAAAGATAAACGAACACCTGAAACATAACGACCTTCAACTTCCTCCATTGTTTCCGCGTCAAAATAATAAAATCCGATTTGGTAACGATCAATCACGCCTTTTAGGTTATGCGAAAGATGCTGAATACTTGTCGTTTCCACAAGATATGTATCATATAAAGGCGCTTCTAGTTCACCTTCGACATCGGTCACTACCCATAAATCGGGTAAGGCATAATTAAGTGAAGTAAACGCGTGATCGATACTATGATAAACGGTTGAACTAACTAAGGAGACGCTCCCAAGTAATAAACCCCAAATTGCCACTAATAACAAAATCATAGTTCGACCTCGTAGACATGTTCTTTTACGTTATTGCCATAGTCCATTTCGCTTTCGATACAATAAGCGCTATCGTTACAATGGCCAAAGAATTTCTTTTCGTATTTAAGGGAGAACGTCGCGCTGATGTTATAGTCAAAGAAACTATCAACATCAATGTTAATAAGACAATTAATATCATTTAATTGATCCGCGTAGCGTTTTGGGAAATAAAGGAAAGAAGTTCCGCGATACCCTTCTTCATAAATCATGGAAGATTGATAAGTGGTTGGTTGAAAATAAAGTTGAGCCCCAAAGGCAAAATGGTAGTAACCATCGCTATCCGCGTAGATAGTTAATGGAATACTCCGAAACATCGTTTCTTCTTGGATGGGGAAACCCGGAAATAAATTAAAAGCGTCATAAAAGCTAAAGCGACAAGTCGCATTTAAAGTTTTTCCTTTTGAGTTATGGTAGGTAAAACGGAACCGACGAATATCAAAATATTTATAGACTGGTTCCACCACCGTTTCTTCAAAGTTATCAAAGATAAAGTAGTCTTCACTAATCTCGTAACCACGAAGCATCGTATAGATTTCTTTATAATAACCGCTATTAAGTGGCTTATGATTATGTTTCTCCTCCACTTCCAGATATTTTTCCCCACTCGGACGATAATGAACCGTCTTCTTTTCACTTGTATAACTAGGATCACTAGTCGTAATCGCGAATGTAAAAGCGTTATCTTTCCCAATTTGAGTCGCCTTTAATTCGTAGTCAGGAAGCTCACCATCACTAGGAATACCCGATGGAAAAGTCTCTTCTTCTAATAAAACAGAATCACCATCATCAACCGTGTGGAAAAGCTGAAAGGTTACTTTATAAGTACTCTTATTTTTCTTATAGTAAGTGGCATGAATAATTAAGCCACCACTACTCGTATCGCGATAACTTAATTCTTTTACCCGTACCGCGTAGTCATTCATTGGCGTCGATGCACTCGTTAAAGCCGCGAGCGTTAGTCCAAAAGTTAATTTAAGCATTTTGTGCCACATATAAAGCCCCCTCACTATTTACTAAACGCACTTTTTTAAGATTGTTAATAAAACCCGCAATCGCTTCTTTTTTAAAGATGCGGTATTGTTTCTTGTTATAAAATTCTTCCCACCAAAATGAATAATTCTTGTAGAAATATTCATACTTAATGATCTTGCGGAGATGATAAGGTAAAGCGAAGTAACAAGTTTCGACCCCTAAAATAAATTGTTCCCACGGATAATGTTCTCGGCACGCATTACTGACAACATCATAAAACTCTAGTTCTTGGTTATAATCCGGAAAGAAATTATGTTTCCGTAATAATTGATGATAAGTCTTCGCGACTAGACGAATGATTTTCTCTTCTTCCATAAATTGCTCCTTCATTAACTAGCAGCGCCCCACACTAGTTATACGAGGCGCCGGGAGTCAAAGTTGAGTTTTCATTAACGCGTGATATAATAACAACGGTATTGGTTATTAGGAGGACGGGTGTTAACCCATCCCCCTTTTTTATTAGTCCTTTATTAATATCACTAATAACACCAAGAGAAGTAAGACGAGTATTAGTTTCACCCCGAAAAGGGATCCTCCTTTATTCGTTTCACGCTTAATGAGACTCTAATAACCTCCTTGGGAAATAAACGTATGTTTACCTCCTACTATTAAGGTAGAGTTTTCCACCAAGCGAAAACGCGAATTTCTAATTATATTTATAAATAAATATAGATTATTAAAGATTTAGCAAAAGAAAAGTTTCCCACTCCTTTGTGGAGAAAAGGGAAGCTCTTAATAATTATCTAATCTAATTATAGTAATACTTATTACCAGCAGTTGGGGTGCCATCAAAAGATCCACCAGTGCCATTAAACATACGATGAACAGCGTCCTCAGGAATTTGAGATGGACATTCAAATATTAGTGTATTTCCTTCTTTTTCACTCACATTTAAGGAAGTGCAACCGTAGAACATGTCATAATAACAGAAATCCGCTAATGTGGTTGCGGGTAAAGTGGGTGCTTGGGCGAGAGAAGTGCAACCTTGGAACATAGAGTTGTAACAATCTTTTGCTAATATGGTTGCGGGTAAAGTGGGTGCTTGGGCGAGAGAAGTGCAACCTTGGAACATTTGTGAGCAGCAGGAATCCGCCAATGTGGTTGCAGGCAAAGTGGGTGCTTGGGTGAGAGAAGTGCAACCGTAGAACATAGAGTAGTAACAACGATCCACTAATGTGGTTGCGGGTAAAGTGGGTGCTTGGGTGAGAGAAGCGCAACCGCGGAACATTTGTGAGTAGCAGTAATTCGCTAATGTGGTTGCGGGTAAAGTGGGTGCTTGGGTGAGGGAAGTGCAACCGTCGAACATAGACATATAACAACTATTTGCTAATGTGGTCGCAGGCAAAGTGGGTGCTTGGGCGAGAGAAGTGCAACCTTGGAACATTTGTGAGTAGCAGGAATGCGCTAATGTGGTTGCGGGTAAAGTGGGTGCTTGGGTGAGAGAAGCGCAACCGTAGAACATTTGTGAGTAGCAGTAATTGACTAATGTAGTATCAGGCAATAGCAAATTATATGATGAGACTAGATTTTTGAAATCTTTAAATACGCATTCAAAACTGTAATCGCTAAAAACTCCACTAGGCAGTATAGATTTACATAAGCCGCTCGTTTCGAAATCTGATGATTCATTAGAATCAAATACATTTTTAAAATCATAAGAGACGTTGTTTCCCTTAACAAAAATTCTTACACCTCGATTAACAGTAACATTTTTTGTTTCTTCTGTAACATTAACCCAATTATCACTACTAGAAATTTTATAGCGTAAATCTCTACTGCCTTCATTGATGATTAACGTCGCATTATCGTTTCGTGGGGTGAAGGTTAAATATTCTTCAGATGTTGGAGCGTACACCGCTTCTAATTCAACTGCATCATTGATTACAGCATCTTCGGCTATCATCGCACCATTAATCGTCCAATAAAGGAAATCATTCATTGGCTTAGCGCCACCAATTAGTCTTTCTTCTAAATCTCCCCAAGTTGCTCCTTTTTCTACTTCAAAAGAATAATAGCGATCACCATCGGTTGTTTCAATAAAACCAGAACGTCCAGCGTCTAATGTAATAGTAACTTTGTTACTATTTTCAATCCATTTAGCGTATAAGGTGAAACTACTAGAAACATGAGTCTTAGTGAAATTAAATTTATTTTTGAAAGTCTCATCATCTAAATACCAACCATTGAAAACATATCCATCTTTAGTAGGGTTACTTGGAGCGCTTATAGTCGCGCCTATTTGAATGCCGGTTATAGATTCAACAGCTGAGCCTTCATTGGAATCAAAATCAACAGTTAAAAATTTACCGGCACTTGCTTGAATAGAAGTAGCATCCTTTAATTTAAAAGATAGTGTATAAGTACCATCATCATTAAGTGTGTATTGATAATCAGTGCCTTTAACACCGATTTTATCACCAATCTTAACCTTTATATCTTCTGGTAAAGTTAGACCATCATTTGGTGTTAAAGTGAAAGAATAGGGAGAACCTATATCACCAGTTAAGATAAACATATCGCTATCTTGGTCATATCCTTTAGCGGTACAACCAATACCTTTAAAGCTGATTTGGTTCTCACTAATCGCCGTTGCTGATATCTCAACATCTTCTGTCATACTAGAGATAGTAATAATGTTATTAGTTTCATCAACATCGACTATATCTTCACCTTTAGTAACTTTAATTAATGAAACCTTTTTATCAGCTGCAGGAACAATAGTAAATTTAACGTTTTCCTTAAGATAATGAATTTTAGAATTATAGTTAGTTTCACCATTAATCGTACAATCGGTACCAATGAATTTAAAATCATATTCCTCTTGGTATGTTTTAGTACATTCAGCTGTAATCTCGATATCTTGAGTAATTGGATCAGGGAAAGAGATAATACCGCGACTATATTCAAAATCAATACCACCACAATCAATATCATCTTTGGTAGGCATTAAATATGTAGCATCTGCTTGGATGGTATATTTTAAGTCGGTTTTACCTGAAATAACAATATCGTTAAACTCAGATTCACCATTAATTTTACAATGAGTACCTACAAAATGGACTTTGTGCGTACTAACTTCGTTAATTGCACTAGTCGCGCTAATAGAAAAGAAGGAGGATCCTACTAATAATATTTGAAATATTTTGTTATTCATAATTATCATCCTCTAGTTGTAATAATAATAAGAGCGACCTCTCTCTGGAGTGTCATCCTCTAGAGGCCCTCCAGTACCCAAAAACATACACTCAAAGCATCCTTCAACTGCGGCATGTTGAGGCACTTCAAAAAACTTAGTATATATATCACTTTCAATGTCAGTAGTTGGATGACGAGTTAATTTTAAATTACTACAACCTTGAAACGTCATTAAGCAAGAAGCGTCTTGAAAAGAGGTTGCGGGTATTTTAGGAGCAGTAATTGTGTATGTGTCTGAAAACATTAGCGCATAACAACGGATAGATAAAGTAGTTTTAGGTAATAATAAATTATGAGCACATATCACATTAAAATCCTGAAACAAGTTGGAGTAAGCACTGTTAGGCAAAAGGGTCGGCTCTTGAAATAACGATCCACATAAACCACTAACGCTAAAATAACTACTGCTACCAAACATCGCTTGTCCAATGGCTTCATCATCAGACCCTTTAATATAAATTTGCTGACCATATTCTAAGTCGACATCAGTGCCACTAGTAAACGGTGTCCAACCAGTATCACCGGTCCTTTGATAAGAGAAGGTTCTAGTTCCATCTCCTGGCGGATTAATGGTTAAAGTCGCATTGCTTCTAGGAGTAAGGGTTAAATATTCTTGAGATACGCCTGCATATCGTGCTTGCAATGTGGTTGATTCATTAAATACATAATCGTCTGAAATAGGGTTAACACCATCAAGCGTCCAACATAAGAATTCAAGATTATTAATATATCCACCATAGATACGATTAGCAATATCTTTCCATTTTTTGCCCTTAGTAATCCCTAATTCATATTTTCTTTCAAAATTACTCTCACACAAACCGTGCGCCCCAGCATCAAACGTTAAAACAATATCAGTCGATACCCATTTAGCGTGTAATTCAACATTTTCATAAATTGCGGTGGTTGCAAAATCAAACTTATATTCAAAGGTATCGTCATCATAGTACCAACCATCAAATGCATAATCACTACGAGTAGGATCTGTAGGCGGATTAGTTATTTCACCTTCAATAACCGAAATTGCTTGAACTGCACTTCCACCATTTGAATCAAATGTAATATCATATTTAGTTTTCTTAGGCTCTGCTTCAATGCCAATAACTGTTTCTCCTTTAGGGTTAAACTTTAAAATATAGTTGCCAGTACTACCGTCAGGAAGATAAGAATAATCACTCGGGTCGGCGGTCACATTATTAATTTTGAAATTAATATTGTTAGTTAATTCATAACCACCGATCGGCACAATTGTAAATTGTAAACTATCAGTGTTAGTCGCAGTAATATTGAATATATCTTGAGAGGTGATACCTGCTCCAGTCGCCGTGCAATTAGTGCCGCTAAAACTGATGTTATATTCTTCTTTAAATTGTTCAGTCGTACTAGCAGTGATTGATATATTATTAGTCATCTCACTGATAGTGATAACACCGGTTGTGTTATCATAATTAACTTTGCCTTCCGGCTCAACTTTGGTTGGTAATTTATATCCAATATCAGGAGAAATTGTGTATTTAATATTTTTTCCGCCTTTTTCAATCGTATCATCAAAGTCTTTAATGCCGCCGATACTACAGTTTGTGCCCTCAAAATGGAATGCACAATAACTTTCATCAAGAATTGCGGTTGCGGTAATTTTTTTAATATCCTTAGTAACTTTATTAATATTAATAACACCAGTATCCTTATCATATTGATAAGTATACCTTCTGGCATGCCAATTGTTTCTGGTAAATTATATCCATCACTAGGGACAATCGTGTATTTCGCGTTCTCTTTATCTTTTATTACAGCATCAGAAAAGTTAAAGTCACCATTAATCGTACAAAACTCACCTTCGAAGGCAATATCATATGTATCTTTAGTGGGTTCAGGAGAAGGATTCCCACCGCAACTCGCTAAAAGAGAAACGCTCATGAATGAGATCGCGAATAAGCCAAGTTTTTTCATAAAATGAAAACCTCTAACCTTCTAAACTTATTATACATCATGTAGTTAAGTTTATTCTAGTTAGAGGTTAATCAAATAATTAAAGCGATAAGAAATTACTTTTTCTCTTCGTTATAATCGTGAACACCGATATAGTGCGCGCTCACTTCGTCCATCTTCGCTTTGACCGAGAAATTATCAATAATATTTTCTTCCTCTTCTTCGCTCTTTAAACCACGACCAGCGGGGATTAATTTACCCGTAATGACGTTTTCTTTTAAGCCATGGAGTGGATCAACCTTGCCTTTAATCGCGGCGTCAGTTAAGACACGAGGTGTCTCTTGGAAGCTCGCGGCTGATAAGAAACTTGGGGTCTCTAAGGCGGCTTTAGTAATACCTAGCATTAATGGACGTGCAACCGCTGGACGTTTACCCGCGACTAACGCTTTGGCGTTCGCTTCAGTATAGCGATGGACATCCACACGGGTACCAGGTAATAAATCCGTTTCGCCACCATCAACGACTAAAACTTTACAAAGCATTTGCCGGACAATGACTTCAAGGTGTTTATCGTTAATTTCGATACCTTGCGCACAGTATGGCTTATGGATTTCGTCTAACATATAGTTTTCAACCGTGGTGACATCCGAAGCGTCTAATAACTTCTTGGGACTAATCGCACCGGTGGTTAAACGTTCACCATTATTCACGCTTTGACCTTTCTTGACCGCTAAACGGGCACCGAAGGTGGTCGTATAGGTCTTGGTTTCAATGTCGTTAGTGACATCGATTAAATAACAACCATTCTCTTCTTCAATGCGCGTGATCTTACCTTTAATATCACTAATTAAGGCTTCACCTTTCGGGTGACGGGCTTCGACTAATTCTTGAACCCGTGGTAAACCTTGAGTAATATCGCTTTCGGCAACACCACCAGAGTGGAAGGTTCTCATCGTTAATTGCGTACCTGGTTCACCAATTGATTGAGCGGCCATAATGCCAACCGCTTCACCAATTTGGACTAAGTTACCAGTCGCTAAGTTACGACCATAGCAATGGGCGCAGACGCCGTCTTTAGTTTGACAACCAAACAAGGAACGGATCTCCACTTCTTCAATGCCACTATCTTCAATTAAGTGGGCTTTGGTGTTAGAAATTAAGGTATTGGCTTCTGCAATCACTTCGCCGGTCTTCGGATTTTTAATATCGTGCATCGCGTAACGACCACGAATCCGGTCATATAAACTCACTAATGGTTTTTCTTCGCCTGGGTTCTTAATCGCTCTCATCACAAAACCATGGTCCGTACCACAATCTTCTTCACGCACAATCACGTCTTGGCTTACATCAACAAGCCGCCGGGTTAAATAACCTGAGTCAGCGGTCTTAAGTGCGGTATCCGCACCACCCTTACGGGCACCATGCGTCGCAATGAAGAATTCACTCACCGTCATACCTTCACGGAAGCTTGATTTAATTGGAAGTTCAATAGTTTCGCCGTTTGGCTTATTCATTAGACCCCGCATACCTTCAAGCTGCGCGAAGTTACCTAAGCTACCACGAGCACCTGAGTCAACCATGATGAATAAGGGGTTCTTATCATCTTCTTTGAGTTGTTTATCAAGTTTCGCGATGACTTCGTCTTTGACCTTCGTCCAGACTTCGATAATCTTGTTATGACGTTCACTATCCGTTAATAGACCTTTCGCGTAAAGTTTTTCGATTTGGGCAATTTGTTTATCGCCTTTCGCGATTAATTCTTCTTTACCTTCAAGGGTGCGGATATCGTTTAAGGAAACGGTCACACCACTTACAGTTGAATACTTAAAGCCTTGGTCTTTTAACTTATCAAGGATGACACTCGTGTTCATCGTATCGTAACGGTGGAACACTTGGTCAATAATCTTCCCTAAGTTCTTTTTCTTTAAGGGCGCGCGAAGTGGCATCTTTTCGATCACTTCTTTTACGTTCGTGCCACGGGCAACGAAGTGCTTCTTAAGCACTTTTAAACGCGCTTTATTCGCGTCATCATCCTTCCCTAAATTAATCTTTAAGGAATCGTCCGTCGCATCGTTTAAATACGGGAAGTTAGACGGGAAGATGAGGTTAAAGATAATCCGACCGACACTCGTTAATAAATACATATTTTGCATTTCTTCGGTGAAGACGGTGTTATCTTTCTTTAAGGCTTTCGCGATAATCGCCACGCGGTTATGGAGGCTAATTTGTTTAGTTTCATAGGCACGTAAGACATCTTCAACACTTGAGAAGACTTTACCTTCACTCGCGGCGAAGAGTTTATATTGCTCTTCGGCGTCATAGTCTTTCTCTTCGTGCGCCTTTTTCGCGCGTTCTAAGAAGCTATTAGCCGTTTCTTCAAGCGTTAAGTAATAGTTACCTAAGACCATGTCTTGCGATGGCGTAACGATTGGTTTTCCATCCTTTGGACCTAAGATGTTATTACTCGCGAGCATTAAATTAAGCGCTTCTTCTTGAGCGGCTTTACCTAAGGGGACGTGCACGGCCATTTGGTCACCATCAAAGTCCGCGTTAAAGCCAGTACACACTAAGGGGTGTAAACGAATGGCTCTTCCATCAACAAGTTTTGGTTGGAAGGCTTGGATACCTAACCGGTGTAAAGTTGGTGCGCGGTTAAGTAAGACCGGGTGCTCGGCAATAATATCTTCGACAATGTCATAGACCACTGGATCTTTCCGGTCAATCATCTTGTCGGCTTCTTTATGCGCTAACACGCCATAATCTTTAATTAAGATACTCGCAATAAACGGACGGAGTAATTGAATCGCCATTTCACGTGGTAAACCGCATTGATACATTCTTAAATCTGGACCAACGGCGATGACGCTCCGGCCACTATAGTCAACCCGCTTACCAAGTAAGTTTTGCCGGAACCGGCCTTGCTTACCTTTTAAGGCAGCGGTTAAGCTCTTAAGTGGACGACCGGCGGTGGATAAGACTGGCTTATTATTCCGACGACCATTATCGATTAAGGCGTCAACCGCTTCTTGAAGCATTCGCTTTTCGTTCATTAAGATAACGTAAGGGGCGTTCATATCAACGAGTTTTCTTAACCGGTTATTCCGGGTAATGACACGGCGATATAAATCGTTTAAATCGCTAGCCGCAAAACGACCACCATCAAGTTGTAGCATTGGCCGTAAATCAGGTGGAATGACTGGGATGACATCTAATACCATCCATTCGGGCTTATTATCACTGGTTCTAAAGGCTTCTAAGACTTCAAGACGTTTGGTAAGTTTAATCCGACGAGGACCTTGCGCGTCTTTTAGTTCCGCTTGGGCCTTCTTAAATTCTTTTTCGATATCAAGTTCACGGAGTAAACGCTTCACCGCATCCGCACCTTCACCAAATTCCGCACCAGTGTGCTTACTGATGAATTTCGCGATGGTAAAGTAGTCGAAGGTTTCGTCGCGCTTTGCCATGTGGGCAAGATAGAGTTCAACCTTTTCGCTATCGCTACTACCGGCATCAAACTTATTTTTGATCTCGTTAATGACATCACTAAAGACAATACGCGCAGTCGCTTCGTCAAGGTATTGACCTTTCTTTAAGGACTTGGCACTACCAGGATTTAAACAAATGTGCGCCGCAAAATAGACGACTTCTTCGAGTTCCTTAACGCTAATATCGGCGTAAGTAGAAAGAAGGAGTTGAATCCGGCTTGGGACACCTTTTAAATACCAAATGTGGGTGCAAGGAGTGGCTAATTCAATATGGCCCATCCGTTCCCGGCGGACTTGTTTAGAGATCACTTCAACGCCGCACTTTTCGCACACTAAACCTTGGTAACGAATCTTTTTATACTTCCCGCAATGGCATTCAAAGTCTTTGCTTGGACCGAAAATCTTTTCGCAGAAAAGACCTTCCATCTCCGGCTTTTGACTCCGGTAGTTAATCGTCTCGGGACGAGTCACTTCACCATGACTCCATTCTCTGATCCGATCAGGAGAGGCAAGACCAACTTGCATCGCGGATAAATCTTTAACATTAAACATACGCTTTTCTCCTCCTTATTAATTTAATTGCTCGTCAATGTCTTCTTTACTGACACTGGTCGAGTTAGTGGCTTGTTCGCTAGTGAGGTTATGGATTAAAGACGAAGTCTTTCTTTCCTCTTGTTGCACCTCACGCGCTAAAGCGTCCATATCAATTGGCGTCCCATCTTTACTTAAGAGTTTGACGTCGATACAAAGCGCTTGTAATTCTTTCGTTAAGACGCGATACGCTTCTGGTAGACCTGCTTGCGGTAATTCGTTTTGTTTAATAATCGCTTCGTAGGTCTTATTCCGGCCAACGCGGTCATCACTCTTCACGGTTAAGATTTCTTGTAAAGTATGGGCCGCGCCATAAGCTTCAAGCGCCCAGACTTCCATTTCACCAAACCGTTGACCACCGTTTTGCGCTTTACCACCAAGTGGTTGTTGTGTGACTAGACTATAAGGTCCCGTCGCCCGAGCGTGTAACTTATCATCAACCATGTGGTCGAGCTTAATCATGTACATCACGCCCACGCTAATGCGTTCATCAAAGCGTTCGCCCGTCCGACCATCGTAGAGGATGGTTTTACCATCTTTTGCAATATTGGCTTTATCCATGAGTTCACGGATCTTCTTGTCGTCAATTCCATCAAAGACTGGTGTCGCAATTTTTAAGCCTAATTTCCGGCACGCTAAACCAAGATGGATTTCGAGAATCTGACCAATGTTCATCCGGCTTGGAACACCAAGGGGGTTAAGCATAATATCAATTGGGGTACCATCAGGTAAAAACGGCATATCTTCGACCGGGAGAATCCGGGAGATAACACCCTTATTACCATGGCGGCCTGACATCTTATCACCTTCGGAGATCTTTCTCTTTTGGGCAACATAGACTTTAATTGACATATTAACGCCAGGTGGTAATTCATCTTTATTCTTGCGGCTAAAGACTTTGACATCCATCACAATACCCGCACCACCGTGAGGAACACGTAAAGAGGTATCTTTACCTTCACGGCTCTTCTCGGAGAAGATGGCCATGTAGAATTTTTCTTCAGGGGTTGGTTCACTTAAACCACGCGGAGTGGTTTTACCAACTAAGATATCGCCTTCTTTCACTTCGGCGCCCACGGTAATAATTCCGTTTTCGTCTAAGTACTTCTTGGCTTCTTCACCCACGTTAGGTACTTCACGCGTGATTTCTTCATCACCTAGTTTCGTCGAACGGCAATCAATTTCGTATTTTTCAATGTGAATGGAAGTGTAGGTATCATCCTTCACTAAACGTTCGCTCATGATGACCGCGTCTTCGTAGTTATAACCGTTCCAGGTCATAAAGGCGATGGTGACGTTTTGGCCAAGGGCCAAGTCGCCGTTTTGCATCGCGGGACCATCAGCGATAATTTGTTGGGCTTTAATTTCATCGCCCACTTTGACAATCGCTTGTTGGTTAATACAAGTACCTTTATTACTTCTTTCAAATTTTTGGAGTTGATAGGTTCTGGTTTCTTTCGCTTCCTTCACCATAATCTTTTGCGAGTCAACATAAGTGACCTTACCTGGCTTAACGGCTACGACCGCTAAACCACTATCGCGGGCAATCCGGCTTTCAATACCAGTACCAACGTAAGGAGCTTCGGGACGGAGCAAAGGAAGAGCTTGACGCTGCATGTTCGCACCCATTAAGGCCCGGGTCGTATCATCTGACTCAAGGAAGGGAATACAGGCAGCCGCAACGGAAACGATTTGTTTTGGTGAAACATCGATGTAATCAAGTTCGCTTGCGGCGGCTAAAATGTTTTCGCCGTTATGCCGCGCGACCACGTATTCATCAAGGATTTCGCCTTTTTCGTTTAAGGTGACGTTCGCTTCCGAAATCACGTAATCACGTTCTTGATCAGCGCTTAGATATTCACTATCATCACTTACGATGTGCTTACCATCTTTGTGATACACATGACGATATGGCGTTTCAATAAAACCATACTTATTAATTTTCGCGTACGAGGCTAAGGAGTTAATTAAACCAATGGTTTGACCTTCAGGTGTTTCAATTGGACAAATCCGACCATAGTGAGTGTAGTGAACGTCACGCACCTCACCGACCGCCCGGTCACGCGCGATACCGCCTGGACCTAAAGCACTGAGTCGACGTTTATTGGTTAATTCCGCTAAGGGGTTTGTTTGATCCATGAAGCTACTTAATTGGCTACTCGCGAAGAATTCGTGAACCGCACTATTAATCGGTTTAATGTTAATTAAACTTTGGACCGTAATATTTTCGGTTTCGCTAATTTGCATCTTTTGTTGGATGGTCTTACTCATCATAGCTAAACCGACCCGGAATTGGCTTTGGAGTAATTCACCAACGCAACGAATCCGGCGGTTACTTAAGTTATCAATATCATCGCAACTACCGATGCCTTCTAAGATATTTAAGAAATAAGAGAAGGTCGCACAGATATCACTAATGGTGATCCGGCTTTCGGTTAAGTTAAGATCAACACCAACGATGTGGGCAATCTTATCTTGTTTATCATTAAGATAAACTTTGACGAGGTTCACACACGAATGCTTATCAAGTTTGTCATTGGTGTGTAAACGAATTTGGTGGGCACCCCGTTCGAAGAATTCTTCGTTTTGGAGTTCCTTAATATCCTCTTTCGTGATTTCGTGACCTTTTTCAAACTTAATTTCGCCGGAAGCGCTCACTAAGTTTTCCGCTAAAACGCGGCCAAGTAAACGGTTATAAACCCCTAACTTTTGGGTAAGTTTAAACCGACCTGCCCGGCCTAAATCATAACGCCGCGCATCAAAGAAGGTTTGAATTAAGAAATTGTGCACACCTTCTTGGGTAGTTGGCTCGCCAGGTTTTAATTTATGGAAGATTTCGGTTAAGGCAACCACACTTGGGGTGTCTTTATCTTCACTTAAGGTATTCATTAACGCAGGTGATTTACCGAATAAATCAAGAATATCGGTTGATTTCTCTAAGCCGATCGCGTGGAGTAAAACACTCGCGGGCATTTTCTTTAAACGGTTAATCCGGACATCTAACCGATTCTTCGCGTTATTTTCAAATTGTAAATAGTTACCGCGGCTTGGGATTAAATCGTTACGATATAAGTGGTTACCTTTATTATCCGGTCCCACATCAATCATATATGAGCCGGGGCTTCTTACGATTTGGGAGATAATAACTCTTTCGCTACCGTTAATGACGAAAGTCCCTGATTGCGTCATTAAAGGAATATCGCCCATGAACACTTCGTGTTCTTTAATCTCACCGGTTTCTTTAAAACGAAGCCGTAAAGTAGCGCGGAGTTTCGCGCCATAGGTGAGGTTTCTTGCTTTACATTCTAAGTATGGATACTTTGGTTGTTCTAACCGTGAAGAAATGTATTCAATAACCAAATTACCCGCATTACTTGTAATCGGGAAATTGTCGCGTAAAGTTTCGTCAATTCCCTTCTTTAAGAACCAGTCGTAGGAATCTGTTTGGATTTCGACGAGGTAAGGAAGCTCTAAGCTTCCTGAGACTTTCGAGAAGTCAAGTCTTCCGTTGGTGATTTTTTGTGTTGAATTACCCATAATTCTCTCCTTTACTTCGTGGCCTTAATGACCCAATAGCCTTTGTGCTTCTTAAGCACCTCTACCGTCGAGAAGAACTCCTTGAGACGCGTAACCGTTGATTCCGCACCTTGTTTCTTCCGCACCACGATAAAGAGGCTACCTGAAGTTTTTAAGTGATCGTGCGCCCCGCGATATAACTTTATTAATACCGCGTTACCCGCACGGATAGGCGGGTTAGAGACCACGTAATCAAACTTACCTTCAATCTTCTCATAGAGATCACTCTGAAGGCTAGTGACCTGCTTGCTTAATTCGAGAGCGTGCGCGTTTCTTTGACATAAGTCCACCGCACGAAGGTTGATATCGCTAGCGGTAACTAGGATATCTGGGATGAGGGAGGCGAGAGTTAAGCCAATCAC
This sequence comes from Bacilli bacterium, assembly GCA_024408655.1. Lineage (GTDB taxonomy): Bacteria > Bacillota_I > Bacilli_A > RFN20 > CAG-826 > UB1719. Next base: position 22,425 of record JAKSUV010000007.1, read on the forward strand.
TCCATACCCACATCCGATGTCTAACACTTTTCCCGTATGGATCAAGGGGATCAATACTTTGAGAAGCGTATCGCTCCCTTCGTCCACACCATTCTTAGCAAAGACATTTGTGTCCGTTAATAGGGGAATGGATAGACCATGGATTTGATAAGTAATGATCTTCTCCTTACTCGGAGTTGATGGATTCTTAACAAAGTAATGACTATTCATTCGCACCAATTAACGATATTTAAATAAGCGTTTGCTTACTTAACTTCAACTGTGGCACCAGCCGCGGTTAAAGCCTTCTTGTGCTCTTCCGCTTCCACTGGTGAAACTTTCTCTTTGATGGTGCTTGGCGCCGCATCAACGAGTTTCTTCGCATCCATTAAACCTAAACCGGTAATTGCTTGAACCGCTTTAATGACTGCAACCTTTTGGGCACCAACGGCCTTTAAGATCACGTTCACTTCCGCTGGTCCTTCCGCGGCGGCTTCCGCTGGCGCAGCAGCAGCTGCAACAGGCGCGGCGGCGGTCACACCGAATTCGGTTTCGACGGCTTTCACTAAATCATTGACCTCTAAAAGCGTCATTTCTTTTAAAGTCGCAATGATGTCTTCTTTACTAACTTTTGCCATAAAATTATCCTCCTAATTAGGCTTTTTTAGTTTTGCTATACGCGTCAAGCGTACGGGCAAATTTCGCAACGGGTTCTTTTAAACAACATAAGAACATCGCAATGAGTCCTTCTTTGTTTGGTAAGCTACCGATGGTTTTAATTTCCTCGGCGGTTGCGACCTTACCATCAATCATGCCTGCCTTAATGACAAGCTTTTTGTGCTTCTTGCCAAATTTGAGCAAGACACTTGGACCACCTGTTAACTCTTCTGAGAAAACATAGGCGTTTGGTCCGGTGAGGTCCGTACCTAAATCAAGTTTTAACTCTTGAAAGGCGCGGGTAACAAGTGTGTTCTTGTAAACATTGAGCGAGGCTTTGTTCTTGCGTAGTTCCCGACGGAGTTCCGTTAATTCGGCCACCGTTAAACCACGATACTCAGCAATCACGATACTTTGACTTTTCTTCGCCGCATCGATGATCTTAGTCACGACTGCTTGTTTACTTTTGAGAATTTCTTGGTTCATCGTTTCCCTCCTTTTTTCACTAATTGTAGAGGACTTAATATCTAGTGAGTTTAGCCTCGGTAACAAATTAAGCTTCCGCAGTTACTTTCTTAGGTATTTAGCACACTTTACAATCTAACTTGTTGAAGGTTTATTGGTCACGCCCTTCAAACGTGATGTGAATACTTGGTCCCATCGTCGTGTGGATCGCGGCATTGGTAATGTACTTTCCTTTCACGGTGAGGGGGCGACTTCTTACAATCGCATCACAAAGCGCTTGTAAGTTTTCGGCAATTTTCTTTTCCTCGAAAGAAACCTTCGCGCAGCTTAAGTTGATGTTCCCGTCCTTATCGACCCGGTACTCAACCTTACCCGCTTTAATTTCCTTGACGGCTTTCTTGATATCGGGACTCACGGTGCCGCTCTTGGGGTTAGGCATTAAACCTTTTGGACCCAAAATCCGACCGATCTTACCGATCTCGCCCATCATGTCAGGAGTCGCGACGATGACATCATAATCGAACCAACTTTCCTTGGTGATTTTTTCAATCATCTCCTTGGCGCCTGCATAATCTGCGCCCGCCGCCTTCGCTTCGTCAACTTTATTGGTTAACGCTAGGACGCGCACGGTCTTGCCATTGCCATGTGGTAGAACAATCGTGCCACGAATCATTTGGTCGGGTTGCTTCGTATCAACGTTCAGTTTGATACTTAAATCAACAGTCGCATCAAATTTCGTGGTGTTCGTTTTCTTTACAAGTGCGCTTGCTTCGGAAAGCGAATAAAGTTTATTGGCGTCGACTAATTTCGCCGCTGCAAGATATTTCTTACCGCGTTTCATCTTAGTCCACCACCTTTAAACCGATATTAAAAGCGGTACCTTCTACCACTTTGATAGCCGCCTCAATATCGTTGCAGTTAAGATCTGGCATCTTATATTCTGCAATTTTCTTAATTTGCTCCTTCTTAATCGAACCGACGGTTGTCGTCTTCCGATTGGGTGAGCCTTTTTTAATCCCGGCCGCTTTGAGTAATAACTCCGCGGTGGGGGTTGTCTTAATCACAAATGAATGTGATTTGTCTTCATAAGCTGTGATAATCACGGGGACCGTTTCACCTTTCCGGTCAGCGGTCTTCGCGTTAAAGTCCGTACAGAACTTTGGCATGATGACACCCGCACTTGCTAGCTTAGGACCAGGTTTGGCCGCGCCGCCAGGCAGTTCCATCTTCACAACTTTTGCGATCTTTTTTGCCATGGGAATCCTCCTTTATTGAATTCTTGGCAGTGGTGCAATTGAGTGATCAACTCTCCCACGCCTAGGTGTATTAAATCCTAATCATGCGCACACGAAAAGGACGATACGCGAGTAATATCATACACGAGTAGATAGCGAAAGGCAAATTTATTTTTTAGACTGTTGATTAATTAAAACCAAGAAGTTTATACCAGGCAAACGGAACCGATAAATATAAATTTAATTATCGTTAGTTTTACAAATATATTTTTGCAACTGCTGTCAGGCAAAGTGTTATGACAAGTGAAGATAATGTTCTGTCACTTCCTTTACATTTTTTTTAAATCTCGGGTATCGTAGGTTCTTCAATATTTTCTTTATCATATGAATAGGTGGCTACGTGAATAAGACCTCCCATTCCTTCAGAATCATAGTCAGTATCAAGACTAACTACTTTTTTATTTTCAAAATGCAAAGCGACATACATTTGTTTTGTATAGCCTTCAGGTACAAAATAAAGACAATAAGCCTTTTTAGCATCTTCATAAACAAAGTCTTTATAGCCTTCAATGCCTAGTTCCCATGCTTCATGAATGGCTTTAACTACATCCTCTTCAATTGTTTCATAATAATATGGCTTTTCAGTCATTTTATCAAGGTCCCAGTCAGCATCGATAAATCTATGATATTGAAAATAAGTTGAACCTTTTTTAAAGTATCGATATTCATTTGGAAACTCCTCTTCTTCGTCATATTCACGCCAACTCATAGCATCTGGCATATAAACACTACGTCTTATAGGCATGAATTCTTCCGGTTTAGCTTTAGATGCGGCACCTTCAACTATTTGTAAATACTTAACACCTTTAAAGTCAAGAGCATCATTAAATTCTTGTTCTGTAACTGTATAATCAATATCTTTCGAGCCACAATTTACTAAAAGCATTGGTGCCAATAGCGATAATAACATAATTTTATTTTTCATATAATGAAACCTCTCACATTTTGATGTTATTACATTTGAAAAAAAAAATTCAATGTCAAAGCAAAGAACGCTGGCTCTCATGTTGTCTTAGCAAACCATTTAAGACAACTTAAAAATTAATTTTAAATTTCGGTAAACCAGGTATAGGTATCAACAATAGTAACTTCAAAATCACCAAGCATTCCTTTTTGAGTGTATTGCTCTAAAAGTAAACTACCATTAAAGATATATTCGTATGTGCCTTTAAAAGTCATGATATCGACTTCTTGAACAATCTTAAATCCATCGCCTTCACAAGTGATTTTGGCTTTCATTAAATCAAATGCCTTGGCGTAGTTATAAGTTAGTGGATCTTGGCATTTCTCGGCATCAATCTGGTGCTCTGCGGGGCCTTCCGGAGTTAAAGTATATTGCTGCAATTCTCCGTCATAATCTAAAGTATAACCTTCCTCCACTGGATCTTTGCTACCGTCTTTATATGCAAGGACGACTTTTTTATAGTTTTTCCATGTCGATGCTACTTGATTTTCGAGTTCTTTAATTTTGTCTAACGCTTCTTTATTGCTCGCTCTACCTTTGCAAGCAGTTAACGCGACAAAAGCGCAACTTACGATTGCTATATTTCTTAATTTCATACACTTTTAGTTAATTATTTACTTTACTGCTCTAGCAAAGACTAGTAATTGGATAATGAGTGGGATGATGCAAAAGATTTCGCAAACAATCGAGAAAATTAACGGGAATTTTCCTTTTTTGTTAGCCTTTTTAGCAATAAAGTAGAAAGCCACTCCGAGAACGATTGCGACTGCTCCGAGTATTAACCCGACAATCGAAAGATACATTCCAAAAGCCGGAATGAATCCTAACGCGCCGCATAAAATGACCGCGACACTAATAATGATTGACAATGTTGCCATATTTTTCCTCCTAAATTCACTAAAGACAATTGTAGTTATTAAAAAAAAAAGTCAATGTGATATCTAGGTAGGACTTCGTTTTTAGGCGTCAGCGAATTGGGAATTATATAATTCCGCGTAAAAACCTTTCTTCTTAAGAAGTGATTCATGGTTACCGTGTTCAACAATATCGCCTTGGTCAAGCACGAAAATTACATCCGCGTTCTTAATCGTGGATAAACGGTGGGCAATAATAAAACTCGTCCGCCCTTTGGTGAGTTCATCCATTGCTTTTTGGATGACAATTTCGGTCCTAGTATCCACGCTACTAGTGGCTTCATCAAGAATCAGTAACGGGGCGTCTTTAATAATGGCCCGGGCAATCGTTAATTGTTGTTTTTGTCCTTCGGACAAGTTGAGTTTATCATCAAGCATGGTGTCATAGCCATGCGGCAAAGTTTTAATAAAGTGATCAAGCCCCACCGCTTTCACCACTTCGTCTAATTTCTCATCGCTTACATGTTTTTTGTTATAAACGAGGTTTTCTCTTACGGTTCCAGTAAAGAGCCAAGTGTCTTGTAAAATCATATTAAATAATTCGTGGACGCGCTCACGCTTTAAGTCTTTGGTGGAAACACCATCAATCTTAATATCACCCGAATTTAGTTCATAGAAGCGCATTAATAAATTAACAATCGTGGTTTTACCCGCCCCCGTTGGTCCAACAATCGCAATCTTTTGACCAGGTTTAATATGCGCGGTGAAACCATGAATAATTTCTTTGTTTTTAACATAACCAAAGCGGATTTTATCAAAGATAACTTCGCCTTTAATCGTCTTTAATTTATTTTGTTTATGCTCTTCGTTACTAAGCTCAGTTTGTTCAAGTAACGCAAAGACTCGTTTACTGGCCGCACTAGCTTGTTGAATGGAGGTCATTGATTGAGCGAAGGTCGATAATGGTTGAGCGAATAAACGTGAATAGATGACGAAGGAAAGAATTGTGCCAAGAGTGACTAAGGTACTGCCATCAATAATAAACATAATGCCGAAGACGAAGATTAACACATAGGATAAATTACCGGCGAACACCATGATGTGCATATTCATACCTGAGAGAATCTGTGACTTCCAGTTATCTTCGTATAGGCAATTATTCGTTTTAATAAACTTCGCTCTTTCAAACGCGTTAGCGGCGAAGATTCGCACAATCTTATGATTAGTAAAGACTTCTTCAATTTGTCCATTCATCGTGCCTAAATCATCTTGCTTCCGGTTAAAGTATTTTTGTGATTTAGCGAGCACAAACGCCATCGCAATAAAGCCGACGATAGAAGAACCAATTGTAATAAAAGCGAGAATCCAGTTACTTCTAAACATCATCACAATGGTGCCTAAGAATAAGGCGAATGAACTAATTAAGTTCGCGACTGAACTCGCAAGCGTTTGACTAATCGCATCTACGTCGTTAGTCACGACTGATAAGGTATCGCCAATCGTCGTAGTATCAAAATAATTCAAAGGAATTTTGTTAACTTTATCACTAATATCACGCCGTAAGCGGTAGCTAATATATTGCGTCACGTTGGCCATGATTAATTGTTGACCATAGGATAGAAGTGCCCCACCAACATATAAACCAACTAATAAATAGGCGATGGCTAAGAATTCATCCATATCAACGCCTTCTGGACGAGTAATGCCGTTAGTAATAATGTTGACTAAATCTTTAACTTTTTCAGGACCAATCACGGAACAAACGGCGCCACCGATGGCTAAAATAATCGCGACAATAATCGCGGGTAAATAGCGTTTACCATACACCACAATCTTTTTGAGGGCATGAAAATCCGCTTTTTCTTTTGGTCCCGAACCTCGCCGGGCGTGCATACCACCCATCATCCCCGCCATTAGAGTTCGTTCTCCTTTAATTGTGATAACGCGATTTCGCGATAAATCTTACAAGTCTTTAAAAGTTTTTCGTGCTTTCCTAACCCCACCATCTTGCCTTTATCAATGACTAAGATTTGGTCCGCGTTTTTAATCGTACCAATCCGTTGGGCCACGATAATGACCGTTGTGCCTTTTAAATATTCTTTTAAACCTTTCCGCACTAACATATCGGTTTTATAATCAAGCGCCGAGAAGGCATCATCAAGAATTAAAACTGGTGCGTGTTTATAAATCGCTCGCGCAATACTAAGCCGTTGTTTTTGTCCGCCTGAGAAGTTAGTTCCACCTTGGGCCACTTCTTCGTGGACACCATTTTTTAAGCGATGCACAAAGTTCGCTTGCGCAGTTTTAATCGCGTAACGGAAATGCTTGTCATCATCTGGAATCGTTTGGCTACTACCATAGGTAATATTGGATTTAATATCGCCTTTAAATAAGATGGCTTTTTGGGTTGCAATCGAAATATTATCGGTAATATCTTTTTGGCTAAATGATTTAATGTTTTCACCATCCAATAAAATTTTGCCTTTACTTACATCGTAAAAGCGTGGAATTAAATTAATAATTGAAGATTTACCTGAACCCGTCGCACCGATAATTGCAAAGGTCGTGCCAGGTTTAATCGTGAAATTAATATTCTTTAAACAAGGTGATTGGGCGTCAGGATAGGCAAAAGTCACATTCTTAAAAGTAACTTCACCACGAATCCGTGGATGCTTATTTTCTTTGGGATAAACAATGCTAGTTTTGGTATCCAGGACTTCATTAATCCGGCGCGCTGAAACAATAGACCGTGGTAATAAAATAAAGATTAAGATGAGCATCATAAACGCAATGACGACTTGTAGTGCGTATTGGGTGAAAGCAGTCATATTCGCGATGATTTGGGCCCGTTCCGCCGCACTGGCGGGATCAGTTAACGGGATTTGATTAATTAAACAAGCGGCAATCCAATAGATGGCTAAAGTTAAACCACTCATACATAAAGTCATCACTGGCATCATGACGCCCATCGCCCGTGAAGTGAATAAGTTATTTTCAGTTACCGTTTTATTAGTTACGCCAAATTTATTGGATTGATACTCTTCCGCGTTAAAGGCGCGAATAACGCGCACACCCGTGATGGTCTCACGCATCGCGTTATTTAAATCATCGGTTAATTTTTGAATCTTTTTAAAGCGCGGATAACAAACTAGAACAATAAGACCAACACAAGCGATAATCACTAATACACAAATTAAGACCGCCATTGTCCATTCAATACTCGTCGAGGAAATTTTACAGACGGCCCAAATGGCTAAGATCGGCGCTTTAATTAAAACCTGCATGCCTAAGGCAATAAACATTTGCATGTTCACTACATCATTCGTGGTCCGCGTAATTAAACTGGGGGTGGAAAATTTATTCATTTCCGCATCGGAGAAGGAGGCAATTTGATCATAAAGTTTACTACGTAAAGTCCGCGAAAAGTTAGCGGCGATGTGACTAGAAAAATAGCCCGTAGCGATCGCGGCACACATACTCGCAAACGCTAGACCTAACATAATCCCACCGTTAAGCCAGACTTCGTTTTTATCCTGCTCGGCTATCGATTCAGTTAACTTCGCCGTGTAATCAGGAATCGTTAAATCAAGGTAAACTTGTAAAATAATTAAACCAATCGCGATGATTAAAAAAGCGATGTCACGTTTCGATAGATGTTTAAAAATTTTTAACACGCGTTCTTCCTCAATTAATTACTAACCTATATATGATAACTAAATTAAGAAAAAATGATAGGATTTTATCGTTTTATTTATTGCCATCTGATAATAATTTTTGTAAAATTATTAAAGTTTAAAGGAGTACATTATGTCCGCTAAGAAAAATCCTAACGTCCATGTTTTCCATCATCCATTAATTTCTCACAAGATGGCTATTTTAAGAAATAAATATACGAGTATTGTTGAATTCCGTCGCGCGATTAAGGAGATTGCAATGCTTGAATGTTACGAAGCGCTTCGCGATATTCCAACCGCGACTCAAACGATCGTGACTCCACTAGAATCAACATGCCAACATGTTATCAAAGAAAAAGAAATTTGCTTTGTCCCAATTTTACGGGCGGGCTTAGCGATGGCCGAAGGCTTTATTGATTTAATGCCAAGAGCAAAAGTTGGTCATATTGGTATCTACCGTAATCCTAAAACCAAAAAACCCGTTGAATATTTCATTAAATTACCCCGCAATATTTCTAAGCTACGCGTATTTTTAATTGACCCCATGTTAGCCACTGGCGGTAGCGCCATTGAAGCCGTTAAACGCTTATATAAACACGGGGCAAAAAATGTCACCTTTGTTTGTATGGTGGCTGCACCTGAAGGTGTTAAAGCTTTTGCAAAAGCTTGTCCACACGTTAAACTCTACATCGGCACTTTAGACCGCGAACTTAATAAAAATAAATATATCTTACCGGGTATCGGCGATGCCGGTGATAGGATCTACGGTACAGAAGAAGAAATCTAATTAGAAACTTTCTTTGTTGTTATCGCTACTAACAATATCAACGACGCGTGTCATTGATATTTCTTCATGGAAAGTTGTGTGTTTTGGATTAACGCATAACGCAATTAAAGAAACAATCGCGCTAAAGCCAAGGGTTAATACCGCGGTGACAATGCGGGTGGTTTCTCTAAGAAACATTGTCCGAACGCCAGGTCCTTTAAGGGTTTGTTTATCAATAATGCGGATGCCCATAAAACGTTTACCAATGGTTTGGCCATCCCAATAAACAGGTAAGGCAACAAAGTAAAGAATAACGACACAAATTAAAACCGCTCCCCCAACACCAGAAGCAATCCATAACGCTACAATACTAGCGGGCCGAACATCATTCACTAAAACGTTAGCCAACGCAAAGATCGATGGTAATAATAAGACCACCGCAACGATAAGTAATAACGCAAAATCAAATAACAAAGCGAAAACCCGTTTCTTCGGTTTTGCGTTTAAGATTTGTCTAGCGTCTTTCATACTAATCAAAAATTACCTTATCCGTTTGCGCCGCTTTAATCATCCGTGTAATTTCTTCTTTAGTACCTTTAAAAGACAACTTTGGCAGCTTCTTTGGATTAAAGAATTTTACATCCGTAGTTTCGTAGCAATGACATTTTAAATCCTTCGCAACTTTGGCTTTAAAGACCGCGACAAACGCTGGAATCGTGACGCGATGTTTAAAGGGGATTTGGTGTAATAGACCAACAAACTTAATATCTTTAATAATAACGCCCGCTTCTTGTTTTACTTCTTTTGCGGCGGTGTCACTCGCTGATTCATATAAGTCACACCAGCCACCTGGTAAAGAATAACCGCCATCAACTTTTTCTTTAACCATTAACACTTCACCTTTTTTGTTAAAGACTACGGTCCGCACTGAGATGTTAGGGGTTGGATAAACAAATTTAGTGAAGTAATTGTTCCGGTCAAACTTTACCTCTTGAAAATGTTCAAGCATCGTTTTGGTTAAATCAGAAATTTCGTGATAGTTATCAAGGGCATAGGGATCAGTTGAATAAACTAAACCCGTTTTGGCAATCGCTTGCACCTTAATAAGGAAATCATAAAATTGCTTATTTTTCATTGCGCTTATATTATAGAATATAACTATGTTAAATTTCGTAGATTTTGTCTTGCTGATTCTTCTTTGCACAGTCACTGCGGTTGTTTTAGTCTTTGCGACTGGCATTGTTTACACTAAGCGTGGCTATGTGAGTGTTATTGAAAAACACCGTAAATTTTATCGTTTAGAATCACGGACCACGAGTTATTATCTCCCCTTTATCTATAAGAAAGCTGCCTATTATCCCACTACCGTGGACGGGATAATTAAAACGCGGTCAAAAAAAGTTATTACTTATCGCATCGTCGATGTGATGAAACTCTACACTAGTAAAATTGAACTCAAGAAATTGTTAAGCGAAGAAAAAAATCTCGAGGCGAACCTCGAGCAATTATTTGGCATCAAAATTATTAAAGTCGAATAAACTATTCGCTTTCGTTCATGCGGTAAAGTAATTCGCGCGCAAATTTATCAGGGTTCACTGTATCAAGTTCACCAATTTGGGCAATGGAAATACGACCTGTTTCTTCGGAAACCACCACGGTAATGGAATCGGATATTTCGCTTATGCCAATCGCGGCCCGGTGCCGTGAACCATATTTACCCGTTAAGGCTTTAGTGGTTGGAGTGTAATAAACACTCGCGGCATAAATCATATTATCTTTGATAATAACCGCCCCATCGTGTAAACGCGTACCAGGATAAAAGATCGTGGTTAATAATTCACTTTTCACTGGCGCATTAATAATGGTGCCGTTTTTCGTTAACGGGGTTAAATTGTCGTGTTTTTCAAAAGTAATAATCGCCCCGATTTTTTGCCGACTGCACGCAAGAACCGCTTTCTCTACTTCTTTCACTAACGCTTCCCGATCAATAATTTTTTTCGGCATATGTTTCTTATTAATTTCGCCGTGCGGTGACTTAGAAAAAAGTGCCCGGATGGCGCCAAGCTTAAGAATCGCTAACACTAAAACGAAAGCCGTACCAACCACTAATAAAACATCTGAGACTAAATTTAAATTGAATAAACAGGCGACAACAATTAAACCAAAGAAACCAATTAAGCCTACTACCAACCATTTATTAAATTTAATCTTAATCGCAAGTAGAATCACCGCCGCAATCAGAACAAGTCCAATGGAGAGATCAACGATTGTACGAACGTCACTAAAGTCCAACATAGTTATAGATATTATATATTAAGTTTTATATTTAATCTTTCATTATCTTACTTAAGAGTGTTTTCACCTCTTCAGGTGAAATTGCATAAACTTCTGGTAAATTACGACCGACTTCAATGTAATCAAGACCATAACCAAACAAGAAATAATCATCGGTAATTACCTTGCCAACATAATCAATTTTGACTTCGCATTTCCGCCGGGAACGCTTATCAAATAAAGCCACCAAGATAATCCGTTTGGGATGGTATCTCTCTTTAATATAATCAAGTAAATATTTCATGGATAAACCAGTATCGATTACGTCTTCCACTAACACTAAGGTCCGACCATCGACTTTAAAATCGATCCCCCGTGACATCGTTACTTTTTCGGTAGACTCAGTACCAGCGTAAGAAGAAATTTGAATAAATTCGGTATAAACGTAGGGCTTAATATTTTCCGCTAAATCCATCATAAAGTTGAGTGCGCCTTTCATGATTCCAACAATGACTGGAATATGTTCTTCGTGCGCTAAATCTTTACTGAGTGCTTCGCCAATACGCTTCGTCGCGGCTTGAATTTCGGCGCGGGACATGACTAGTTGCATTAGCATTCCTCCTTACTAAAAATGGGGCGATTATTGCTAAAACCAGTAATCCGAGCGCAAGCGCAAACTTTGACGCCTAGTTCCTCAAGCCGTTTCCGTCCGCCTTGCATTTCTTTTTCGCACGCGACAGCAACGCCAAGCGGGATGGCTTTCGCTTGTAAACACATTTTAATTAAACCAACGGAGGATTCACCCGCCGCTAAAAAGTCGTCAACGATTAATACTCGTTCACCTGGTTTTAAAAAATCTTGGGCAATATAAATATTATTATCCGTATTATGAGTAAAAGAATGAACCGTATAAGAATAATTATGATCACTCGCGGTAACCGCGGTTTTGCTTTTTTTCGCAAATACAATTGGTACATCACCTAACTCCATCGCGACCGCAACCGCAAAGGCGATACCACTTGCTTCAATCGTTATCACCTTATCAACGTTTTGAAAATGTTGGGCGATAAAATGCGCTACCGCTTTTAAAACTTTCATATCAATTTGGTAGTTTAAAAATGAGTCAACCTTTAAAATTGAATTATTGAGAACAACCCCTTCCTGGAGGATTCTGTCTTCTAATAATTTCATAAGCGGTAATAATTAATAATTATTATAAACCTTAAATATGTTTTGGTCTATGAACTTTTTGGTAGAGTAAAACGAAAGCGCAAATAATCATTAAAACCGTTAAACCGGTATCGGCTAAAACCGAGTAAATCATATCCATATCCTTTACTACGATATCCACAATCATCACCCCAAATTTCACCGCTAAAGAAAAGACGACGCAGAACCAGGCCCGGTTCCGGGTCATCTTGGCAATCTTATGGGCGTCATATACCTTAGCAGGATTATCATTCATAATAACAACATCAGCGTGATTGACCGCGATATCGCTACCAATTCCACCCATCGCAATCCCGATGTCGCTACGCATAATACTTGGAGCGTCGTTAATTCCATCGCCAATAAAGGCAACTTTTTTGTTAGGATCACTCATTTCCATTTCCAGGTACTTAGTTTTTTCATCGGGTAAGAGTTCGCTGTGCCAGCGGTCAATCCCTAAAGCTTCACAAGTTTCTTTCGCGGTTTCTTCTTTATCACCAGTGAGCAAAACAATTTCTACGCCCGCGTGATGCAAGAGATTTACCATGGGTTGAGCGTCTTTCTTTAATTCATCACTTAACACGGCGTAACCAGCGTATTGTCCATCGACGGCTAAATAAATCACCGTACCAATATCGCTAACTTCATCAACCGTAACACGGTGCGATGATAAAAAGAAACGGCTCCCAACCACAATCGCGTGGTCTTGGTAGTGAAGCGAAACACCTTTCCCCGCTTCTTCTTGATAATTCTTAACCGCATTAATATAATCTTTAGCTTTGACTTCGTGCATAATCGCTTTCGCAATTGGGTGATCACTTAAACATTCCGCGGCATAAAGATATTCCTTAAATTGCTGTGCGCTTAATTTATTCGGCACAACTTTCGTCAGCATAAACGCACCATGGGTTAAAGTCCCGGTTTTATCACTGACCAGTTTTTTTAGTTTCACTAATTCATCTAAGTAATTAGCGCCTTTAACAATAATGCCGTTTTTACTTGCTAGACCAATTCCAGCAAAATAGGAAAGTGGCACACTAATGACAATCGCACAAGGACAAGCAATGACGATGAGATTGAGTGCTTTCTTGGTCGCTTCAACCCAATCAGTCGTGGCGCTACCCCAAATGACGAGTAATAAAATCGCCGCGATAATAACACTCGGCGTGTAATATTTAGCAAATTTCGTAATAAAGTTTTCGGCTTTCGCTTTATGTTCACCACTACTAGCCACTAATTCTAAGATTTTACTAACGGTTGATTCTTGATAAATCTTCTTCACTTGGAGTGTTAAAGTGCCGCTTTTTAGCATGCAACCTGACAAAGCTTCATCGCCCGCTTTCACGTGTTTAGGAACGTATTCGCCAGTTAAAGAAGATATATCAAGGTTCCCTTCTCCTTCAATCACTTCGCTATCAACCGGGATTGTCTCCCCCACTTTTACAATAATTAAATCGCCGACTTTTAAGTCTTGGCTTTTGACCGTCTTAGTTTCAATGCCATCGAAATAAGTGGCGGTTTCTGAACGTTCATCGACCGCGGTCGAAATCGCGTTCCGACTTTTATTCGTCGCATAGTGCTCAATCATTTGCCCGATTTGGAAAAGAAGGATCACCATCGTCGCATCAAAGAATGGTTCGTAGCGGCCATCTTCTTCTGGGAACACCGCGGTTAAAATAGAAACACCAACCACCGCTAAAGTGATTAATAAGAATTCATCAATCGGATTTTTAAGATGGATAATCTTATAAATAACTTTATAAAAAATTGAATAACCAACGATAAGAATCGCGATTAAATAAAGAATTAAACATGCGATATTATTTTGATCACGAAAGAAAGCGAAGCGACCAACAAACATTAAAATAGCCGCAATGATAATGCGCCCTAATAAAATAATGTTTTTCGTGGTGAAGAACTTTTCGCGTTCTACGTTTTGTTTTGCATCACTAATATATAAGTCGTTACTTTCAACTTGTTTAATAAGTCGCTTAATTTCTTCAATACTTAATGGTTGATCTTTATAGGTGATATATAACCGCGCTCCAGCAAAATCAATCCGCGCGTATTCAATGCGCGCGTCGTGATTAAGAAAGGATTCAGTTTTTGCGGCGCAGTTAGCACAATCAAAACCTCGGATGGTATAAACTTTTTTCATCATAACTAATAAGGTAAAGGATATTTATCGAGTAATTTCTTAATATCAGCTCGCGCCGCTTTTAACGCTACTTCATCATCACGGTGTTTAAGAATCGTGTCAATTAAACGCGCGACTTCACGAACACCATCTTCTTTAAAACCACGGGTTGTCATCGCGGGTGTCCCAATCCGTAGACCACTCGCTTTAAAGGGTGGTAAGGGGTCACGCGGAATCGCATTTTTATTTAAAGTGATGTTATTTTGATGTAATAAAGTCTCCGCTTCTAACCCATTAATGCCTAGTTTAGTTATAACTAAGGTAAAGAGGTGATTATCGGTACCGCCACTCACCACTTCATAACCCATCTTAATGAATTCATCAACCATCGCTTTAGCGTTTTTAACGATTTGCTGTTGATAAGTTTTAAATTCCGGTTGAAGTGCTTCATGGAAGGCGACCGCTTTTGCGGCAATCACGTGTTCTAATGGCCCACCTTGGCAGCCCGGGAAGATACTACTATTAATCTTTTTAATAATCTCTTCATTGTTAGTTAAGATAATGCCACCACGTGGTCCTCTTAAGGTCTTGTGGGTCGTCGAAGAAACTACATCCGCCACTTCACACGGATTAGGATGTAGACCCGCCGCGATTAAACCAGCAATATGCGCCATATCGACAAATAAGTACGCACCGACTTCATCACAAATGGCCCGGAACTTTTTAAAATCAATAATGCGAGAATAGGCGCTTGCCCCCGCAATAATCATTTTGGGTTTACATTCTAAAGCAATACGCCGCACTTCATCATAATCGATATAACCTTGATCGTTCACGCCGTAAAATTTCGCATTAAAATCTTTGCCTGAGAACGATAATTTATAACCATGAGTTAAGTGTCCACCCGCATCTAGACTCATGCCTAAAACAGTTCCGCCGTTAGGCACTAAGGCTTTATAAACAGCCATGTTCGCACTACTTCCGCTATGGGCTTGAACGTTCGCGTATTTCACATTAAATAATTTACATACCCGGTCAATTGCTAACCGTTCAGCGTTATCGATAAATTCACAACCACCGTAATAGCGTTTACCAGGATAACCTTCCGCATATTTATTAGTTAACACACTACCTTGTGCTTCTAAGACCGCTAACGAAACATAGTTCTCACTAGCAATGAGTTCAATGTTATCCCGTTGCCGGTTTAGTTCGTTTTGAATCTGTTGATAAAGTTCTGGATCCACTTCTTGGAGTTTCTTTTTGTTCATCATAAATGATATTTTATCATAGATAAAAAGCGATGATAATTTTTGTGCTTTTGTCAAGAGAAAACGCTATAATTAAACCCTATGAGTGAATGTAATCATAACTGTAATGAATGTAATCAAAAAGACTGCGGCGAACGCTCATTAGCGTTTAAGCTTCATCCTAGTAGTCATATTAAACACACCATTGGTATTTTTAGCGCAAAGGGTGGAGTTGGTAAATCACTCGTCACTTCTTTACTCGCGATTAAAAAAGCCCGGGAAGGGAAGAAAGTGGCGATTCTTGATGCGGATGTAACTGGGCCAAGTATTCCAAAAGCCTTTAATGTAAAAGGACCGCTTTACGCGGAGGAAGGAGCGATTATCCCATTAGTAAGTCAAACGGGTATTAAAATCGTTTCCGCTTCGTTGTTACTTGATAATAACAGCCAACCAATTCTTTGGCGGGGTCCGCTCATCGCGGGCATGGTCAAACAATTCTACACCGATGTTAATTACGGCGATTTAGATTATTTATTTATCGATATGCCACCCGGAACCGCGGATGTTTCATTAACGGTTTTTCAATCATTAAATCTTGAGTCTATTATCATTGTTACGACCCCACAAGATCTTGTTAACGAAATTGTTACTAAAGCCATTGAGATGGCTAAGAAAATGAATATTAAAGTTTTAGGTATCGTTGAAAATATGGCGTACGCCATTTGTCCTGATTGCCATAAAAAGTTCAAATTATTTGGTGAATCTCACGTTAAAAAAGTGGCGGATTTCTATCAACTACCAATTTTAGGTGAAATCCCGATTGATCCGGCAATTAGTAAACTCGTCGACAGCGGAATGATTGAATTAATTAAAGATACTTATCTATAGAAGTCTTTTTCTTCTTTTTGAATTGTTGTTTTAAAAATTTATCAGTTCTTTTGTCAATCTCTTGGCAATTCTTACGAATTAACTGAATAATTTCGCTCTTACTCATTTCGGGTTTATAGCCTTTAAACTGGAATAATTTAATCAGTGAAACAAGTTCATCAACTGTGCGATTATTAAGCATTTCTTCGCTTCGTAAATAGTTAGAAAGTTGTGCGACTGTAAAATCAACGTTTTCGTGAATAAAACCGAAAGTTAATAATCCAGTGGCTAATGTTTCTGGTTCAAATCGTTTTAAATAACGACGCACGTAGTCTTCGTATTTCACTTCCTCGTTTACTTCTGAAACCACTGCGTTTGTCCGCTTAGTCAGGCGACGACAAATATGGTAAGTAGCGATTCCTAATAACATCGCGGTGGCGATTGAGCCAATTTCCATACTACCAGTAACAATGTGGGTGGTTTCCGTAATGTGGAAAGGCGGGAAGATAATAATTAATCCACCAATTCCGGCAATTAAAATTGAACAAACCGTTAATAAGTTAGTATTATCATCAAGGTTAATATCCTTGAACATTCTTAACCCCGAAACAGAAATATAACCGTAAAGAGCTAGACAAATGCCGCCCATAACACAACTTGGAATAGTCTGAAGTGCAGTGCTAAACGGTGCGAGGAAAGATAAGACAATACAAATACACGCCGTCGTAAAAGTAGTAATAACGGAAGCGTTCCGCGTCATTGCTACGCACGCGATACCTTCGCCATATGAAGTGTTAGGACAAACGCCACACACGGTGCCAGCAATGCTACCAACTCCATCACCAAGTAAAGTTCGTGTTAAACCAGGATCAGTTAATAGATCGTGTTCAATGATTCGGCTCATGTTCTTGTGATCCGCTAAGTGCTCGGCAAAACTCACAATCGCAATCGGACAGAAAGCTAATACAATTGCCCCCACTCCTGACCATGATAAGGCGCCAACAAACACATGGTTGTCCACTAAAATTTTCGTAAGTTCTTTCACATTTTCTAAAGTAATGTCAACGCCTATAAACCAATCGGAATGAAGCGTATTATAAAAGTTAGCTTGATCAACAATGAATTGGGGATCAGGCTGACCAGTAATTAATTCTTTTATGCCTTCCACTAAAGAAATATGCGGAACTTGAAAGAAGGATTGCCAGCTCACGTTTGTAAATAATTTTTCTACCGGTGACCAATCAATAATCTTTAAATAATCGGTGTTAGTAGCATTGCCAATCGCGGTAAAAATAGCGGCTAAAGCGTAACCAGCTAAAATGCCGATGATAAATGGGACTAATTTAAGACTTTTGTTCCGCGTTTGAACCGAACAAATTACCACTGTAAAGAAGGCAACGAGACCACATAATAAAGCAACTAAGTTATAAGTTTTAAAATCACCTTGGTTCGCCGAAACAATATTACCCATCGCGCTACTAGCTAAGCTTAAACCGATAAGCGCGACAACTGGGCCGATAATTACCGGTGGTAAGATACGATTAATCCAATGAACACCAATAAATTTCACGATGATGGCAATAATGACATACATTAAGCCACTTAAAATACCACCCAGTAAAACACCACAATAACCAAACGCTAACGCAGCCGGGAAAGCAGCAAGATAAGCGAAGCTACTTGATACCACGATTGGTGATTTGCCTTTGGTAAATAAGATATAAACAATGGTCCCGACACCAGCGCCTAAAATCGCACTCGGGATTTGACTAGGAACACCAATTGCGACTGGAACCGCGATGGTCGCCGCTAAAATTGCTAATAATAATTGGGTAGAATAAAGCAATAGATTTTTGAATTTCGGACGATCGCCAACTTGGTAAATGAGCTCGTTAGTTTGCATAAAAAATCTATCTATTATAGATATATTATACTATGTATAATAAGGCAAAAATCAACTAATGTTTTTGTTCGCAATAGATGCACTTAAATTCGCCTTTTTTATTGGTCGGGACGAATTTATGTTCGTGCTCTTGTTCGATGCCAGAAATGCAACGTGGATTTTTGCACTTTAAATCGTAGCGGACTTTCTTCTTATCGTATAAGGGTTCTTTCTTCGGATTCTTTTTCGCCAACGCTAAGAGTTTAAGAATTAACGCCATCCGAATATATTTTCCGTTTAGCGTTTGCCGGAAATACGCCGCGCGTGGATCATCATCGACCTTCACACTAATTTCGTTCACGCGTGGTAAGGGGTGAAGAATGCGTAAACTCTTCTTGGCCTTTTTTAATTTATCAACTGTTAAGACATAAGAATTCTTTAGGCGTTCATATTCTTTTTGGTCAAAGAATCTTTCACGTTGAATCCGGGTCATATAAAGAATATCTAAGTCTTTAATGTTATCTTCTAGGCTCGTCACTTCTTTATATTTCATATGGTTCTTTTTAATGATATCATTAATGACATAGTCAGGCATCTTTAATTCTTTCGGCGAAATTAAAACGAGCTTAATATTTTTATAACGTGACATCGCTAAAGTTAACGAGTGAACGGTGCGACCATATTTAAGATCACCACACATCCCAATAGTGAGATTATTAAATCCTCCTTTCTCACGATAAATCGTTAATAAATCCGCAAGCGTTTGGGTTGGGTGAGCGTGCATGCCATCGCCAGCGTTAATGACGGGAACATTCGCCGCTAAGGCGGCCACTAAACCTGCACCATCTTTGGGGTGACGAATCGCAATGATATCCGCAAAATTAGAAACCACTTTGCAAGTATCCGAAACGCTTTCCCCCTTTGCGCTACTACTTGAAGTAGCTTCGCTAAAGCCTAAAACATTACCACCTAATTCCATCATCGCCGCGGTAAAAGATAAACGCGTTCTTGTTGATGGCTCAAAGAAAAGCGTCGCGAGTTTTTTACCTTCACAAGCGTGAGCGTATTTCTTCGGATGCTTAATAATGTCGCAAGCGGTTTTACATAATTCGTCTAATTCTTTGACGGATAAATCTTTAATATCAATTAAACTACGCATAACTATCCTTTAATCCAACTCTCATCACTCGGGTTATTACGGAAAGCGAGTAAACGCTTAATATCTTCACTCTTAATATAATTTTCTTGAGCGGCAACTTCAGCAATCACATCAAAGTTAGTAAGTGAATATGTTGTGACTTTCGCTTCGGCTAAAGCGTCTTTACTCTTTTGCATATTATAGGTAAAGATCGAAACCATCCCTAAAACATTAACACCCGCTTCACGGAGTACCTTAATAACTTCTAAGGATGAACCGCCGGTAGAAATTAAATCTTCAATTACCACCACTTTCATACCACTCGTAATCTTGCCTTCAATTTGGTTTTTCCGTCCGTGGTCTTTAGCGCCCGCTCTCACATAGCCCATTGGTAGGCGAAGGAGATGACCAACAATCGCTGCGTGAGCGATACCTGCGGTCGCGGTACCAACAATCGCTTCGACTTGCGGGAACTTCGCTTGAACGGTTTCCGCTAAAGCGTTTTCCACATCGTTTCTTACTTTGACAGAAGTTAAAGTTAAACGGTTATCACAATAAACCGGGCTTTTAATACCGCTTGCCCAAGTAAAGGGTTCATCGGGTCGAAAGAAAACCGCTTTAATACTGAGAAGGTCTTTCGCAATCAATTCTTCAATTTTTTCCATTGTCTTTCTCCTTATTTTATAAACTCTTTGACACACCGTTCATAGGCCGCCACTGGATCAATTGCTTCCGTAATGGGTCGACCCACTACAATATAATCAGAGCCAATCGCGTTAGCTTGTTCGGGCGTCATAACACGTTTTTGATCGCCTTTATTTGAATCCGCGAAGCGGACACCCGGCGTTACGGTTAAGAAAGTATTACCACAAGCGTCATGAACTTTTTTAGCTTCAAGTGGTGAACACACGACACCATCTAAACCACTATCTTTCGCGTTCTTTGCGTAATGCATTACCACATTAGCGATGTCATCTTTAATTAATAAATCTGTTTCCATCGCCGCTTGATCAGTGGAAGTTAATTGAGTAACCGCGATTAATAAAGGCCGCGTCCCATCCGGACGAGTTAAACCTTCTAAGGCCGCCTTCATCATCGCCTTCGTTCCTGAGGCGTGACAGTTAACCATATCAACATCAAGATTACTTAATACCCGCATACTCTTCTTTACCGTGTTTGGGATATCGTGCAATTTAAGGTCTAAGAAAATCTTATGGCCACGAGCCTTAATGGCTTTAATAATACTTGGTCCCGCACTATAAAAAAGTTCCATGCCGATTTTCACAAACGGCTTTTTATCTTTAAATAAATCGAGAAATTTGAGTGTGGCTTCTTCGCTCGCGAAGTCGCAAGCAATAATGACATCTTTTCCCATTATTTACATCCCCCGATAATTTCTTTTAACGCTTTAATTTTATAATGAGACATTACGCGTGGTAAATCCTTAATGATTTTGTAAGACGCATAAGGATCCACTAAATTCGCGGAACCAATCTCCACCGCGGTAGCGCCCGCTAACATCATTTCAATGACGTCTTCAGCGCTAGACACACCACCCATGCCGATAACTGGAATTTTGACCGCGTGAGCGACTTGATAAACCATCCGTAAAGCAATCGGAAACACCGCATCACCACTATAACCACCAAAGGTGTTTTTAAGAATTGGCGAACGTTTCTTTAAATCAATCCGC
This sequence comes from Bacilli bacterium, assembly GCA_024408655.1. Classification (GTDB taxonomy): domain Bacteria; phylum Bacillota_I; class Bacilli_A; order RFN20; family CAG-826; genus UB1719. The sequence goes on from JAKSUV010000007.1 coordinate 43,526, forward strand.
ATTCCTAGAATAGTGTTAATAAGAGATAAACCATCCGCACCCGCTTTCTCGCAAGCTTTAGCGATTTCCACAATGTTTGTGACATTCGGCGAAAGCTTGACGATGATTGGTTTTTTACTTACTTTCTTAACTGATTTAGTGACTAACGCGGCATTTTTGGCATCTGTCCCAAACGCCATGCCGCCACCATGAACGTTGGGACACGAAATATTAATTTCAATCCAACCAACTTGAGGACATTTATTTAGTTTTTTCACCACACTTACATATTCATCAATTGAGAAACCACTGACATTGGCCATCACTGGTTTCTTAAAGAACTTTTTCATCTTCGGTAGTTCAACTTTAATGACTTGATCAATCCCGGGGTTTTGTAAACCCACCGCGTTAAGAATGCCGTTTTTGCCTTCGGCAATCCGTGGGGATAAATTACCAAACCGGGGTTTTAAAGTTGTACCTTTAAAGGAGAAGGTGCCTAAGAGATTTAGATCATAAAGTTTTGCGAATTCTTCGCCATAACCAAAGGTACCACTCGCAGGAATCACTGGGTTAGTTAAGGTGATGCCACATAGTTTAACTTTGGTGTCTACCATATAATCTCCTTGCCAAGAAAGACCGGCCCATCTTTACAGACACGCTTCGCGCCTTCCTCAGTTTTAATTGTACATCCCATACATGCTCCAAAGCCACAACCCATTCTTTCTTCTAAAGAATATTCGCCAACTTTGGCTAACGTATAAACCGCCTTTAGCATTGGAATTGGACCGCAGGCATAAACATAATCATAACGAAGTTTTTTCATCGCATCGGTGACTAAACCTTTAACGCCGACACTACCATCAAGCGTAGTCACAATTACTTTCACGCCGAGCTTTTTAAATTCGTCCACATAGAATAATTCATTCTTCTTATTAAAGCCAAGAATGACAGTTACATCTTTCTTTTGCTTCTTTAATTCCTTGGCTAAGAAGTATAGCGGTGGAATCCCAACACCACCACCGATTAATAAATTATGTTTCTTCGCGTGGGCTAAGTTATAACCATTTCCTAAATTAGTTAATACATTAATTTCACCACGAAGTTTACTAAGTTTATCCGTGCCTTTCCCAACCACTTTATAAATTAAAGTTAATTGGTTTTTATTCATGTCACAAATCGAGATTGGACGACGAAGATAACAGCCCGGAATTTTTAAATTAACAAATTGTCCTGGATGCATCGTATCGATATGTTTACCAGTTAAAACTAAGCGATAAACATCGCTAGTGAGAGGGTGATTTTCTTTAATCGATAAAATTACTTCTTTCATATTAGGCATCAATCGTTGAAATCTTTAAGGTTGTCTCCTCTAATACATCAAGTAGGACACCCACGGTGTCTAGACTTGTAAACATCGTCACATTATTTTCGGTTGCCACTTGGCGAATTCGGTAACCATCGCGTTCTTCACCAAACGCCCCGACATCTTGCGTATTAATAATATAGGCGATGTGACCTTGACGAATCGCATCAGGAATTTCGTTTGAACCACCCGAAATCTTTTGCATAATGTGCGTACGAATGCCACGTTTCTTTAAATATTCCGCGGTGCCTTTTGTCGCACAGATATTAAAGCCAAGCTCATAGAAACGTTTCACTAACGGGAACGCTTCGTTTTTATCTTTATCGGCAATGGTGACAAAGATTGTACCAAAGTTTTTCACTTTCATACCACTCGCTTGTAGGGCCTTAAATAGCGCCCGGTGCATATCATCATCGTAACCAATCGCTTCGCCCGTTGATTTCATTTCGGGACTTAAGTAAGCATCTAGACCCCGTAACTTATTAAAGGAGAAGACAGGGACTTTCACATACCACCGTTTCTTTTCAGGCGCATAGAGTTCAAAGATACCTAATTCTTTGAGGCTCTTACCTAAGATAACATCGGTCGCAATATCAGCAAGCGAATAACCAGTTGATTTAGAAAGGAACGGAACGGTTCGTGAGGACCGTGGAT
>JAKSUV010000008.1 GCA_024408655.1 Bacilli bacterium
AAAATAAAAACAGGATTAATCCTGTTTATTTATATACTGGTGCCGACTAACGGAATCGAACCGCCAACCTACTGATTACGATTCAGTTGCTCTACCAATTGAGCTAAGTCGGCACGCTATTAATATTAATTAAAGCCAAGTAAATTAGCAATGATTTAATTCACGATCCGGTGCTTATCTAACCGGAATTGTAAATTATGTAAAATCGTGTAGAAGCCACCTTTCTTTAATAATTCATCGTGGGTACCCATCTCAACAATCTTGCCTTCATCCACCACCGCGATTAAATCGGCTTGTTTAATGGTGGATAGACGGTGCGCCACAATGATACAGGTACGGTCTTTTGCGAGTTCAGTTAACGCACGTTGAATAATCACTTCGGTCGCGTTATCTAGCGCGCTCGTGGCTTCATCTAGAATTAATAACGGCGGATTCTTTAAGAAGATTCGGGCAATCGCAATGCGTTGCTTTTGTCCACCGGATAATTTTGATCCCCGTTCCCCAATGTCGGTGTCCCAACCCTTGGGTAAGGTTTTAATATAGTCATAAATATCTGCGCGAATCGCCGCGTTTTTAATTTCTTCATCGCTGGCGTCTGGACGACCATAACGAATGTTATCTTTAATCGTGCCCGCAAATAGATAAACATCTTGTTGGACAATCCCAATGTTCTTCCGTAAACTCGCTAAGGTATATTCGTTGATGTTATGACCATCAAGATATATCTCACCAGCGTCTTTCTTTAAGAAATAGAAGCGCGGGATTAAGTGACAAATCGAAGTCTTACCGCCACCGGAAGGACCAACAAACGCTAAGACTTGTCCTTTCTTCAGTTTAAAGGAAACATCATCGAGAACTTTCTTCTCATCGTTATAAGAGAAAGTTACATGCGAGAATTCTAAATCACCTTCTAACGTATCTAATGTCTTAGTGCCATTTTCAACTGTCTCTTCCTTTTCTTCCACCACGCCCACAAACCGTTCAAAACCACTTGAAGCACTTTCTAATTGTTCTAAGAACATAATTAATTGGTTCACCGGGGTAATAAATAACGACACCGAAACAACAAAAGCGGAATAATCTGCGACTTGGAAACGGTCAAAGCCTAGATAAAGTAAAGTTCCACCAAGTAAAATCACGACGACGTTAAATAAATCGGTCACAAATTGAGAAATCGAGAAATATTTACCCATTGAACCAAAAACATTGGTCCTAATCTTTACATATTCTTCATTAATTTCTTCGAAACGCTTTTGTTCTAGTTCTTGGTTAGTAAAAGCTTTCGTGACACGAATACCGGCGATTGAATTAGCGACCCGCGTATTAAGTTCCGCGGTCGCTTGACGGGTCTTTCGCATATTAGTAATAAATTGTTTCCGGAAGTGATAAGTAACAAATAACAAAATCGGGACAATCACTAATAACACTAAACCAAGAATCCAGTTAATAGTTAATAGATACACAATTGAACCAATAATGGTAAAACCCGCGATTAAAATGTTTTCAGGTCCATGGTGAGCGACTTCACTAATATCAAATAAGTCGTTCGTCATCGTGGATAAGATCGTGCCTGTATCATGGTTATCGTAATAGGTAAACGGAAGTTTTTGTAATTTCGCAAAGAGTTCACTCCGCATACTCGCTTGCATTCTTACTCCCATCACGTGGCCATAATATTGCACAAAGTAACGAAGTAAGGCTCTTACAACATAAATACCTAAGAGCGAACATCCACCGATCACAATCATTTGAATGTTCTTATCGGGTATCCAGTTCGCTAACATATAGCGAGTTAAGATAGGATAACCCATCCCAATCGCGGCAATTAAAAACGCCGCGAGCATATCTAAGACAAAGATTTTTTTATGGGGACGATAATAAGCAATAAATCTTTTAAACATATAAGCTTTTTATTTTTTCTTGCGCTTTATATATTTTACTAGTGCCATCACTTCGTGAACAACTAATGGAGAAAGTGAAAGTAAAGAAACATAGAGCCAATTAATGGGCGCAAAGGCGATGGTCTTAAAGACCGCGCTTACACCAGGAGTGAGAACAACAAAGAGTTGTAAGATAATTCCTAAGGCAAAAGATAAATACATTAATTTGTTCTTGTGTTTAAAGACAGTGACAAAACTCCGGTTTGGCTCACTCATCCCTAACATATGGAAGAGTTCGGCGAAGGCTAAAGTAGTAAAGGCCATTGTTTGGGCCACTAATAAAGTGTCGCCCGTATAAAGCGATTTAATTTCATTAAGCGTGAACGCTCCAACTTGCCAAGCTGGAACAAAGAAAGCGATTAAAACACCAATTGTAATCACTGCACCATAAAGAAGCGTTGACTCTAAACGACCGTTTGATAAAAAGTTTTCTTTTTGTTTCCGTGGCTTTTCCTTCATCACGTTTTTATCTTTTGGATCAATACCTAAAGCAATCGCCGGTGTTGAATCCGTCACAAGGTTAATCCAAAGTAAATGCACCGCAATTAAAGGCGCAGGTAAACCTAGACAAACAATAATAAACATCACAAACACTTCCGCAATGTTACTTGATAATAAGAAGAGTACCGTCTTCCGAATATTAGCAAAAATTCCTCGCCCTTCTTCCACCGCTTTTTCAATTGAAGCAAAGTTATCATCCGTTAAAATCATGTCACTAGCGTCTTTCGCCACATCAGTACCAGTGATCCCCATCGCAATACCAATATCCGCACTTTTTAAACTTGGCGCATCATTCACCCCATCGCCTGTCATCGCCACCGTTTCTTGATTCGCCTTCAGGGCTTTTACAATATCGACTTTATTTTGTGGTGAGACGCGTCCATAGACATTCACTGTCTTTACTTTTTCTTTTAATTCATCAAACGAAAGCGCATCAAGTTCTAGACCCGTAAGACACGCCTTTGGATTATCCGAAATTCCTAATTTATGTGCAATCGCGTAAGCCGTATCAATGTGGTCACCGGTAATCATAATCGTGCGAATTCCCGCACCTTTTAGTTTACTCACCGCACTCGCGACTTCAGGACGTGGAGGATCAATCATTGCCACTAAGCCAACAAAGATTAAATCGTGCTCATCAATTTTCTTCTTTTGACTATAGGCTAACGCTAAGACACGAAGTCCATGAGTTGAATATTGTTGATTAATTTTCTTTAAGGCTTCGATATGTTTCTTAGTAAGAGCGATACATTTGTTATTAATAACAATTGACTTACTCCGTTTAATAATTTCGTCAAACGCGCCTTTAGTAAAAATATATTCTCCGTTTTTAGTCGACATCATTTTTCTCACGCTATCAAAGGGTAGTTCACTCGTCCGTGGATATTGTTTCTCTAAATCGTCTTTTTCGAGTTTTAAAGTATGCGCGAATTCTACTAACGCAATTTCGGTTGGATCACCAAAGGAAAGTGTCGCATTACTACATAAGGCTAAGCCTTTCGCTAAGAAATCTAAGTCATGGGTAAAGTGTTCCCGGACATATTTTTTCTCATTGATGTAGGCTTCTACTACCGTCATCTTGTTTTGGGTTAAGGTACCAGTTTTATCACTACAGATAACATTGACACTACCAAGTGTTTCAACACTCGGTAATTTCCGCACAATGGTGTTGGCCTTGACCATACGGGTAACACCAAGCGATAAAACAATCGTCACCACCGCCACGAGTCCTTCAGGGATGGCGGCAACGGCTAAAGCAATCGCATTTAAGACCGCGTTAATCCAAACATCGATTTGACTACCGCTACCATCAACACAAATCCAAATGATATTAACCGCAAGAACGAGCAAAACAATCCCAATCGTTAAGAAACCCAAGAACTTTGATAACTTGGCTAGAACTTTCTGTAAAGGGGTTAATTCGGGGGTATCTTGGGCAATGCTATCAGCGATCTTACCAATTTCGGTATCCATGCCAATTTTTACGACAATCCCTCTTCCGCGTCCATACGCGACAATTGTGGAAGCGTAAGCCATATTAAGACGATCACCTAACGGTACTTGATCGGTGAACACTAAATCCGCGTTCTTTTCTACCGCGACAGATTCACCGGTTAAACTTGATTCATTAATTTTTAAATTAACACTTTCGATTAAACGAAGATCGGCACCGATGACTTCGCCTTCTTCAAACACCACCACATCACCAATAGTAAGAGCGCTCGCTTTTACGCGTGTTAATTTATCGTCACGTAATACGCTTACTAAGGGGGAAGATAATTTCTTTAACGATTCGAGACTCGCTTCCGCTTTCTTTTCTTGAACAACCCCAATCACCGCATTAAGAATAATGACAGCGAGAATAATAATGACATCGGCCCAGTTTTCAAAGAAATCAAAACCGGTCTTGACCGTTTGATAAACCGCGACACCTAAAGTAATCGCAATCGCAGCAAACAAGATATAAATCATTGGGTTGTTCATTTGTTCAAGGAACAAACGAATAATCGATTTCTTTTTACCTTCGTTTAATTTATTTTCGCCGTAATGCTCTTGCCGTTTTTTTGCTTCTTCATGGCTTAAACCATGACGAACGTCAACTTGTAGAGCGTGCGCCACTTCTTTCGCACTTTGACTAACAAAACAGTTGTTATTATCCATACTTAATCTAATGTTGACTCCCGCTTCTCGTAGACGCTTTCAAATTTATGCGCTTTCTCAGTTAAGTTATGTTTAATTAAAGCACTCAGCATATTCACCGCCGTCTTCCCCACTTCAATCATGTCAATATGCATACTTGAGATTGTGGGTGACATAATGTGCGCGTATTTAGTGCCAATGATGGAAAGTACTTCAATATCTTGTGGCACTTTTAAATCATTGTCTTTCGCGGCGTTAATAACCGCTTTCGCTAACGAGTCACGATACGCAATAAAGTAACCCGGATTCCGGTGGGTCTTAAAATAACGCTTAAAGTAATCGTAGGTTCTGGTATAAGAATCATCAGTCATAATGGAATAGGCTTTTTTATTCAGTAATTCGTGCACTTCATAAAAAGCCTTCTCCATTCTAGATAATAGGCGTCCACCATTTTCCATATGTAAGAAAGTTACATCTTTTTTATTCTTCTCACGGGTTAACACTGCCGCGACAATTTTCTTTAATAAATGTTCATAACCAAAATAAACGCAACCGACCTTCTCATCCGTAATATTGTTATTAATAACAATGGTGGGAACATTATAACTAGAAACTTTGGCAATATCGTGTTCATCAAGTTCATCATCAAAGATAATCGCTCCATCCACGTGTGTCGTAATCACTTTTTCTAGCATCCGGTTCGCCTCTTCTTTATTATGCGAAGTAACAAACAAAGAAATTAAGAAACCATTCGCCCGGGCGACTTCGGTTAAACCATATAAAAGATTGGCAATATAAACGTAGTTTGCGCTTGGAATAATGACACCAATATTGGTGGTACGGTTAGTGGCAAGAGCTTGAGCTAAGGCACTTGGTTTATAACCTAAACGCGCGATAGTGGCGTTCACTTTATCCCGAGTCGCTTGTGTCACATTACTCTGTTTATTAATGACTCGCGAAACCGTGGCAAGAGAAACTCCACTTGCCTTCGCGACTTCATAAATGGTGACTCGGTCTTTAAAGTTATCCATGTTTTTTTACATTACACTTTTTTTCTTTCATTATCAATGAAAAAAGAAATCATTATGAAATGTAAGCGAAGATATTTACATTAAAGTTTGACGATTTTTAAACGCTTATTTGGGATATCTTTCCGCCCGACTTTGGCTTGGGGTTTATTATCTAACCGCACAAGGTCGCCCGTAAAGCCAACCGTGTTATTAACCACTAAGGCACTACCAACCCCAAAGACATCCACTGGGACTTTGAGTTTTACCCATTCTTTGATTTTGGTCAAATCAAACGACGAAGAAACGATAATGCGCACATAACGATAACCGTGGTCATCTAACGCTTTCCGTAAGGCAAAGATTAATTCTTTGCAAACACCATGTGGATCAAAGCCTCTGGTACTCCTATTTTTAAAGTATTTATCAACAAGGGCCTTGGATGTGTCTACGCGCACCGCGCCTAAACTACGACCTAAGGCTTTAGCGACTTTTAATGAATCAGTAATTACATCGTTATGATAATCAATCAAAGCTGTGACTTTTTCGTTTGGATAAGTCGCGTGATAAAGTTGACAAGCTTTCACAATATCGCCACCACACATTTGGATGAGCGCGTGCGGCATCGTGCCAACCCCATGGCCACCCCACCATAAACCTTGGGCGTCGGTGGAAACTTTTCTTACCCCTGCCACATAGCTAGCGTAACCATCACCCGCTTGGGTTAAATAATCATCCTGGCGGTCCGCCATTGAAAACATATCGTATTTTTTACCTAACACTTTTTTAATCCGGTAGGTGTTCGTGGCCACACTACTACGTCTTGCTAAAATACCATCAATTAACGATTCAAGATAGCCAAAGTCTTCGTAGCGGCCAGTGATTTTTAAAACTGGTTCATTTGCCTTCATTAAATCACCATCATTTAAGGATGTAATTTTTAATTGGGCAGGGTTTTTCGCAAAGGTTTTAATTAACGCTAAGACTTCGTCAATGCCACAAAGCATTGCGTCGTCCGTGCGAGCAAAAAATTGCATAGTGACGGTATGATTTTTTAAATGTTTTAAAACAATGTTCCGGGTTTTTAAAAAATAGTTCGCACTATAAAAACCATCGGCAATACTTTTTGGAAAACAAAAAGTTTTGTTCGTTAAGTGCTTTATTTTTCCTTGTTCTTTTAAAGTGATTTCTAATGGTTTCATATTTTTTTAATGATGAGACGATAAATCGTCTTGCCCTCTTGACGGAACTTCGCTTCGTATTCAGTCAAAGCGTCGTTAGCGTCTAATCTATTATAATGGGGATTATCAACAATTATCTTAAATTTTTCTTTTGGTAATACTAATTTAGTGTATTCGTATAGATTTACTTGGTCGGTTTTCATCACAATTTGTCCGTGTTTTTTTAAAATTCGGTAATAATCAAGCATGAAACTTGGTGAAGTTAATCGCCGCTTAGCGTGTTTCTTTTTGGGCCAAGGATCAGAAAAATTAAGAAAAATCTTGGTTACCGCATGAGAAGGAATATCACGAATCACATTAATAAAATTATCATAGATAATCCGAACATTTTTTAAGTCCGCTTCGTTTAACTTTTTTAAGGCGGGACCCGCCACAGAGATAACTCGCTCAATCATGACAAAATGAATCTTGGGATTAAGTCTCGCCATTTGGATGATAAAGTCACCTTTTCCGCCACCCACTTCCATCCATAAATTACGTTTATAAAACGGATTTTTTGGATCAAAGCTCGCGTAAGCAAAATCAGCGTGGGCTTTTAGATAAGGAAGAGCCCAAGGCTTATATTTAGTTCTCATCGTTTAAGTTAAGAAAATAGTAAATGGCACGCGCGTAAATCGCGGTCGCTCGCATTAAATCTTTAAGGGGGATGTGTTCGTTATCTTGGTGCATCGCATAATTAACACCAGCGGGTTCTACCCCAAAAGCCACCGTATTATCAAGATGGTGCGCGTAGGTTTGACCACCGGTAATAGTGGGTGGAGTCTTCGTATCACCTGTTTCATCTTGATAGGCTTTCATCAATGTTTTCACTAACGGAGAAGCGGGATCACGATATAAGTGCTCGTTATGTTCTTCGTGGAGCAAAGTAAAACCCGTCGTCTTTAAAATCTCTTGGAGAATTACCATGACACTAGGTTCTTCGGGACAACGAACATTCGCGGTCATCTTAAGTTCACCATCATGATAATCAACAATCCCCACACAAACCGTTGTGTCTTGTAAATACTTGCCATGGTGATAAGCGCCAATCCGTTTACAAGTGGTATCTAAAAAATCTTCCGCTAATTTTAAGGCTTCATCGTCATGGTTTAACGTAGCTAATTCTTTTAAACCAAGTAAAAAAGCGTTTTTCCCTAAATGAGGCAAACTACCATGGGCAGCGACACCAATAAAGGTAATTTTATTACCTTCAATCTGGTGCGGAGTCGTTAGATGATCTTTTACCTCCTCAATGTTATCAACCGTAAAAGTAGTACGATCATTAACCGCGTTCGCTACTAAGCCGCCGGTAATACTCACAATGTGCTTAAAGTTAATTTTCTTGCTTAACAATAAATGGAGCATTCCTTTCTCGGCAAAAATTAATGGGAAGTCTGAATCAGGTGAAAAACCATAATCTGGAGATGGATGGGTTTTGGAATAGGCACTAATACAAGTATTATGTTTTTCTTCATCGCCGCCCGCAAAGATCCGGATTTGGTGATTATGAATTAAATTATTATCCTTTAAAGCTTTAACCGCGTAAAAAGCGGCGAGTAATGGACCTTTATCATCCGCGACGCCACGACCATAAAGTATGTCTTTTTCGCGCGTTAATTCATACATATTGCGCTTGGCGTTTGCGCTAGCGGGCACAACATCAAGGTGACCATAAATACCAATAATTTTGCCTTTTTCACCAAGCGATAATTCCGTGTAACGATTGTTCCGTTCCACTTTAAAACCATACATTTCGCCAAGCTTCGCAAACTCTTTGAGCGAGGTATCAATGTTTTTACCGTATGGCATCGTTTCGCTCGCCCCGGCTTCATCATAAACACTTGGGATACTAACAAAATGCGCTAAAGTTTTTAGTAAATCATTTTCGTATGGTGCCACTAACTTTTTAAAATTAATCATAGATTCTCCTGATAAATGTAATCACTCCCGATTAAGGTTAAGTGCGGATTATAGATAACGTTTTTTAATTTATCAACAATTAAACGCGCTCCACCGCCAGTAATAATAACTTTCGGCTTCGCTTTTAAAGCTTTTGTATAGTCACGCGTAAAGCCTTCAATCGCATAAACTAATGAATAAATAACTCCGTTATTAATACTCATATGGGTGTCTTTACCAATCGGTGAACGTGACGCGATTAATTTAATCGTTGGTAAACTCGCCGTATTAATATTCATCGCTTGCACTGCGCCAAAAGAACCGGGTAAAAAGGAAGCGCCAATAAAATGATTATTGTGATCAAGTCCTAAAACTTTCGCGACCGTGCCGATATCAAAAATGACCGCCGGCATCCCATATAAATAGCGGGCCCCCACTAAATCGGCAAATAAGTCACTACCAATCTCGTTTTCCTTCGCGGTTAATTGATTAAGTTTAACTTTCTTTTTTAGATTCTTTACTTCGTAAATTTTCGCCGAAGTAATTTGCTTTACGAGTGGTTTAACTTTCTTGGTGACACTTGGCACGACACTACAAATCACAACCGCTTTAATCGCGGGGTTTTTAAATGACGCAAAATTCAGTTTTTGTTTCGACGTAAACCGTTCACATTTTAAAACTTGAGGACGACGCTTTAAATCCACCCAAGCGCACTTAATAAAACTATTACCAATATCAATGACTAATTCCATTTAACTTACCACCACGTTCACAATTTTATTCTTCACGGTAATGACCTTGCGAATGGTTTTTCCATCAATATGTTTCTTGATGACTTCGTTATTAAGGGCGATATTTTTCATTTCTTCATCACTCGCATTAGTCTTAATCTTGACAGTTGTCTTCATCTTTCCGTTAACGCTTAAGGCGATTTCAATTTCATCTAACACAATTTTCGATTCATCATAAGTTGGCCAAGAAGCGTAGGCTAAGGAATTATGACTTCCTAAAAGCTCATTAATTTCTTCACCAATAAATGGACAAACGCAACTAAACATCTTTAAGAAATTAAGCATGTAAGGTTCATAGATTTGATCCGCTTTATAAACTTCGTTAATAAAAATCATCATTTGGCTAATCGCGGTATTAAATTGAAGATTCGTAAAATCATCAGTTACTTTCTTCACCGTAAAGTTATAAATATAATCAAGTTTATGGTCATTATCTTTACTATAGTGTTTTGTGAGTTCATCGCTCGTATAAACCCGCCAGACGCGTTCAATAAAGCGTCTTGCTCCATCTAGTCCCGTCATACTCCAAGGCAGCGAGGCTTCTAGTGGCCCCATAAACATTTCGTATAAACGTAAGGAGTCCGCGCCGTATTGTTTAACAATATCATCGGGATTAATGACATTGCCACGACTCTTACTCATCTTCTCACCGTTTTCCCCTAAGATCATGCCTTGATGGAATAATTTCTTAAATGGTTCACTCGTTGGTACAACATTAATATCGTGTAAGAATTTATGCCAGAACCGCGCATAAAGTAGATGCAGTACCGCGTGTTCACTACCGCCAATATATAAATCCACTGGTAACCAGTGTTTTAATAAATCGGGATCCGCAATTGCGTGGTCGTTCTTTGGATCAATATAGCGGAGATAATACCAACAAGAACCCGCCCATTGAGGCATCGTGTTCGTCTCGCGTTTATAGGTTTTATTATTTACTTTTACGTTTAACCAATCACCCGCATGAACAAGGGGCGACTCACCTGTTCCACTTGGTGCGTACTTCTCTAGTTTTGGCAGAACCAAGGGTAAATCTTTTTCATTTAACGGCTTTAAATCATTCTCATCCATAAGCATTGGAATTGGTTCACCCCAATACCGTTGCCGGGAGAACAGCCAATCGCGTAATTTATAGTGAACGGTAAAGCTACCTGCTTTAATCTTCATTAATTGTTTGGTGATTTTTCGTTTCGCTTCATCAATCATTAAGCCATTAATAAAATCACTATTAATGTGTTTTGCGTCTTCTTCCATTGCCGCTTTAGTAACATCACCTTCTAAGACTTGAATCATGGGGAGATGATGAAGTTTAGCAAACGCGTAATCACGAGCATCATGAGCAGGGACCGCCATCACAGCGCCCGTCCCATAACTTGCTAAAACATAGTCGGCAATATAGATCGGGACTTCTTTTTGGTTAATGGGATTAATCGCATAGACCCCTAAAAACACGCCGGACTTATCTTTATTTAAATCGGTCCGTTCTAGATCAGATTTATGCGAAACTTTTTCAATATAGGCAAGGACTTCCGCTTTTTGTTCTTGACTCACAATCTCTTTTACTAATGGATGTTCAGGCGCTAAGGTGCAATAGGTGCAACCAAATAAAGTATCCGCGCGGGTCGTAAAGACATCAAAAGTTTTATTGCTACCTTTAATCTTAAAGGTTACCGTGGTCCCAATTGATTTACCAATCCAATTGGTTTGCATATCAATCGTGGACTTCGGCCAATCAAGTTCTTTTAAGCCATCAAGGAGTTTATCTGCGTATTTAGTAATCTTTAAAATCCATTGCCGCATAGGCATCCGGATAACCGGATAGCCACCCCGTTCACTTTTTCCATCAATTACTTCTTCATTAGCGAGAACCGTCCCTAGTTTCGGACAAAAGTTCACTGGGATATTTTTTACTTCCGCTAGACCATGTTCATAGAGTTTTAGGAAAATCCATTGGGTCCATTTATAGTAACTTGGATCAATCGTAGAGATTTCTTTACTCCAGTCGTAAGAAAAACCTAAAGACTCAATTTGCTCTTTAAAGTGAGCGATATTTTTTCGCGTAAAGGCTTCGGGATGAACATTATTTTTTAAAGCGAATTGTTCCGCAGGTAAACCAAACGCATCCCAACCCATTGGATGAAGCACATTATAGCCTTGCATCCGTTTCATCCGTGCGATGATATCGCTCGCCGTATAGCCTTCCGGGTGACCAACGTGTAGCCCTTCGCCACTTGGATAAGGGAACATATCTAAGATGTAATATTTCGGTTTTTTAAAGTCGTGCGTATCGCAATAAAAAGTATTGTGTTTTGCCCAATATTCTCGCCACTTTTTTTCGATGCTTAAATGCTCATATGTACGGCTCATACTTGATATATTATATCAAAATTATTTGTTTTTGATTATAATAACTAGTGATGAAGACAAGATTACGACCGAACCACAAGCTCACCTATTGCACCTTTTTTATTTTATGGGTCGCTTTAGCCGGACTCCTTTGGACCATCTTTGGTAGTAAGTCATGGTTAGTCGAAACGATTGATTTAAGGAAAGAAGCTATTTATCTATCCGTGAGTTTTGTCGTGATGGTAATTGGGATGATTATTTATATTAGTAAAATTTACTATGTCATCGAAGATGAACAGATCGTTCGGCATGGTAGTAAGATTATGATGTACCGCTTTAATAATATTGTTTATCTTGATGAAAAATATAGTAAAAAACATGTCGATTTAAAATTCTATAGTAACAGTGGTTATTGGGTTTATCTTACTGATACCCGTCAACACGACTTATACAAAATTATTAAACAAAAATCGCCGTTATTAGATTATGATGCCTTCCGGGCTAAATACCCTAAAGCCCCCGTTGACTAATAACAAATAATTGCAATTATTTTTCTCCTCCCTTATAGTATTAAGTGCGATTTACGAGGTAAATATATGAGTAGAGTTTGTCCAGTGACTGGTAAAGGTCCATTAAGTGGTAATAACCGGAGCCACTCTTTAAGAGCGACTCGTCGGGTCCAAAATCCAAATTTACAAAAATTTAAATTAAACGTGAACGGCAAGATGATTACTGTCCGTTTAAGTGCGCGTGGCTATCGGACATTAATGAAAGCCCAAAAAGCGAAGACAAAGAAAGTCGCAACCCCAAAAGCGGAAGCCAAAGCGCCCGCTACAGAAGCTGCGAAGTAATTAATTAAGTAATAATGTATAATAATGGCATGATTAAAAAACTTGCTTTTTTCTTGATATTATTCGTGCCGTTTACGAGTTTATTTAGTTGTCAAAAAACGCTTGACGATAAAATTGACAGTCAAGAAGAACTAGAAAAGGCAATGCTATTTACGGACATAGAATATTTACAATGTGATTTTTTAGGCGAAAAACAAACAAGACGACAAAACGAATATTCTCCCAGTGTGTTTCATAAGATAACGAATGGACCGGAAAATTCTAACGTATATTATGAGCTCACTCCGGATGGAAAATGCTATCTTTACGAATATGAAGATGACGAATGGTCAAAAACAAGTACTTCTCCTGAAGCATTTAACACTCCTCGCATTTTAGCTGGGCAACTTCATTTTGATCAAGTCATAGAACTAGTGCACTACGATGATTTTACATACAAAAACGGACAATACACTGATAAAGTTAAAATAGAAGGAGTTACGATAGATTACGCTCTCAAATTTTTGGACAATAAACTGATTTTCTTTTCTAGTACTCGGAGTAATGGCGAAAAAGAAGAAGGTAGTTTTACTTATAATCAATCTACACCTGAACTACCAGAAGTAGATTCTTAGCCGCCTTAGACCGCTCACCTTTCGTGAGCGTTTTCTTTCTTCCTTTCTAACTTCTTGCCCCTCCATAATACATAATAGGCATAATCTTAAATTCTTTAATCACACTACTCGCGCGCTTCTCACCGTGCCTAACTAACGCTAAACATAAAATAAGTTTTTTAGTCAGGGACGTATTTTGAGTCCTATTAAGTAAAAATTGTACTTGCACTCCAAAAAATACTTAATATAATATTAATGAGGCAACTCAATGATTAAAAGAACTATATATAAATATATTGTCAAAAAAATAAGAACAAAACCGGTAGTGGTGATAACTGGTTCAAGACAAGTTGGCAAATCTACCTTGTGTAAAATATTAGTTGAAAAAGAGCATTTTAATTATGTATCACTAGATAACACTAGAGATTTAGCTTCAGCTATTAATGATCCGGCCGCATTTTTAAAAGACCATAAATTCCCGCTTATAATTGATGAAGTGCAAAAATGTCCGGCAATTTTTTTGGAAATTGAATCGATTGTTAATAAACGCAAATTTGATGGATTCGCAAATGAAGGGATGTATGTTCTTACTGGGAGCCAATCCTATAATTTAATGGAAAATGTCACCGAATCATTAGCGGGTAGAGCTACTTTTATCACTATGTCTCCGCTTAGCAATAAAGAGGTAAATAACAAAGAGGAATTACCTTTTGAAATTGACCAACTTAAAAACGATAAAAACGTAAAAGAAAATAAAGATACATATGATGATCTTTATAAAAATATTGTTCGTGGATTTTATCCTGAGATATTTGATAAAAATATAATTGACATTGATTCCTTTTATTCTGATTACGTAATGAGTTACATCGAAAGAGATGTTTCACAAATTATCAATTTGAAGGATAAATTACAGTTTCAAAGATTTATGGAAGTTGTTGCATCTTTAACCGGTGAAGAATTAATTTCTGATAATCTTGCAAAAATAATCGGAGTCACATCTAAAACCATTGATTCTTGGATCAGCATTCTTGTATCAGGCAATATAATCACACTTCTCCAACCTTATTACGAAAATTCGGTTACTAAACGAGTCGTTAAAAGACCGAAACTAATTTTTAATGATACGGGTTTAGCATGTTATTTAGCGGGGTTAAATAATCCAATTGTATTAAAAAAATCTAGATTTAGCGGCAGATTTGTTGAAACTTATATAATCAATGAGATTATTAAATCTTTTAATAATAACGGAATTAACGCCAAATTTTATTATTATCGAGACACCAACCAACACGAAATTGATTTAATCATCAAGCATAATGGCATTTTAAACTTAATCGAATGTAAATCAGGTGTCATGTATAGCGCATCGGATATTAAGGCTTTTGACCAATTAAAAAATTCCGCTTTTGAAATACGTGGAAGTGGAATCGTTTGTAATACTGATAAACCATATTCATTAAAGCCTGGTTTTTACGCTATTCCAATTAAATCTCTTTAAAAGAATTATCAGTTGCAAACAACGTGAACATCGATCCGTTTTGGGGTGCACTGCACTTGTATGGTTGCTCTTTATTTTTTATTTATTATAAGGAACTTCAAGCACAATATCACTTAACGGATATGAACAGCACGGATGAATCCAGTTAAAGGTATAGTCGGCTAAGCGACGACCTTCGGTTTCTTTTGGTGCATAGATTTTGCCACTAACAAGTAATGAATGGCACCACCCACATTCACCGCTCCGACAACGGCTTGGCGCGTGGACCCCACCTTTTTCCATTGCGTTAAGTAAAGTCTCATTACTATGGCAGGTGAGATGATATTTCTTATCCCGCATAATAACAGTGAGTTTATAACTCTTATTAATCGCGTCTTTCGGGAAATCTTTATCCTTTGTTGGATCACCATATTCCCCAAACGCTTCTTTTCTAAACCGACGACGGGTGAGTTTAAGTTCTTTCGCCACCTTATCCATCGCGCGATATAAACCACGTGGACCACAAACAAAGAGGGAATAATCACCCTTCGCGTACTTCTTAATAATCTTAGCGGTAATAAAGCCATCCTTATCTTCTAAGACATAGGCAACTTTTACTTTCTTACATTTTTTCGTAATCGCGTCTAATTCATCTTTAAAGAGTAATGCACTCTTATTTTTTGCTCCGTAGATGATAGTAAGATTAAAGTCTTCGGTACCATCAGCGATCGCTTCCGCCATGGCGATAAATGGAGTGATACCACTGCCACCCGCGACGGCAACAACGGTCTTCGCATCGCGAATGGGGCTATAGTAGAATTCGCCTTGGGGACCTGAGATCTTAACCGCTTGCCCCACTTTCCATTTCTTGTTAACTTCTTTTGAAGAGAAGCCATCAACATTATCTTTAATGGTAATCACGTAGTGAGAATCTTTGCCTAACGCTTTCTTGGGTGAAGAAGAAATTGAGAAGGGACGGCTCACCACTACTTTCCCCACTTTGATATCAAGGACCACGTATTGACCAGCGCGGAAATAAGCAAGTGGCTTATTTTCGGTTGAGGTTAAAACAAAGCTTTTCGCATTCGCCCGGGCAATGACTTTACTCACTTTCGTTAATTGACTCGCGGGGTGGAGAGCATCCACTAATTTATTCGCGGGATAATCAAACGGGTGGAGTTCATCACTCGCCGCTTCGATGTGTTTATTTCTTTCTTTCACTAAGCCTAAAAACGCACCAACGCCTAAGCCTTTTAAATGTTTTTTATCGTAATTATACTTCGCCATAATTATTCTCCTTTCGCCATATCAAGTAAGGCGTAACGGGCTTGTTCGCGTCCGCTTAAATAAGATTGGGAATAACCATCCATCTGGGTGCCATGGCCACCACAAATTCTTAACCGTTTAATCGTGTGATCAAGCTTATGACCAGATTGGACACGCGCAAACATACCATCCCAATTTTGTGGAATATAACCATAGGTATTACCATTTGGTGAACCAACGTAACGCGCCCAAGTAGTGGGTGTTGCAATCACCACTTCTTCGATATGATCATGGATATTCACTTTCATATCTTTTTCGAATTGTTTAATCGCGTCCATCGTGATTTTATCTTTAAACTTAAAGTAGTTTTCGGGTGTGACACCTTTCATAATGTCGCAATCATAGAATTTGGTGAATTGGAGTAAGCAAGTGCCTTTGGGTGAACAATCCGGAATCACTTCGTTAAGAATCGTAATGCAGTTTTCCTTGTGGGTTTCTAAGCTCTTACTATTTTCAAATTGAATCCGGTTATTACCAGTCGTCCGAATGAAAGTGTCATATCGACCATCTAGACCTAACTCTTTCGCCGTGACATCTAAGGCAAAATACACCGTGAGACAAGGTTGTCCAATATGGCGTGCGTTCATGCTCTTACGGTCACGCACTGGCACTTCTTTTGGATCCATCATCTTGCCAAATACGGTTCCAGGATGGATATTAGCAATCACATAGTCCGCACTAATATAGGTGCCATCGTTTAAGGTCACGCCATGACAAACATTATCACGGACATCAAAACTCTTCACGGGCGAACAATACCAAATATCGCCACCCATCTTCCGAATCGCTGCATCAAAGGCCAGCGAAATTTCATGACTCCGGTCATGACAAATATAAGGTTTCCGGTAAATATAGCTATAAGTCATAAACGCGTACACCGCGAAGGACATCGAGTCGCTAGGTGTCGCAATATAGTCCCAATAAGATTCAATAATTTCTCTAGCTTTATCAGGCATTCCAATCTTTCTTAACATCGTGTCAGTGTCAATTGGAACAAGTTTCATGAGGTCTTTCCATTGGAAGAGCATTTTCATTTTGGCTAAGCCACCGGGTTCATTGTGATAAGAGTCTAACCATTCGACACCATCGGTAAACATCCGGCCAAATTCTAAGAAGGTTTCCACGCTCTTACGGCAACCAGGCACTGCTTTTTCCATCGCATCCGCAAACGCCTTTACGCCTACTGGCATATACACGTTAAACGGATCTTTTTTATCTAAACTAATTGAGCAGAAGGCTTCGTTCATCGCGACCCACTTCACTTGTAAGCCATAGCTATCAAGTAAACGACGGACCGCACCCGCAGTTTCGCCTTCACCAACCGAACACATTTCGTGTAAAGTGGCTTCAAACTCGAAACGGCCACGACGGAAACTCGTCGCACAACCACCGGGTAAATTATGTTTCTCAAGTAAGAGAACTTTTTTGTGATTTTGGGCTAAATAAGCCGCGGCTGAAAGGCCGCCATTACCAGCCCCAACAACCACCACGTCATAGTGTAATTGATTGCTCATATTTTCGTTACCTCTTTAATATAATTAAAGCACATTATATTGAAGAAATGCAAAAATATCATTATAATTAACTCGCCTTAAAAACTGGAGGATTACCCAAGTGGCTGAAGGGGCGGGCTTGGAAAGCTCGTAGGCCTGTAACAGGGCGCTAGGGTTCAAATCCCTAATCCTCCGCCAATTAAATCGACGGTATTGTACTAGCAATATCGTTTTTTGTTAAATAAACGAAATTATTTTATCTTCCGTAAGCGGAAATTGCCGTAGACTTGTTTAATACTCGTCACGCTAATAAAACTCTTTGGATCAGCGTCCCGCACTAGTTTAATAACTTGAGGGGTTTCGTAGGTGGAAACAATCGCATAAATAATAATTCGTTCTTCGCCCGTAAACGCGCCTTTAGAACGGACAATGGTCGCCCCGTGGGGAATATTCGCTAAAAGTAATTTTGGTAGATTCTCCACTTTCGTAATAATTTGAATTTGTTCCTTTTTATTAGTCCGGGTGATTAAATCAATCACGGTCGCCGACACAAACGAGAAAATCGTGACAAATAACAAGATTACAATCGCATTCGCAACCGCATCAGGTCCGGGTGTCCCTGATTGTACTTCTGAGAAACCACTTAAGATGGCAAATAACGCAAAGATCACCGAGTTAATTAAAATATTATAACGCCCGATATTGCTTGATTTTCTCATTGAGAAATAGTAACCAATCGTATCCACACCACCCGAAGATCCACCACAGGCAAATGAAAAGCTACTCGCGACCCCAGAAAATATACCAGCTAGCATCGCGCGAGTTAATAAACCCGCTTGAATAATTGGGCCGTCACCTATTTTAATGACACAAGCAATTTGGGTAGCAAGTGTATCGATAAATCCAAAATTAATGAAGTTAGTTAATAACGAAGTAGCCACAACGTTAATGGTGGTAAATAAGGCAAAGCGGAAACTAATCTTGCGGAACGCTAAGATAATAATTGGGATATTAATAATCGCATAGGAAATTGAATAAATAAGGGTCATATTTTCATTCGTGCCCGTCGACATATTGAAAATTAAAGCAATAATCCGCGCTAGACCACTACTCCCGCCCGAAATAATTGGTAGGGCTTCAGGAGTCCCTTCACTCATCGTGGGTGATTGAAATATTTTAAAAGTTAAAGCAAAAAGCAAAGCCGCTAATAAAGTGAGCAAAATCGAATTGAAATATTCGGTAAATATTTTAGTTTTCGGATGCTTATTTAGGTAAGCGTTGACTTTATCTTTCTGGGTCGCAAGCACGTTTTTCATCGTTTAGTACTCTTATTCTAGTATAAGTCCATAAAAATACAACTCAAACAAAAAAATTAGTTTATGAACTAATTGATTTTACAAATAATTTGCAAAAGTGCCATAGGTAAGTTATCATAAACCGGTATCACATTAAGCAAAATTTATGAAAATTTTAAAAGCGATTGGTAACGTTTTTGTGAAAATCTGGCGTTGGATTAAGAACACCGCCTGGGTTCAACCCCTTTTAATTGTCGGTTTAATTTTCGGCGTGATTTTCTCGATTCCCGCGATTACGAGCTCAATTCAAAATTTAATTAAAAACAATAATAGCGCTAAGAAGTTCTTTGAAACCTACCAACTAACAATGGAAGGTGATGAGGATAGCAAAGCGCAACAGCTTTTAGAGCGTTATCGGATTCATAGTGACGAATACGCTAAAGCTCAAGACAAAAAAGAAGTTATCAACAAGATT
The DNA here is from genome assembly GCA_024408655.1 of Bacilli bacterium. Lineage (GTDB taxonomy): Bacteria > Bacillota_I > Bacilli_A > RFN20 > CAG-826 > UB1719. Next base: position 19,357 of record JAKSUV010000008.1, read on the forward strand.
CCAGCGGAAGAAAAGAAATTTTTCTTGTTCTTCACTAGTTACGCCACCGTTGATGATGATTTAAAATCCGGATTTGAAATCGCACAAACTTATTGGAAAACCGAGACTTTTGATATCATTGATAACCTAGATTTTCATCTCTATACCATCTTCACTGATGAAAAGACCACCACCTCAACTACCAAGAAATCCGCGTTTGAAACTTTCATGGATAGCAAGAGTTGGTTCTTTGAAGAAGCGGCTGTAAACGCGGAAAATACTGAATATTTCAAAAACGGTAAGATTACTGAGGAGCAATTAACAAAACTTAGCGATTGTGATCCAAATAACTTTAATTTGCCTTTAATCATCCTCGTTGATTGGAACACCCTACTCACTAATCCTGATAATAAAAATATTGGTATCACTCAATTAACCTTTGGTTTAACTGGCGAAGATAACTGGGCTAGAGCGAAATTCCTTGTTGATTGTTGGAACGGCAAGGGCGAATTCGAACCTAAATAATTAAATTAGTTTAATGACTGAACGCGGGAGAAATTGATTTAAATCACTCCCGTTTTTAATTAGTTGTTTAATTTTGGTGGATGATAAATCTTTATAACTAACTTCGCAGGGATAAATAACGGTTTTAATCTCCGGCGCGAGCTGGTGATTAATCTTCGCCAGTTTATCTTCGTATTGTTGATCGGCCTTATTCCGCACTCCACGGACAAGAAACTTTGCATGATGATCGCGCGCGTAATTAACGGTATAACCTTTCGTGTAATCAACTTTGACACGGTCCAAACCTTTGACCGCCGCCTTCATCATCGCTAAACGTTTTTTACTCGTAAAATAAGCACGCTTTTTTGGATTAACGGCTAAAAGTAATATTACTTGATTAAAATCTTTTAAAGCGCGTTTAAGAATCGATAAATGTCCATTGGTAATCGGGTCAAAACTGCCCGCAAAAACTGCAACCTTTTTTACCGCCATAAAATTTTAATTAGTGTCCGTCCATAACGGTAATCGCGTACTTTAGTAAAAGTGATATCGAGTTTAATTTCTTTTTCGCTTTCAATCACAATCACCGCTTGTTTCGATAGAAGTTCATCATCAACTAATTGCTGAACAATCTTCTTAATCACATCTAGTTGATATGGTGGATCAAGTATAACTAAATCAAATTTAATTCCGTCGTTTTTGAATTGCGCGAGTGCGAGTGAATAATCTGATGACAACACTTTTGCGTTCGTAATCTCTAGATTATCAAGATTAGTTCTAATCGTTTTAAGCGCTTCGCGGTCATGGTCAACCAAATAGGCCAATTTCGCCCCACGACTGATGGCTTCAATGCCAAGGGCGCCACTACCCGCAAATAGATCTAAAACCGTTGCGCCTTGGACTAACTCGCCAAGCGCGGAGAAAAAACCCTCTTTCACGATATCCTTACTGGGACGGGTATTTTTGCCTTTCGGCATCAATAATTCACGATGCCGATATAAACCAGCTACGACACGCATAACAACCATAATTATACAAAAAATTTCAAAAAAATATTGAAATGTTATGCATATAGCATAAAATATAAAATTGTATGGATAATTTTCCTAACGGCAATTTAACAAAAGCTGACCTTGTTTTATATGGTCACGTGATTACTCTTGATAATAAAAAAACTACCGCGGAAGCTGTGGCGAGCAAAGATGGCAAAATTATTTTTATTGGTAGCAAGAGTGACGCCGAAAATTACATTGATAAAAAAACCAAAGTCGTCGATTACCAAGATAACTATATTTATCCTGGTTTTGTTGATGGTCACGCCCATCCAAGTATGATGGGTGCGGGTCTCTCTTCCGGTTGTTTATGTACGAATGACGATACCGCTGCTCAAACGATTGCGAAACTTAACCGTTATATCGCCGCTCATCCAGATAAAGCCTTCTATTCGACTTATGGTTCTTACGCTAGTTTAAGTCAAGGTAAACATCATTTCACTTGTAAAATGCTAGATGAAAAAGTTCGATTAAATGGACAACCATTAAATCGTCCTCTCATCGTTATTGATGCAAGTGGACACTCAGGTTGCCTTAATAGTGCAGCGCTTAATTTTATCCGCGAACGTTTCCTCATCACCGATGATGCAAAATTTGTTAAAGATAACGATTTCTATGATATGTTTGGACTCGAAGATTATGGTCATGGACCCGAACTCGATGGGAATGTGTGCGAAACGCCATTTCATATCATCGCTCTTCACATCCCACGGAATATTGAAGAAGTTAAAAGTAGCATTTTAAATACCCAAAAAAGACTTTATCTACCAACCGGTTACACCACCATCGGCGATTGCACCATTATCAATGACTCCGCCGTCCAACTCGTCGAAGCGATGTATCAATTAGCGGTTGAAGGCAAACTCAAATACAAAGTTCGTTCCTTTTTCTTAATCGACGAAATTAGCACCGCAAGTGCGAAAGAACAAATTCAAGTCGCGATTGAAATGCGAAAAAAATATTCGCACGAATTCTTTAAAATTGTCGGTGTGAAATTATTTATTGATGGCACAACGGAAAAATATAGTGCATATACAACAGAAAATTATGTTGATAATCCGTTTGAGCGTTATTATCCACAAGGATATCGTGGCATTTTCCGTTGGCGTGAGAGTTTACGGCACGGCGCTCCTTCGATGGCAGAACTAATTGTCGAGGCGAATAAAAACGATTTAGCCGTTGATGTACACGCTTATGGGGATGGGGCCGTCCGTTTCGCGTTAAATGAATTCGGTAAAGCTTACCAAATTTATCCTTATAATCGTAATAGCATCGCCCACTGCGCTTATATTCGTGATGAAGACGTTCCTTTATTTGAAAAATACCATGTGACCCCGCTTGTCGCACCTCATTGGTCTGTGCGGAAGCAAGCGGCGGATCGCTATGAAGAAGAAATTTATGGTAAATATGACCCACAAAATCCGGATAAACGGAGCATTCAACGTGGTTATTTAATTAAATCCTTATTTGGTCAAGATAATCATAACCGCGTTTCCTTCCACACGGATGGGATGTGTCCTGAAGGTGTTCCTTACATGATTTATGCCGCGGTAAACCGGGTTGATCCGGATAATGCTGACCCAACTTCGCCGAACTATCTTGGCCCCCGTGATGCACACGAATGTATCACTCCCGATTTAGCGTTACGGGCATTAACCCGTGATCCCGCTTATTTACTATTCGAAGAAAATAATATTGGTGTTATCGAAGTTGGTCGCGCCGCAGACTTCTCAATTTATCCGTGTGACTTTACGGATCCAAAAACGACTGCCCAAACTAATTATAAAGTTAGTAAGACGCCGGTCATTGCCACATATGTAAACGGCAAAATTATGGTTGGCGCCCACCATAGTAAAAAACTTAATATTGTTAAAGACAATAACCCAAGTCTTCGTAATAAATCAGTTGATGTCACTTTACCGATCAGCAAAGAAGACGAAGAAACGATTACCGATATGATGGAATATTTAAAAAACAGCCAAAATGAAAATTACCGGAAAACTCATCCGGAGGTGCGCGAAGGGATTGGTCTTGCCGCTCCCCAAATCGGCATTAATAAAAAAATGATTGTGGTTCATTTAACTAATGAAGACGGAGTAGAAATCTCACACGCCCTCGTGAACCCAAAGATTGTTTCCACAAGCGCTAAACAATGCTACTTAAAAGGTGGCGAAGGCTGTTTAAGTGTTGATGAAACGCACGATGGCTATGTCTTCCGTCATTACGCCATTCGCGTTGAAGGCTATGACGCTTTATTAAAACAAAACGTTTCCTTTAAAGCGCAGGGTCTAGAAGCCATCGTTTTACAACACGAAATCGATCATCTTTCGGGTATTCTATATTATGACCGGATTAATAAACTTGATCCTTTATCAGCGCCCGAAGATTTTATTGCGCTTTAATAAATAATTAGTATTCTTAGAGAAATTGCTATACAATATCATTACCATTTTTAAATTATGAATAACTTTTCTAGCCATGATGGTGTTTCTATCTATGCGCTTGGGGGTTTAGGCGAAGTTGGTAAAAATACTTATTGCCTTGAAACCGAACAATCGATTGTTTTAATCGACGCTGGCGTGAAATTCCCCGAAGCCAATTTACCCGGTGTTGACTACGTCATCCCGGATTACACCCATCTCAAATTAAACAAACACAAGATTAAAGCTTTAATTATTACGCACGGCCACGAAGACCATATTGGGGGCATTCCGTTTTTAATCCAGATGGTTCATATCCCTACCGTTTATGCCCCAAAACTTGCCGCTGAGCTCATTCGTCATAAACTTGACATGATGCGGGTGAGAGAACCAATTAACATCGTCGAATATAACGCGAATTCCCATTTAAAAATTAATGGCGATGAATTTAAAATTAATTTCTTCCGAGTCACTCACTCGATTCCTGACGCTTATGGCGTCGTGATTGACACAAAAGAAGGTCGTATCGCCACCACGGGCGACTTTAAAGTTGATTTAACTCCCGTTGGTGAACAAATGGAACTAAACAAAATTGCCCACTTTGGTGAACAAGGAGTGGATTTATTACTTAGTGATTCTACGAACGCCGAAATCGAAGGTTATACCCCAAGTGAAAAAAATGTTTTTCAATCGTTAAACGATGTTTTCCGGAAAGCGCCGGGCCGTATTATTGTCTCCACCTTTAGTAGTAATATTTCGCGGATTCAACAAGTGGCAATTGCCGCGTATCGTCATCACCGCAAGATTGCGATTGTGGGTCGCAGTATGGAATTTGCGATTCAAGTATCACGTAAATATGGTTATATCAAGATTCCCGATGACGCAATCATTAATAGCGAAAATGTGAATAATTTTAAGACGCACGAAATTTGTATCATTTGTACGGGCTCCCAAGGTGAAGTTAATGCCGCGCTCAGCAAGATTGCCGCGGGCGAGCATAAAAGTATTCATGTAATCCCCGGTGATACCATCGTCTTTTCCTCTTCACCAATCCCCGGGAATGGCGAAGCGATTGATCGCTTAATTAATACGCTTAGTAAACGGGGCGCAAATGTTTTAACTAATGGCATGTTCTCACTGCATAGTTCTGGTCACCCGAGTCGCCAAGAATTACGTTTAATGTTAAAACTCTTTCAACCCAAATACTTTATGCCCGATCATGGTGAATACCGGATGCTTAAACTCCATGCGATGATTGCCGAAAGTCTTGGCATTCCGAAGGAAAACATCTTTATTAACGATAATGGTAACTCCTTAGTGCTTCGTAATCATATCGTCACGCGTGGTAAGAATGTACCCGTTGATGATATTTATCTTGATGGCTATAACATTAATGGCATTTCAAGTAACATCATCCGGGAACGGAAGATGCTTAAAGAAGAAGGGCTAATCGCTATTACGGCGACCATTGATAACCGTGACCATAAATTATTAAAACGGCCCCGGGTTTATTACAAAGGTTTCGTCATTAATAACGAAGATAAGTTCCGGACGGCCGTTGAAAACGCGGTGTATGATGAACTCATTCATTCATTACGTCTTAGTAACGAAGAAATTAAAGCGAAGATGTTATCAACCGCGCTTAACGCGATTCGCCAAGTGACGGAACGTAACCCACTTATTGTGCCAATTTTATTAACGAGTAACTAATGCTCATCTTAGCGTCTTCTTCGCCACGAAGAAAAGAATTAATTAAAAAAATAACTCATCGTTTTAAAGTCGTTAAACCAAATGTTGATGAGCGTCACTACCATTTTCCTATCGCGATCTATCCGCTTAAGTTAGCGGAGCTAAAAGCGAATGAAGTGAAGAAGCGTTACCCTCATGACGATGTCTTAGCGTGTGACACGATTGTTGTCTTAAATAATAAAATTATTAATAAACCAAAAGATGATAAAGACGCGATTCGCATTTTAAAACTTTTAAGTAATAAAACACATATTGTCGTAAGTGGTTATGTTTATCTAGGTCAAAAACGAATAATTAAGCGAATCGTTAAAACTAAAGTGACCTTTAATAAACTATCGACTTCATTAATTAATGAATATGTTAAAAAAGGTTTAGCGAATGGTAAGGCCGGCGCCTATGGTATTCAAGATGGATATCCTTTAGTTAAATCAATTGATGGTAGCTATGATAATGTGGTAGGACTACCGACAGAAGATATTAAAAAATGCTTATAAAGTACCAAGTTCGCCAACGCTTGAATCGTACCTAATAATTTCTACTGCTTGCCGATACAATTGTCCTTGTTTACCTTCTTCCATATCTGGCACCACTTCATCGGCCGGTTCGTAATAGAAATAATAAGAATAGTACGAAACAGAGTTTACTGAAAAAGTTGAATAATAGAAGCAAGTTTGATTTAATTCCGGCGTCTCTGGAATATTTTTGATGTATGCATAATTGCAGCTTTTATATTCAATAACGCCGCTATACTCGACCTGAATTATCTTCTTCCACTTTTCATAGCCTTTGCTAGGCACTCCTTTGCTACACGCCAACAAAAAAGGCGCGATAGCAAAAATCGACAAAAATTTATTTTTCATATAAGTTCTCCATACCAAAAATTGTATTTAGAAAAAAAAAAAGTCAATGTTTAGTGATTTACTTCTTCGCGTCAAACTTACTTTCGCAGGTCTTATACGTTGGACAAATTTTGCAATTCGCTAAAGCGTATTCCTTGGCGCGCGGAATAAAACTCGTAATATCGTATTCGTTATAACCCACTTGCATCTCACGGTCGTTCACAATGATTGGGCGGTGTAATACACTGGGGTTTTTTAGGATGAAATCGATGATTTCACTGACCTTCATTTTGTCTAAATTAATTTTCTGATTTTTTAGAATCTTACTGCGCATCGAAATAATATCTTCGGTGCCGTTTTCGCTTTTGGTGAGTAGATAAAGAAGATCGCCATAATTAAGGTCCTTAAAAATATTTATCTCTTGAAACGGAATTTTCCGCCGCTTAAAGAATTCACGAACTTTTCGACAACTTTGACACGATGGTGAGATGTAGACTTTTAGCATATCTAAATTATAGTTTTTGATGTAAAAAGTGTAAAGCAAGATATAATAAATAGCGTTAGGAGTTTAGTATGCGGATTTTAAGTGGCATTAAACCAACTGGCCAATTAACCTTAGGGAATTATATTGGCGCCTTAAGAAACTTCAAAACCTTTCAAGACAAGGGTGAATGTTTCATTTTTATCGCGGACTTACACGCCTTAACTTTACCAATTGACCCCAAAGTATTACGGAGTAATAGTTTAGATATTGCCGCTTTCTATTTAGCAAGTGGCCTTGATCCAAAAAAGTGCACCCTCTTTTTACAAAGTGAAGTGAGCGCACACGCAGAGGCTAACGCCATTCTCCAAAACTATTTATACATGGGCGAGTTAAGTCGGATGACCCAGTTTAAAGAAAAATCCCACACGATGAAAGATAGTGCGATTGGTTTAGGTTTATTTGCTTATCCCGTCTTAATGAGCGCCGATATTTTACTTTATGACGCTAATGTCGTTCCCGTCGGTGAAGACCAAACCCAACACATTGAATTAACCCGTGACTTAGTAAATCGTTTTAATAAACGCTATGGCAAAATTTTAATTATGCCAAAAGCAGAAGTCGGTAAAGTTGGTAAGCGGATTATGTCTTTATCTGACCCAACTAAGAAAATGAGTAAATCTGATGTGAAAGGCGACATCTATTTAAAAGATGATATGGCCACCGTCCGAAAAAAGATTATGAGTGCGGTCACCGATAGTGGTAACGAAATAAAATACGATGTCGAACATAAACCGGGTATTTCTAACCTTTTAGTTATCTACGCGGCTTTAAAAGACATCGACTTAAAAGAAGCGGAAGCCCATTTTAAAGGATATCGTTACGGCGACTTTAAAAAAGCGGTAGCCGATGCGGTTGTCGCTGAACTTGAACCCTTCCAAAAACGTTATCAAGAATTTATTAATAGCGGAAAAATTATGGACATCCTTCACGCGGGCGCAAAAAAAGCGAGCGTGATTGCAAACGCCACGCTCCGACGGATTAAACACGCCGTTGGCTTACTCGATGAAAACAAGTGATATTCTTTTTGCGTTTGATTTAGACGGAACGCTTTTACCAAAAAATAAGGAAATCCCGTATTTTACTAAACGCTATTTAAAGCGTATTATTAAACGCGGTTACAAGATTGTTTTATGTAGTGGCCGTCCCGCACGTAACATTGGGAAATTCCAAAATGACCTTGGTTTAACTTCCCCTATCATCGCTTTAAACGGTCTTCATATTCATTATCCGAATAACGAAAAGAAAGACCACCGGATTTATTTTCCGCCCGCTACGATTAAAAACATCGTCAAGATTGTTGGTGCGAAATTTAAAATTAAAAATATCATTTGTGAAACGGATAAAGAAATCTATATCACTAACAAAGACGCTTATTTACAACCTGAATTCTGGCTAACCAATATGAAAGTCGTATATGGAACGCTTGAAGAAAATCTCAAGCATCCGGTGATGACATTCCTCATGGAATTAGAAGACCGTAACTTCAATCAAACAAAACTAAAACAATTATTTGTGGGAACGGGTTGCGATGTCCGTTGTTGGGTTGATGATTATCAAGGCTTCATCGAAATCTTTAACATTCATTCGAATAAAGCCGCGGCAATTATTCGTCTCGCGAAAGAATTAAAAGTCGATATCGATAACGTTTTCGCCTTTGGCGATGATCTTAACGATATTGAAATGCTCCGTGAATTACCTAATTCCTATGTCATGAAAAACGCGAAACCCGATATTAAGAAATTCGCCAAGCACGAAACCCGTCACGATAACGAACACGAAGGCGTGAAAAAAGAGGTTAAAGCCATTATAAAGAAGCTAAAATAGCTTTCTCTTTATCCGATAAGTCTTGGTGGAAAGTCTTGTTTGATAGATACGCTAATTTGCCAGTCACTTTATCAAAGTGTAATTCATTCGCGCATAAAAACTGCGTGTCGTATTTATATTGCGCTTTAAAATCACGGTTAACTTTAAAGTCACCATACTTACCATCACCCACCACCGGATGATGAATATAAGCCATATGGACACGAATTTGGTGTGTCCGGCCGGTGATAAGATGAATCTTCAGCAAAGTATAGCCATGAAGTTTTTTAACGACGTGATATTCGCTAATCGCGGTTTTTCCATCCTTTGCTACTCGCACTAAACCGCTCGTCGCGTCTTTCTTTAATGGCGCATTCACTACGCCATTACTATTGACCTCGCCCACCACTAACGCTAAATAATATTTATCTAAAGCTGATTTTTCTTTAAAAAGTTTTTCCATCGCTTGGAGTGATTCAAAGTTTTTCGCAAAAACAATTAAGCCAGAAGTATTACGGTCTAAGCGATGGCACGGAGCAGGTGTAAAAGCGTTATTAAATAAAGGAGAATACTCACCTTTATTTGTTAAATAAGTAATGACACCATTCGCGAGTGTGTTAACTTTTTCGTTTTTATCTTCATGCACTAAAACACCTTTTGGTTTATTTAAGATTAAGATATTCTCGTCTTCATACACCACCACAATTTTTACACTCGCGGCGACTTGCCGTGGACGTTTGGTGAATTCAGTTAATTGTTCATCCTTCACATAGATTTGTAAAAGGTCATTCGTTTTTAAGAGGTAGTCTTTCTTCACCCAATGCTTATTTACTTTGACATCTTTCTTACGAAATAATTTCTCAATAAATGATAAAGGGGCGTCTTTTAAATATTTTTTTACATACTTAAAAGCGGTTTGTTGATTTTCTAACGGCGAAATAATTATTTCTTTCATGCGGCAAGCACTTTAACAAAAACTTTTTTGCCTTTCTGCACTTTAAGACCCGCTTTTAAAGCGGATAATTTAATTAGTAAATTAACATCCGTGATTTTTTCGTCGTTAATCTTTAAACCGTTTTGTTCAATTAGGCGGCGCGCTTCGCCTTTACTCGCCGTGATTTTCGCTAACACTAAAACATCTTTAATATCTAAATCCGCACTAACGTTAATCTTAACGGTTGGCATTTGATCACCTTTTCCCGCGAATAGATTATGGGCCATTGTTAAACACTTGTTCGCTTCTTCTTCGCCGTGTACCACCTTGGTCATCTCATAGGCCAACGCTTCTTTAGCGTCATTTACTTTATGCGCGAAATTTTTTTCAAAAACGCTAATCTTATCTAGAGATAAGAAGGTTAACATTTTTAAACATTTAATCACATCTTTATCATCAACGTTCCGCCAATATTGATAAAAATCAAAGGGACTTGTTTTCTTCGCATCAAGCCAGATGGCACCTTTTTCGGTCTTACCCATCTTTTTACCTTCGCTCGTTAACAAAAGATTAACGGTTAAGGCGTAAGCGTCTTTTCCCATCTTCTTCCGAATAAGTTCGGTGCCAGCTAACATATTGCTCCATTGATCATCACCACCGAATTCTAACTGACAACCGTATTCTTTAAAAAGATGATAGAAGTCATAGGCTTGCATCATCATATAGTTAAATTCTAAAAAGGATAGGCCTTTTTCCATTCGGAGTTTATAGCATTCCGCCCGGAGCATATTGTTGACCATAAAGTGCGGGCCAACTTCCCGTAACATCTCGACGTATTTTAAATCAGCGAGCCAATCGGCATTATTAAGTACAAGTGCATGATCTAAATCAATTAAACGAGCAATCTGTTTTTTAAAACATTCACAGTTATGGTTAATCTCTTCGCGCGTTAACATTTTGCGCATATCACTCTTACCGCTCGGATCACCCACTAAACCGGTTCCCCCACCAAGTAAGATAATTGGGGTATTGCCCGCTAATTGTAAGCGTTTCATTAAGGCGAGTGTCACATAGTGACCAACATGTAAAGAATCCGCGGTCGGATCAAAGCCAATATAAAACTTGGCTCCTCCACGATTAATTAACGCTTTAATTTCTTTTTCGTCAGTGACTTGGGCAATAAGACCACGACTAGCTAGTTCTTCGTAAATGCCCATATTATTTTCCTTTAACTTCGGCGTCAATCACCGCATTATCAAGGGAAGTATTATGTTCTTCAACGGGTTTAGTATTAACTTCAGCTTCTGGCGCAATGGTGGTAGCGGCCGGTTTACTTTCTTCGATTTGTCCATTTTGCCCCACCACGACGGTTTCACTTGCATCTTTATAGTCACTCATCATCGCTTCTAAGCGTTGTTTCCGGCGTTTCTCTTTTTCAAAAACCCGGTCGGTTTGCTTCGCAAAAAACAACAAAGTCCCAAGATAAATAACGGCGCCACTCGCGATAATAATTAAACCTAAATAACGCCAAGAGAAATTCGCTTGGGCTTCCGGTAAAGGATGATCAACTGGTAAATAACTCGCCACAATCCCTAAAATTAAAAACACAAAGCCAACCACCATCACGCCCCAAGCAAAAAGAGTGAGAATTAATTCTTGTTTACTAAAGCGTTTTAAGAGGTCTTTGAGTTTATGCATAAATTAGTTTTTCTTTTCTTCAGGGGCATTGACATTTACTTTAATTTGTCCGTCCCCGGCTTTGCTCTTTGCGAGTAATTCATTAATTGCGGGTTCATATAACTCTTTCCAAGCTTTCTCGGCCTTGCCCACGAAATCGTTAATGAGTTTCTTGCCTTCTTGGAAAATCGTTTTAAAGTTTTTATCTTTGGGTAATGCCCGACGACCACTTGTTTGGTCAACCGTACGGATCACGCAATCAACCACGTTCCAATATTCTTCATCGGTCGCGGATTGATGGTCTTTTACAAATTGAATGTGCTTAACAATTTTTAATAATTCGCCTTGCACAAAGTTTGATTGTGGTGTTACAGCACCTTTCGCTTCGTTCCGCGCTTTATTGTATTCAATAAATAACGCTTCTAAATCACGGTATAAGCAAAGGAAGATGACGCCGCGGTACATTCTTTCGTCGGCGGCGATAAGTTTCATTAAATCATCTTCTAAAAGATTATTCTTTTTCGCAAAGCCAAGGTGAGCATCAATAATGCGCTTCACATCTTCGTGAAGAGGAATCACCGTATCATAGATTGCGATGTGTTGACCATGATCAACCCGGAGTTCTTCGCCCGCGACTTTACAAATCGTCGAATCATCGTTATACACCGCAGCGTATAAAGCGTTAATCTCGTCTAAGACCTTTTTACCAATCTCTTGGTTCTTGTCTAAGAATTGCTTTAAGACCGTTGGTTGTTCAATCTCTACCATCACGCCTCTTTTCTTGTATTGGAAAGATTTTACCGTATAGGTCGGGCGATTTAAAGCGTACTCTAACGTATCGCGAACAATCACGTTATAGTGAAGTAAAGTTAAGATTGAGAGTGAAAAATTATTCATAAATATCCTCCTTATTTCGTGAGATAGTGTTCAATGTCACTCACTCGGTCAATGATATGACGAGCGTATTGGCTCACATGAAGTGGCGCATGCGACATACAGAAACTATGTTTGAAACTCTTGAGCATTGAGATATCGTTACCCGAGTCTCCCACGACCATTATATTATCGTGTTTTATCTTTAGATAATCAAGATAATGTTTTATGCCGTTGGCTTTGGTGACACCTTTTTTAGTCATCTCGATGAGCTGCCCGCACCAAGAAAATTCAAAAGCGGGATAAAGTTCGCGTAATTCGCGAATGACCCCTAACGAGCGTAGTTTCGCCCGTCTAGTGATGCCAAAGAACAGCATAATTTTATAAACTTTTCCGTGTTGTAATTCGGAGTGCACCAATTGATCACTATGAATCGAAGGCTCTTTGTAAGTACCTTGGATAAAGTTATAAATGTGGTAGCCAAAGCGATGTAACCACCAAAACTCTCTTCTTGGAATGATGAGATTATAGCGATCGCTCATCACGAAAATACCCGTGATACGAAAACGCTTCTTAATCTCTTCAATAATCTGGTCAAGATTTTGATTATCAATCAAAGTGGTTTGAATATCTTTCCCATCAGCGACAATAAACGCTGAATTACAACCAATCACGTCCGCGGGACGCTTGATCCGGCGAATAACTTTTTTGGCGTAAAAGCGGTTGCGCCCAGAGACAATGACTAAGCGACCACCGCTATCAACAAATTGCCGCACGAACTTCTTGTTCGCGCTTGAGAGCATACGAATACGGCGCTTTGGGAAAAAGAGCGTACCATCTAAATCTGTAGCTAAAACTTTTCCCTTGGCTTCCATGCTATTTTAATTTGTTTTCGGCTTCTAAAACGCCGTACCCACCGGCGAAACGGCGGTAAACAACGGAGACTCTTTCTTCGTCAGCGTCAAGATATAAGAAGAAGTCATGACCAATTGCTTCCATACGAGTAATTGCTTCTTCTAGTGTCATCGGTTCAAGGTAGAACGATTTAGTGCGGACGACTTCATCGGTTTCGCTCTTCGCTTTTTCTTGTTCGATTCTTTCTAACGCAATCGCTTCGGCTAATGATGGACGACTCTTCTTTTTCTCCATCCGGGTTTTGACTTTCCGTAATTGACCATCGAGTTTATCCACCGCTAAATCCATCGCGTTATATAAATCTGGATCAGTCACTTCCGCGCGAAGCACCATATGGGGCACAAAAATTGTCACTTCAATCTTGGTTCCCACTGGATAAGTTCTCATGACGACGCGACCGGAAACATCATCGCGGTCAAAAAATTTATCAAATTTAGCAAATTTTGTTTCTAAGGCTTGCTTAATACCATCGGTAATTGTAATGTTTTTACCAGTAACAGTTAGTTTCATAGTTCATCTCCTCGTTATTTTATTATATTATATAATAATTCAAACGAGGTTAGTATATGCAAAAGATAAAATTTTTCTTATTAAGCACTCTCTTTTTCTCTTGTGGAGTGTTCACCAGTTGTAATAAAACCATTACCGATATTATGATTGTCGGAGTAAACGAAGATGGTTGGAACGAAATTGCGGTTTTATTAGATAATTTAGATAACGCCCATAAACAAACGATTAATAGCGTTAATTTCTATTCGGGCAAAATTGATGAGAAGAATGTTGTGGTGGCCGAAGCTCCGATTGGTTCAAGCGAAGCAGCTATGGTTACCACCATTGGCATTGAACATTTTAGCCCTAAATACGTCATTACCGAAGGCACCAGTGGCGGTCATCACACCGAACTTACTTATAACGATATTATTTTAGGAAAAGATGTTTTAAATATCGCTTCTTATAAAGGTGATCCTTCTAATCCTTCCAGTATGGAATTACAAGATCCCACCCTTCATAGTGACCAATTTTTATTAGATAAAGCCGAAAAAGTTGAAAACCCAATCAGTGATAAATCAGTTGAATGTGGAACGATTTCTTCAAGCGATTGTTGGAACACAAGTAAAGAATATGTCCAAGCGCTCCATACTAAATTTCACGAAGATTGCGAAGAAATGGAAAGCTACGCAGTTTTAAATGTTTGCGAATTTTATAAAACACCTGCTTTAGCAATCCGCATCATCTCGAATAACATCACTAATTATGAAGAATATAAACCTGAACTAAAGATAGCGGAAAACGGTCAAAAATATACGATTGATTTAATTAAAGCGCTTTAAAGTTTCTTTTGTTTTAATAACTTTTTAATTTCGTTAACCTTATCGAGTTTTTCCCATGGAAGATTTAAGTCATCACGACCAAAATGACCATAGGTTGATGTATCAACATAACGAAATTTCGGTTTGTTAAGCGAGAAGGCTTTAATAATCGCCCCAACCCGTGCATCAAAAACTTTTTTGATAATCTTTTCAATTAATTCATCGTCATACTTACTCGTCTTAAAGGTTAAGAAGGAAATACTTAATGGTTCAGACACACCAATCGCGTAGGATATTTGGACTTCTAAACGTTTGGCAACCCCCGCCGCGACAAGGTTCTTCGCCATATAACGCGCATAGTAAGTAGCGCTCCGGTCAATCTTAGTTGGATCTTTTCCTGATAAGGCGCCCCCACCTTGATGCGCAGAACCACCATATGTATCACAGACGAGTTTTCTTCCGGTTAAACCAGTATCGCCTAATGGTCCACCAATGACAAAACTACCACTTGGATTAATCAATGTTTTAAAGTTCGTGTTTAATTTATATTCTTTGATCACCGGAATAATAACATTATGTATAACATAATCCTTAAATTTATTTTTATTAATATCGGGGTCATGTTGAATACTTACTAACACGTTATTAATCTTTCGTGTCTTATAATCAAACGTCACTTGCGCTTTCATATCTGGACGCGCGCCTTTAAACTTGCCATCCTTTCTTAACTTAGAAGCGCGCTTCATGATGGCGCTCGCTAAAGAGATGGGAAGCGGCATATAGTTTTTCGTTTCATTCGTCGCATAGCCAAAAACAATGCCTTGATCACCCGCGCCTAATTTTAAAATATCTTTGTTCGACACCGCGTGATTAATTTCGGGTGATTGTTCACGAACTCGAACATCCACTTGGCAGCTCTTATAACCAATCCCTAAAGACGGTTTTAAATAACCAATATCTTTTAGCGTGTCCCGCACAATTTTCTCATAATTAAGCTTCGCTTTACTCGTGATTTCGCCACCCACTAACACGTATTCTTGACTCGTAAACACTTCACACGCGACATGCGAAAATGGATCAGCTTTAAGTGCCACATCTAAAATCCGGTCCGCGATTTGATCACACACCTTATCGGGGTGACCTTCACTCACGGCTTCGGAAGTAAATAATTGTTCTTTCTTCATAGCGATGGCTCCTATAAAATAAAATTTCCTCAAGACGAGGAAACTTTATCAACTAATTCCATCGCCTTGTCGTTCAACCATATGATTAACGTATTCATATCGTTGCTAGAGAGAAGCACTTACTCGTGGTTATGACCCCAAGAGAGTTGCTAACGTACTTTTTCATCCCTATGTACGTATTCTTGACAAGCAAGTTATTAATATAATATCACAAAGATATTATTTGACAATATGGCCAAACACTTGGCCCGCACAACCGGCCGCATTACTTTCGTCGGTATCAATGTGCATCGCGAGTTTAAATTTATCACTCACCCGAATAACGGTGTCACCAAAAATTAAAGAACGACCATTGGTCTTTAATTCAACTTTCACGATGTCACCATTATTAACACCCGCTTCTTGGGCATCCGCTGGCGTCATATGGATATGACGTTTTGCTACGATGCAGCCTTCTTTTAATTCAATCTTCCCGACTGGACCAACAATCGTAACGGGCGCACTACCCGCGACATCACCTGATTCACGAATAACCGCTGGTACACCAAGTGTACGCGCATCAGTGGCGCTAATTTCGACTTGGTTAACTTTTCTAGTTGGACCTAAAATAGAAACATTTTTAATCGTGTTCTTAGGACCGACAATGTCTAACCGAGTTTCGCTTACGAATTGTCCAGGTTGACTTAATTCTTTCCGGGCTTTTAAGGCAAAGCCTTTACCACATAAAATTTCAAGCGCTTCGTCCGTGACGTGAATATGGCGAGCACTGGTTTCAACTAAGATATCTTTCATAAAAATCCTCCGCATATGATTCTATCATAATTTGGTTGTTTTTTCTTGTGCTTTTCAGTAAGATATTCACTACCGGGCGAATGGCGGAATTGGTAGACGCGTACGTTTGAGGGGCGTATGGGTTCCCGTGCGGGTTCAAGTCCCGCTTCGCCCACCAAAAATATTTTTATTAAACGTAATAAATTCGCTTGTTTCCCAGAAACAATTTGTATACAATAATAACGAATCGAGAGTCCAAGGAATGCAATTGGAGCACCGTCCGACTCTCTTTTTATTTTATATTTTTGATTAGATTTATTTATATGCCAATCAAATATTAATCAGATGCTTTCCAAATTAGTACAACGAGCAAAATGAATGCAAATCCAAACGCAATCCAGCTTGATGCAGTATACACAACTGAATCTTTTTTAATCCACCACACCACAAAGCAAATTGCAAATAGAATCGCGGTGAACAATGATGTAGTCACGATTCTACTTAATGTAGGATGTCTTTTACTCCAATGCTCTTTACTAGGTTTCTCTGTAGTTGTTTTCATTGTGTAAACAAAGATTATAGTGGTAAATCTTTCTTTTCAAAGCGTCTAGCGCCGACATAGGCAAGCGAGACACCAATTACAAAGAGAATGCAAAGTTCCCAAATCCAGTTAAAGGAAATTGGTGCATCAACACCAGTTGTCGCTTTCGCAAAGTTAGAAATAGATTCGGTATCAATTAAGGTATAAATCGATAAATAGTTAAAGATCTTCATCGCTTCAACACCAACACCCGCGGAGACTAAGACTTTGTGGCTAAATAAGCCTAAGATACAGAATAAGAAAGCAAAGACACATGAGCCACCACCGACGGCGATTGATTGTGATGATTTATTAAATAACGCACTTGCGCCAAAACAAACACCGGATAAACCAAACATCGCTAAGAACGAGGAGAAGCAATATAAGAAGCTTCTTAAGAAATAAGTCGCAAAGCTTGTTTGTTGCGCAAACGGAATGGTTTGGTTCACAATCGCTAAAGCAATCGCCCCACTACCAATCGCGCAAATTGAAATGACTAAATACATCGCGACTAAGGAAAGGAATAAGAATAAGTATTGGGTTCTTACCACTTTTTTCCGGTTCGTCGGTGTTGATAAGACATACGCCATTGAGCCATCACTTACTTGGGAGGCGAGTAAGCGGTTCGAGACAATCATGACATAAATCATTGGTAATAAGACACCCGCAATCTTATAGATTAATTCATTAAGAATTGAGTTGAGGTCAATCTGCGTCATAATCTGGATTCGCGCTAAGGAGAAACCCATCTTTTCAAGTAACCCCAATACTTGAAGCCAAGACATACCTTCGTCTTTCACGTATTGTTGGACGGCTTGCATATCAATGTTAGTGAAGATGGCTTTCGTGCCCACCACTAAGTTAACAATGATAAAGATGGCCGCACTACCTAAGGCCATCACGAGCCACAGCACGCGATTTGATTTAATCGATTGCCGGAAAAGGGGCCACGAGAATTTTTCCTCTTTGACCTTGGCTTTCACCTTCTCCCGTACGTTTCTAATTGCTAGTTGTTCCATTTTGCATACCTCCTGCAATATTTTCCATAAAGAACCGTTCTAGGTTATATAAATTTTCTTTAATTAACGCGACATGATATTTAGTTAAACGCTTAATAAAAGCGTTCGTATCTTTTTTGTTCACTTGGCAAGTAATCGTTAAAGTCTTTTGATCAAATGTTAGACATTTAGCGATTTTATCGCGCTTAAACGCGTTAAAGTCTTTAATGTTTTTAAAAGTAATCACGTAATCTTTAATCGGCCGTTCTTTAATTTCTTTCATATCGACGATATCCACGATATGGCCGTCTTTAATAAACGCGACATAATCACAAGTTTCTTCTAATTCATCAAACATGTGATTACTCATAATGATGGTCGCACCCCGCGCTTGTTCAGCGCGAATAATATTTTTAAACGCTTCCCGCATTAAGGGATCTAGTCCGGTCGTTGGTTCATCTAATAAGATAATTTCGGGTGAATGCATAAAGGCCGCGACTAAAGCGGTTTTTTGTTTCATTCCTTTACTCATTCTTTTTAAGTTTGCGGTTGGATCAAGTTGTAACGCGTTAATAATTTTCTCCGCTTTACTCATATCTTTTAAACCAAGCATTTCGGCTTGAATCTCTAAAAACTCACTACCATTACTGACCGGTGGGAAAGCAATTTCGCCCGGAAGATAACCAATGTATTGTTTAATCTTTTCGGCGTTCTCCCACGCATCTAAGCCTTTAACAGTAATCTTCCCTTTCTCGGGTTTTAAAAAGCCCATGATGTGACGTAAAGTGGTTGTTTTACCCGCCCCATTCGTGCCACAATAGCCAAACGTTGTCCCATAAGGCACTTTAAAGGAAACATCAAAAACTCCCCGACCACGACCATAGTCTTTAGTTAAATGAGAAACGCTGATAGCGATTTTATCATCCGCCACTTTTTCAAGGCGTCTTGCGTGTTGATAAATATCTTTTTCACTCATAACTATTTGGCGTTCCCCGCGACCCCCGCTAAACCACTAAAGGTCTTCTCTTCTTTATAGAAGGACATAAAGTAATCTTGTAAATTAAACGGCTTCTCACTTAATGACTTTAAGTGATAATGCGTTAAGAATTTCGTAAACTCATCGTACTTCTTAATATCAAGTTCAACCGCGATGGTTAATAATTTATCATCGCTATTTAAAATCTTATATTTTCTAGTCCGCTTAAACCGTTCATATTCTTTCTTATTAGCAAATTCTAAAACGTAAGTTTTAAGTTTAGTGTTTTTAATCTTATGCGCATTAAAGGTGGAAACGTGTTTTCCGTCTTTAATAATCGAGATGTTATCACACGTGGCATCAACTTCTTGGAAGATGTGACTTGATAATAAAATGGTCTTGCCCCGTTTCTTCTCTTCCACGATAAATTTAATAAACACTTGTTGCATAATAGGATCTAGACCACTTGTTGGTTCATCAAGAATTAACACTTGGGGGTCATTCATAAAGGCAGTAACGACCGCTAATTTACGCTTATCACCTAATGACATTTCTTTCACGTTTTGTTTCGGATTAAGTTTAAATAAATCTAATAGATAATTAAGACGTTTCTCATTCGCTTCGCCCCGCATTTGTTGCATCATACGGATAAAGCCCCAACCATCTAGACCTGCTGGAATAGATGGTTCACCAGGAAGATAACCAACGTTTTTTAGAATCTTATCGGTATTACCAAAGGTATCAATACCAAAGATTTTGGTAAAACCGGTCGTGGGTTTAGAGAATCCCATAATATGACGAATGGTCGTTGATTTACCCGCACCATTAGGTCCTAGATAACCATAACATTCGCCTTTATGAACTTGAATCGAGACGTCAAAAACACCCCGCCCATAACCATAATTCTTGGTTAAATGGCTTACTTCGATAATGACTTCTTTGTTATCGAACTTTCTTTCCATAAATTATTCTTGCTTTGATAATCCAACTGATAGCGAATGATAATCACGGAATATAAATTCCTCTTCTTCAAAATATTCAGCCGCGTCTTTGAATAGATTGTTGCCAACCCCTGGTTTAGAGCCACATTTCTCGTTTATATACACAACATCATCAGCGTTTGGATGAGTACCAATTCTATCAATCCTACCGGATGGCGGTTTAGGCAAATCGATTTTATATTTTCCATCAGTTATCGTCTTGTCTTCCTTTTCGGAACTAGCAAATACACCATTACCAGTTTCTAAATCGATAAATGCAATTTTAATAATGTTGTGTTCTTCTCGCGTTACTGGATCTATGGTTTTGCTATAACTTACATCAAAAAAATAACCGTACCAACACAATTGATCCTGCAAGTCTGTCAAAGAAGTCGGAAGAATAAGCGTAACCATTTTGCCTTTTTTGTCATAGTAAGAAACAATGAAGTTTTCGACAAATTCGCTATAAACTTCTATCGGAAGTAGTTCTGGGAAAAGCTCAAAACCCAGCGCCATTCTTTGCCCCTCATCATAAACTCCTTCCTTAATCGAATAGTAACCATTAAGTCCATCGCAAAGCCGATCGGCTACCATGTAAGCAAAAAACTGCTCTAGATAGTTTGGATCATCAATACCAGGTTCTTTCGGTTTGATGTCTTCGCTTAGATTAAGTTTTAATTGTAGTTCCTTAGCGCCTTCAATTGGCTCCTCTTCTGAAGACTCGTAATCTTTATCACTTAAAGTAACCTCCACACCAAAGTGAGTTTCCTTTTCTTTACCCATCATAAAACTATATTTGCCATACATCTTATTAGCGCCATTACAGCTAATTAATGCCATGGTGGCCACAGCGAAAGAGACTAGAAATTTTTTCATAATATTACCTCTCAGTAAGAATAACGCTATTAAGTTTAGCAATTTTTATTTTTACCCGCAATTATTTTTTGACTTGATATTATCAGTTTGATAATATCTTTTTATATGAGTAATAAACCCATTGTCGCTATTATGTATGACTATGATCATACTTTATGTAAAGAAGACATGCAGAATTATGGGCTCGCTCCCGCTTTAGGTTTAACGCCAAGTGAATATTGGGCGAAAGTGGCCGAGAACACTAAAGACAGTCAATGCGAAATGATTCTATCGTTTCTTTATTCCACCGTTCGACAAGCCCTCACTAAAGGCATTAAACCGACTCGCAAATGGTTTAATTCGTTAGGAAAAAATATTGAACATTATCCTGGTGTCTTAACTTGGTTTAAGAAAATGAACGAATACGCAAAAAGTAAAGGCGTTATCTTAGAACACTACGTGGTCAGTAGTGGCAATAAAGAAATTATCGAAGGTGGACCCATCGCGAAAGAATTTAAAAAGATCTTTGCGTGTGAATACCATTATGATAAAGACAGTAAATTAGCCGTTTGGCCTAAGTTTGTTATTAACTATACCCAAAAGACACAATATCTATACCGAATTGAAAAAGGCGTCTTAAATGTTAACGATGATATTCGAATTAACCAAAAGAGTAAACCCCGCATCCCCCACTCTAATATGATTTACATTGGTGATGGAATCACCGATGTCCCCTGTATGACCGTGGTCAAAAATAGCGGCGGTCACTCCATTGCGGTCTATGATAAAAAGAAAAAAGACATTGCCCTTAAATTAATGCAAGAAGAACGCATTAGTTACGCTTGTCTTGCGGATTATCGAAAAGACAAAGAATTAGATAAAGTCGTGAAATTAATTATTGATAATATCGCTGTGCGCGAAAAACTCGCCCACCGGCGCGCTAAAGAAAAGAAGAAATTATGAATTACGCTTTATTATTACTCGCCGGAAGTAGTAAACGCTTTAAACAAAAAACGCCTAAACAATTTTATTTAATTAACGGTCGCCCGCTTTATTACTATCCTTTAAAAGCGTTAGAAGCTTCTGAGGACATCGATGGCATTATCTTATTAACTAACGAAGATAAAGTGATGGAAGTTTATAACTTCACGAACGCTAATCACATTCAAAAAATTAAAGCCGTCATCGCCGGTGGCGCTTCTCGGAATGACACCGTGAAATTTGGTTTAAATAAACTCCAAGAGTTTATCCATGACGATGACATCGTCTTAATTCATGATGCCGCAAGAGCGTTACTTGATAAAGAAACCATTCACACGGCGATTAGTGAAACCAAAATCAAAGGCGCTACGACTTTTGCGGTTCGTGTTTATGACACTTTAGTGAGAGCACATCCTAACTACCAAGTAAAAGAATATGTAAATCGTCTTGATACTTTTTATTTACAAACGCCCCAAACTTTTAAATACGGTTTAATTAAAGAAGCGTATCAAAAGAACAACGGACCAACCTTTGATGATACCGAAATTGTTTATCGTCTTAAAAGACCCGTCCATTTACTTAAAGGTAAAGAACATCTATTTAAAGTCACACGGAGTGAAGATGTTAATAAAGTCATGGAGGCACTGAAATGAATTACCAAGTCGGTGATTTAGTACAAGGCACCATTACGCGTATCGTCTCCTATGGCGCTTTCATGGTGTTTGAAGATGAGACTCAAGGTTTGCTTCATATTAGTGAAGTTGCCAATAGTTATATCCGTAATTTATATCACTACTTACATGTCGGAGCGATATATCTTGTGAAAGTAATCGCGGTCGATGAAGAGAAAAACTTCTTAAAAGTCTCACTTAAACAAGTAAGTAAAGAAGAACGACTCGCCGATAAAGGTGGTCTTAATGACCGGATTAAGAGCCGAATTGATTTCACCGCTTTAAAAGAAGCGATGCCAAAATTTATTGATGATACATTGAATAAAATTAATCACACCACCACTAACAAGGAGGAAAAAAGTATGGTAAAAGTTGATTTATCTCATTTAGTCGACAAAGTCGACTTCGCTAGTTATGAGGCGAAAGTAAAAACAATTCACGAAGGGATTCACGCGAAGAGTCTACCCGGTAATGATTTCCTCGGTTGGCTTAATTATCCTAATGAATATGACCAAAATGAATTAGCCCTCATGATGGAAAAGGCGAAAGAAGTCCGTAGCCATTTTGATACATTAGTCGTCTGCGGCATTGGCGGCTCCTATTTAGGCGCTCTGGCAGCGATTAACGCTTTAAAAGGCTTATACCCGGATGATCCCTTTAAGATTATTTTTATGGGCCAAACCTTCTCCGCGACTTATATTGCCCAAGTGATGGATTATTTAAAAAATCGAAACTTTGCGATTAACGTCATTTCGAAAAGTGGCACCACCACCGAAACTAGTATCTCTTTCCGTTTATTAAAACAACTCCTAGAGAGTAAGGTTGGTAAAGAAGCCGCGAAGAACGCGATCTTTGCCACGACCGATAAAGAAAAAGGCGCTTTAAAACAAGAAGCGATGAAAGAAGGTTACACCACCTTCACCCTCCCGGGTGATATTGGCGGTCGCTATAGTGTTTTATCGCCCGTTGGTTTATTCCCTATCGCGTGTGCCGGGATTGATATTAAGGCGATGCTAGAAGGCGCTAAAGAAGCGATGAATAATTATAATAATGCCGAACTAATGAATAACCCCTGCTATCAATACGCGGTAATTCGTGATTATATGTATCGCCATGATAAACAATGCGAAATGTTTGTTACTTATGAACCGCACTTAAAAGAAATTGCCGAATGGTTTAAACAACTCTTTGGGGAAAGCGAAGGGAAAGAACATAAGGGTCTATTACCCACGAGTGCGACTTTCTCCACTGACCTTCACTCCTTAGGTCAATTTATTCAAGATGGCTCACCGGTTTTATTTGAAACCTTATTGTTTATTAAAAAGCCGATGAAAGATATTGTGGTCCCGCACGATCATGAAGACTTAGATGGTCTAAATTACATTGAAAACAAAGCGTTAAGCTTTGTGAACGAAAAAGCCTACCTCGGAACACTTGCCGCCCATGAACACGATGGGAAGGTGAATAACGTCATCTTAGAGGTTGAAGAATTAAATGCCAAAAGTTTAGGTTATCTCTTCTATTTCTTTATGAAAGCCTGTGCGATGAGTGCCTATCTTTTAGATGTCAATCCGTTTAACCAACCCGGGGTGGAAATTTATAAGAAAAACATGTTCCACCTTTTAGGCAAAAAAGGTTATTAATTTACGAAATATCTTAATTGACTACGTGAGTGGTCAATGATATATTTATAAGGCACGTAAATTGGACTAAGCGGATGCTTAGCTCAGCTGGGAGAGCATCGCCTTTACACGGCGGAGGTCGTGGGTTCGATCCCCTCAGCATCCACCATTTACGTAGTAAAATCGCGGGAGAGTAGCGAAGCGGCCAAACGCGGCAGACTGTAAATCTGTTCCTTCGGGTTCAGTGGTTCAAATCCACTCTCTCCCACCAGGAACACCTTGGGGTGTAGCCAAGCGGTAAGGCACGAGACTTTGACTCTCGCATTTCACTGGTTCGATCCCAGTCACCCCAACCATGATCCATTAGCTCAGCCGGTAGAGCACTTGACTTTTAATCAAGGGGTCAGGAGTTCAAATCTCCTATGGATCACCAAACTCTTGCCCGAGTGGCGAAATCGGCAGACGCACAGGACTTAAAATCCTGGGGAGTAAAATCCGTGTCGGTTCAAGTCCGACCTCGGGCACCAACGAGTTGAAATTACCCCCAAATATTGGACCAACAATTGGTACAATAATTGGGAGGTTTTT
>JAKSUV010000009.1 GCA_024408655.1 Bacilli bacterium
CGTGACTATTCAACGGAGAATAAGTAATTATGGCAGCGCATGGTAGAAAGAACGTCCATGGTAAAACCGGTGTTCGCTTTAAGACCGGTTGGACCGCAACGCGGGAACACGCGATGCAACGTAACGTCGCGACCGAATTAATTCTTCACGAAAAGATTACGGTCACTAGTGGCGTGGCGAAACAACTCGTTAAGAATATTGATCATCTCATTACCTTAGCGAAAAAAGATACTTTAGCCGCGCGGCGTGAAGCGCTTAAACTCTTAAGAAACGAAAAGAGTGGCGATAACACGAAAGCGTTAACTAAACTCTTTAAAGTCTTAGGTCCGCGCTTTAAAAACCGGAAAGGCGGTTATACGCATCAATATAAATGTGTGAACCGGCGTGGAGATGGTGCAAAACGCGTCATCGTTGCGTTTGTTGAATAAATTAGTTCAATCATAAAAAGGCGCCTTCGGGCGCTTTTTTAATGTAAAATGAAATTATGAAGAAACAATTATTTTTAATCGGGATTGCCTCCTTATCAATGCTTGGCACCCTTACTAGTTGCGGAGATCGAAACAAAATTGTTATCGATGCATCGTATCGAATTGTCGCTGATAAGGCGACGCCTTTGCAAGGTGCCTACCAAATTAATGACGCTCTGTCTTATTATAAAAATTATGTCTTAACGATTAATGATATTAAAGACTCAGCTAATAAGAAAGAAATTATTATTGATCGTGGGCGTGCTGAATCAGAAGAATTATCAAAAACATTAAAAGATGATCAATATGCAATCAAAGTTGAAGGCGCGAAGGTGGTCATTGGTTATACCACTGAATTGTCTAGAACATGCGCGATTGATCATTTATTGACTGACTATTGCAATGAAGATGGTCTAAAAGTGCCAAATAATTTATCAATCACTGGCGAATGTAAACCTGACAAGATTACTGAAATTACTTTACCTGAAGATCCCACTAACAAATATCGTAATATTCGTGATCCGTTTATTTTAAAAGAAGGCGACGATTATTATATGTATGGTACAACGGAATGGGCGGGTATTGAGTGGCGGTGCTACCACACAACCGGTTCGTTTAAAAATG
Source organism: Bacilli bacterium (assembly GCA_024408655.1). Classification (GTDB taxonomy): domain Bacteria; phylum Bacillota_I; class Bacilli_A; order RFN20; family CAG-826; genus UB1719. The sequence goes on from JAKSUV010000009.1 coordinate 1,092, forward strand.
AATGGACGCTTCTAAATAACGAAATCGTTACTAGTAGTCAAGCCGATGTTGCCGAGCAACGTTGGGCACCAGAAATGCATAAATATAATGGTAAGTATTATATGTTCACGACCTATAATAGTGTGGCAACTGGAAAACGTGGGGTAACTATTTTTGAAAGCTCATCGCCTGATAAAGATTTTAGTGTAATTTCTGAACACCCGAATAACACTGTTAAACCAGGTCATATTACTGATGATGGATTGGGATGTACGATTGATGGAACATTATATGTTGACGCAAATAAGCAACCATGGTTAGTTTATGTTAAAGAATGGGTGGATTGTCCTGGTGGAATTGGTTTGATGAATATTGTAAAATTGTCAAATGATTTAAAAACGATTGTTGGTAAACCGAAAACGCTTTTTAACGCTCATGATGGTCCATGGTGCAGAAATAGCGGAATTACCGATGGCTGTTTTGTTCATAAAATGAAAGATGGAAGTTTAGTTATGCTTTGGTCAAACAGCGCGGATGTTCCTGGTGGTTATGCAACAGGCATGTTAATTAACCGCGAAGGCGAAGCGGAAATTGATAATCCTAATGCGTGGGTTCATCAAGACCGGATGCTTTATTCAAAATATATGTATAACGATAATGATGGTGGACATAGTATGATTTTTGAAGATAATGGTCAACTATACATGTGTCAACACGGTCCAAATGGTGGTGATCAGGAACATCCAGTTATCGTCCCAATTAAAGAAGCCTATGGTACTTTAGTGTGGGATTTATACAAATAGTTTTACTGTAAGTAAAAATTAGTTTTTTCTTGTCACTTTATTTTGCAAATAAAAAAACTTGCAAAGGTTTTGAAAACTATTACAATTTATAAGAGTGAAAATTTAATGAAAGCAGTCAAAGCGAACATTATTTTACCCAAGTTAATTAAGCAAAATGTTTTAAAATTCCTCAAGCGTTATCCCCAATATAATCAAACAAAATATACCTTTATCCCGAGCTTCATGGATGTGCATGTACACTTCCGGGAGCCGGGTTTTGTTTATAAGGAGAGTATTAAGACTGGTTCATTAGCGGCTGCACGAGGTGGTTATACTTTAGTCGCCACGATGCCAAATCTTAATCCCGTGAGTGATACTCCCACCCATCTTAAGAAACAATTATCCATTATCAAGAAAGATAGTGTCATTGAAGTAGTGCCGTATGGCGCTATTTCTTTAAATGAGGAAGGTAAGCGTTTATCACCCTTAGAAAAAACAGCACCTTTAGTCATGGCGTTTAGCGATGATGGGAAAGGGGTTGAAAGCGAAGCGCTCATGAAAGAGGCAATGAAGAAAGCGAAGAAACTTCATAAAGTCATTGCCGCGCATTGCGAAGTGAAAGCCTTAACAAAAGGCGGTTATATTCATGATGGTGTCTATGCAAAAAAACATCACCATGTTGGTATTCCTTCTTCAAGTGAATACGAAGAAGTAAAACGCGATATTAAGTTAGCGAAACTAACTGGATGCGCTTTCCATGTCTGTCATGTTTCGAGTAAAGAAAGCGTGGATTTAATTAGAAAAGCCAAGAAAGCGGGAGTCAATATTACTGCGGAAACCGCTCCACATTATCTATTACTTAATGATGCAATGCTTAAAGAAGATGGAATGTATAAAATTAATCCACCGATTAGAAGCAAGGCTGATCAGTTAGCGCTTATTAAAGGTATTAAAGATGGGACAATCGATATGATTGCCACTGATCACGCCCCGCACGCTTTAAAAGAAAAGAATCGTGGATTAAAGAATAGTTTATTTGGGGCGTCCGGTTTAGAGATTGCCTTTCCACTTCTATATACCTATCTTGTAAAAAAGAAAGTAATTAGTTTAGATAAACTAATGGAATTATTAGTGATTAATCCACGGAAACGGTTTAACTACCAACATAATGGTGATTTTAGTGTGTGGAATCTAAACGAAACCACCACGATTAACCCAAGTAAATTTCTTTCCAAAGGGAAAAACACGCCGTTTAAGGGCTATAAGGTGAGTGGAGTAAATTATCTAACCCTCCACAAGCAAAAAGTTGTCTATCGAGGTAAAAAGATATGAAAAGAAAAGATTTAAAGAAGATTCTCATCATTGGTTCTGGTCCAATTGTGATTGGCCAAGCCGCGGAATTTGACTACGCGGGCACTCAAGCTTGTCTCGCCTTAAAAGAAGAAGGCTACCAAGTTGTTTTAGTAAACTCGAACCCCGCGACGATTATGACTGATACTAGTATCGCTGATAAGGTTTATATGGAACCGTTAACCCTCGAATACGTTGCGAAGATTATTCGTTACGAAAGACCAGACGCTATCTTACCTGGTATTGGTGGACAGACTGGACTTAACCTAGCGATGCAGCTTGAAAAGAAAGGCATCTTAAAGGAATGTAATGTTGAACTTTTAGGAACACCTGCTTCTTCAATTGAACGTGCGGAAGACCGTGAACTCTTTAAAGAAATGTGCATGAAGATTCATGAGCCAGTGATTCCTTCTATCATTACCTATAGTGTTGATGAAGCCATTGTTGCCGCTAAGAAAATTGGCTATCCCGTTGTCTTACGTCCCGCTTTTACCTTAGGTGGAACCGGTGGTGGTTTTGCTAATAATGAAAAAGAATTAGTGGAGATTGGGATTAACGCTTTCGCTTTATCCCCCGTTCACCAAGTGTTAATCGAAAAGAGCGTGAAAGGGTATAAAGAAATCGAATTCGAAGTTATGCGTGACCACGATAATAACGCGATTACAATCTGCGGAATGGAAAACGTTGATCCCGTTGGTGTTCATACGGGTGATAGTATCGTTGTGGCACCCATTATGTCCTTAAGTAAACATGATTACAAAATGCTTAACGACTCTGCGATTAAGATTATTAAGGAATTAAAGATTGAAGGTGGTTGTAACGTTCAATTTGCTCTTCATCCAAAAACTAGTAAATACTATTTAATCGAAGTTAATCCACGGGTGTCTCGTTCCTCAGCGTTAGCCTCAAAAGCGAGTGGCTATCCAATCGCGCGTGTTACGGCGAAAATTGCAGTTGGGATGCGTTTAAAAGAAATTCCCGTCGCAGGTGGTTTCGCAAGTAAAGAACCAACCCTTGATTACGTGATTGCGAAATTCCCACGCTTCCCCTTTGATAAATTCTCAAGAGCGAGTAACGTCTTATCAACCCAAATGAAAGCAACAGGTGAAGTTATGGCGATTGGTGATAGCCTTGAAGCCTGTTATCTCAAAGCGATTCGTTCGTTAGAAATTGGTGCGAACCATTTATATCTCAAGAAATTTAGAGGCTATACCAAGAAACAATTACTTGAGTATATCACTCAATTTAAAGATGATAACTTCTTCGCTATCGCGGAACTCTTACGGATGGGTGAAGATGTGAAAAAGATTCAAAAGATTACCATGATTACGCCACTTTTCTTAGACGCCCTTAAGCGGATTATGGATGTAGAAAATCAACTAAAAGCCAAACATAAAGATCTAAATTTACTCAAGAAAGCGAAAGCCATGGGCTTCTCTGATCATTGTATTGCGAGCCTCTGGGGGATGAGTGATATCGAACTTTATCGTTACCGGAAGAAGAATAATATTACGCCGATCTTTAAGATGGTTGATACTCTCCATACTGGAAAATATATCGCCTACTTATATTCCACCTATAAACATTTGTTTAATCCGAAAGAGAAAAACGAATCACGCTTAACTAAGAAAAAGAAAGTCCTAGTCCTTGGGGCGGGTCCAATTCGGATTGGTCAAGGAGTGGAATTTGACTATTCAACCGTTCACGCAGTCCAAACGATTAAACGGGCAGGCTATGAAGCCATCATTATTAACAATAACCCCGAAACCGTTTCGACTGACTACACGACCGCGGATAAACTTTACTTTGAACCATTAACACCCGAAGATGTGATGGCGATTGTTGATTATGAAAAACCATATGGTGTCATTGCGACACTGGGCGGACAAACCGCGATTAATTTAGCCGATCCACTTGACGCGATGGGAGTGAAATTAATCGGCACCGATTGTCAGGCTATCGACCGGGCGGAAAACCGTGATTTATTCGAACGTTTACTTGAAAAACTACATATTCCTCAACCACCAGGACGCGCGGTAACTAACATTGAAGAAGGCGTGAAAACAGCGAAGAAATTAGGCTATCCAGTTTTAGTCCGGCCAAGCTTTGTCTTAGGTGGACGCGCGATGCAGATCGTGGGCGATGAAACACAACTCCGTCGCTACTTAAAAACGGCGGTGGAAATTGATGAAGATAAACCGGTTCTCGTTGATAAATATATCTTTGGTAAAGAATGCGAAGTCGACGCTATTTGTGATGGGACAAATGTTTTTGTGCCAGGGATTATGGAGTTAGTTGAAAAGACGGGTATTCACTCGGGTGACTCTATTAGTGTCTATCCTGCGTTCTCAATTTCTAATAAAGTAAAAGGCACCATCTTAGAGTATTCTAAGAAACTCGGTTTAGGGATTGGCATCATCGGCTTATTTAACATTCAATTTATCGTTGATGAACATGACCGGGTTTATATCATTGAAGTGAATCCACGGTCCTCACGAACCGTTCCGTTCCTTTCTAAATCAACTGGTTATTCGCT